>DASQDR010000101.1:0-32639 GCA_035634055.1 Tepidisphaeraceae bacterium | reverse complement strand
CAGCATGCCGGTGGCGTCGAAGATCCCGCCGCGGCGGGCGGCGATGGTCTCCTTGGTGTGCTGCTGCCGCTCGGCGCGCTCAAGGGTCTGCTGCCGGCCGTAAGTCTGGAGGACAATCACGCGGCCGATCAGGCCGGTCATCAACGCGGCGATGAACAGGTACACGGCGAGCGCGCGGGATGGGGAGAAGGTACTCATAACGGCAGTGCGGTCCGATAAAGGATCGGCAGTTCCGCCGTCACGCGGACATTTTTTGTCAGGGGCCGCTAGAAACGGCTGATGAGGAAGGCGAGCACCAGCAGCACGACCAGGCCGATCGCGATCCACGCCCGTGTGGAGAGCGGGGCGTCCTCGAGCGAGATGTAGTTCCCGCAGTGCGGGCAGCGCTCGGCCTCTTCGCTGATCATCTTCCGGCAGTGGGGGCAGACGTCCAGGTCCGGATCGTCGTGAGAATCCATCTCCGATTCGTCCGGGCCCTCAGGGTCGATGGCGCCGTCATGGTCGGCGTTGTCATCGTCAGCGACGGGCTCGTGCCCAGACTGTTCGTACTCGTCAGACTGCGGCCGGCGGGGCATGCGGCGGATTGTGCGGCGGCGGGGCGGGCGAATCAATCGGTGAGCGGCGCGGCGATCAGTTGTGGTTGGCCGGCTCGCCGCGCACGTCCATCCAGTTCGACGGGCCCACGTGCAGCGGCGACTGCGGGACGAGCTTCAGGTCCTTCTCGCCGACGGTCTTGGAGATCGCGTTGGGCGCGGTGTAGACGGCGATCTGCAACTGCTGGTTCCAGAGCTTGGCCTGCTGGGCCTCGATCTGGTTGTGCAGCTTGTTCGCCTGGTGGTTCAGCTCCAGCCGCTGCTGGCGAAGCTGGAGCATCAGCACCGCGAGCAGCACGGCGGAGAACAGGCAGAGGAGGAGCTTGAGCATGGTGAAGAACGCTGAATGTGGGATGCTGAATGATGAACGAGTGTCCGACCGGAAATGCCTGCCGTTCGGCATTCAGCATTCATCGATCAAGGCTTAGTTCGCTGCTGCAAGCGGCTTGGCGGGCAGGCGGAGCTTCATGTTGGGGCGGATGATGTCGCCGCCCTTGAGGACGTCCTGGTTCAGGTCCTTGATCGCCGCCACGCCGCCAGCGTTGCCGAGCTGCTCCACGGAGATCTTCGTCAGGCTGTCGCCGGACTTCACCGTGTAGAAGTATTCCGGCCTGCTCGCCACCGGCGGCAGCGGGGCGGCGGGTGCGGGTTGGCTCGAAGTCGCAACGGGAGCGGCGGGCGTCGCGATCGGCGGTGCGGCCGGCGCGGGCGCCAGTTGCACGGTCGCGGCGGGCGCCGCGGGTGGCGCGATCGTCGCGACGACGGCGGCGCCGGGCGGCGGGATCACGTAGGTCCGTCCGACCACCACGATGTCCGGGTTCTTCTGGAGCGACGGGTTGACCGCCACGATCGCGTCGCGGTTCGCCTGGTTATTCGCGCCGAGGTGCCGCGAGGCCAGCCGCGAGAGGCTGTCACCCGACTCCGCCTTCACGCGCTTGGCGCCGGGCGGGAGCGGCACGGGCGGGACGTAGGGCTTGAGCGACGTGAGCTGCTCGGGCCGGTCGCTCGCGGGGACGAGCTCCTCGCCCATCGTCCTGGCGACGTTGGCGAGCGAGCCGGGAACCGACGGATCAGACGTGCGGGCGACGGGGGTGGGCGCCGGGGCGATCTCCACCGGTGGCTGCGGCGCCACGGGCGCCCGCGCGATCTCCGGCTTCGCCTGCGCGATCTGCACCGGCGGCTGCGGGTGCTGCGATCCGGCAGCCCGGGGAGCGGCCGGGGCGTGCGCCTGGGCCGGCGGCGCGACCGGCGTGGCGCCGGTGCTCCCACCGATCTGCACGATCTCCACCGGCGGCTGCTTCGGGGTCAGCTCTTCCTTGGTCGGCACCGGCTGCTGCGGCGCGACCTGCGCGGGAATGGCCGGGGCGACGGTGATCGGCGGCTGGTTCCCGCCGCCCGGCACGAGAACGCCGTTGCGCACGTTCCCACCCGCCTGCGCCAGCGGCGCCTGCTGCGGCTCGTTGGTGCTGGTGAGGTGATCGGAGAGCAGGATCCCGATCACGATGATGAACGCCAGGCCCACCAGCAGACCGATCTTCGTTTCGCGCGTCATGGTCACGCCTCGACTTCAGTGGCTGAGCCCTGAGTGCAGAGTGCCGGGCGAAGAATGCCGATCACTCAGCACCCAGGACGCAGCACTCAGGGCTTCTCGACGACACGGAGCTTGGCCGATCGGGCGCGCGGGTTGCGGTCGATCTCGGCGTCGGTGGGGGAGAGGGGCTTTTTCGTGATCAGGCGAACTTGCCCGGCCTGCTCCGCCGACCGAAACGCCTGCTTCACCAGGCGGTCCTCCGTCGAGTGGAACGAGATCACGCCGAGCCGGCCGCCGCCAGCGAGGAACTCCGGGCCCCGACGCAACAGCGTGGTCAGGTTGCCCAGCTCGTCGTTCACGGCCATTCGCAGGGCCATGAACGTCCTCGTGGCAGGGTCGATCTTCTCGGGCGCTCCGCCGCGCGACGGGATCGCCTGGCGCACCAGTTCGGCCAGTCGCTCCGTCGAAGTTATCGGCGCTTGCCGGCGCGCCTCCGCAATCTTTCTGGCGACGCGGCGGCTGTAACGCTCCTGCGCCAGGTTGAACAGCAGGTTGGCCAGGTCCTCCTCGCGCAGGGTGTTGACCAGGTCGGCGGCGGTGCGGCGCACGCGCGGGTCGATGCGCATGTCCAGCGGCATGTGCTGCGCGAACGACAGCCCGTACGCGGCGTCGAAGAGCTGGTTGGTGCTGATCCCCAGGTCGGCGAGCACCGAGTCCACCGCCGGCGCTGCCGCCTCGGTGAGCACGTCTTCCAGCTCGGAGAAATTTGCGTGAAACAAGCGCACCCGGCAGGGGGCACTCTTCAGGCGGGTTTGCGCGTACTCGAGGTTGCGCGGGTCGGCGTCGATGCCGATGAGGAGTCCGGATTCACCCAAACGTTGCGCGATGACCGATGAGTGACCGGCCCGCCCGACGGTGCAGTCCACGAAGGTCTGCCCCGGCTGCGGACGCAGCAGGTCGAGCACTTCGTCGAGCAGGACGGGGTCGTGACCGGAAGGCGGCAGCGGCTGCATCGGACCGGCAGCCTAGCCTCGCGAGCGCGCGCGATCCAACTTGCAATGTGGATCACCGTGAGGCATAGTGAGTTCGGTGGTTGTTACTCCGGCAGCGATTGCCGGCGAAGATGGGGCCAGGGCGGGAGGGCTTCCACGCGCAAAAGCTGACATTCCTTATTCCGGCGGGCGAGACCCGCCGGGTATAAGCGATACGGCAGAGCCGGGCGTCCGAACCCCCGCGATCCCAGTCGCGGGCCCCATCCGTAGGACGGCTCCACTGCATCGCCATGTGCCGCGACGTCGACATCCCTGTGACGCCGTGGCGAGAAGCAAGGTCGTTTCGCTTTACCGGGCCGCATCCCTCGGCCCGGTCGTTCGTCCGCCGGCATTGCCCTGTCGCCGGCTAACGAACGCGCGCGGCTTCGCGAACAAGCCGCCCGCTCGGCCGCCGGTCGCTCTGTGCCGTGTGATCCATCACGGCGGCACAGCCCGATCGGTGGCCGACGGGCGGGAGATCCCCGCACCGCGAGGCGCCACAACCCGAAGCGCCTCCCCGGCACGTCTCTGCCACTTCACGCGAACAAACGTCGCCGCATCCGTGCGGCTTCAACTTCGGCCGCGTCCGTGCGGCTTGCGCTTCGCCGCGTCCGTGCGGCGGCTTCAACTTCGGCCGCGTCCATGCGGCCTGAGCTTCGCTTCGGCCTGTAACTCGCAAAGAGCCGCATCCGTGCGCTCGAGCTTCGCCGCCTCCGTGCGGCGCCAATCTTCCCCGCGTCCGTGCGGCATCGCGTAAGCCGCATTCGTGCGGCTTGGACCGGTCGCCGCGTCCTTGCGGCGTTTATGCTGCCCGCGCCACCCGATCGAGTGCGACGTCCATGTCGCGAACGGGCGGCGAGCGTCGCGTGTGGGCGCGGAACTTCCCTGCTACCGGCTCCACACGTTTTTCGTCCGGTTCGTGGCAACTGCTATTCAGTTTTCGCGCTCTCTTGAGGGACCGATCCTTCCCTGGACGTGTCGCCTCGCCGGCCTACGCAGTGGCCGGCCTCCGCGTTGTTTCCCCGAACTGCATTCGAAGCCGGGCGTGGTACGCGAGCGTACCGCCCCGAGTTCATTCGTGATCTCCGCCACCGTCCCGGGCGGCACGGGCGCCGCGGCCGGTCAGCCAGGAGATCAGGTCGGCGACTGCCGCGCCTGGCGCGCCTTGAGGGCGAGTTCCGCCCGCCGCTTCGCCAGGAGCTCCCGCTCGGACTCCCAATCCTCGCGGGACCACAGTTCCAAGTGGTCGCGGACGCCGACCAACGTCACATCTTTTCCGACCCCGGACCGTTTGAGGAACTTGTCCGGGAACAGCACGCGTCCCTGCTTGTCCCACTCGATCCGGCTGGCCATCCCGAGGTTCATCCGGTCGTAGGCCAGCGCGTCTTCGCTGGGCGTCAGCTCGGTCGGGTCGCGGGAGATCATGTTGCCGTACACCACTTCCGGGTACAGCCATGGCCTGCCGTCGATCCCGAGCACGAGAAAGAACGCCTCGCCATCGCGCTGGGGATCGATCTGCTTGCGAATTTCGGCGGGCACGAGCATCCGATTTTTGTCGTCAATCGTGAGCTCATACTCGCCGTAAAGAACCAAGTGTCGCAAAGGCGTCTCGTTCCGTCCGGCGTCAGGCGATAGGGAATCTTTACCACATCCCCCCACTCCTGCAAATCCAAAATCCACCGCGGGCGGGGGAAATATTCAAGATGAACTGATACGCGTGAAGATGGCGAGTTATCGGACGAATTTCCAGGGTTGTTTCGCAATGCGCTGTGGATAAGGGTGTGGAAAACGTGTGACGTCAGCCGCCGCCTGCCGCGCGACTCAGCAGTGCTGATTTCCACTTCCCTCCACCGATCACGATTTGCACGCGCTTCATCGCGCGGATGTGAAGTTGGGCGAACGACGGAGCGCGCTGACGACAAGCGAGATCACGCCCGCGACGGCCGGCGCGATCATCCAGATCCACGCCGCATTTGAACCAGCGTCGCCGATGAACTGCATCGCCGCGTCAGCAGGGCCGAAGGGGAAGGCGCGCGGATCCGAATACTCTGCGGATGCGTAAGCCAGCACCAGCCCCCCGAGCGTGAGCAAGTTCGCCATGGCGACGATCACGAGATGAAATCGCGACGGAAGGGCGGCAACGAAGCAGCGCACGGCGGCGATCCAGCAAGCCACCGCGAGCCACGCGCGCATTGCCGAGACCGTGAATTCCCCCGACAACACCGCCGCCAGCGCCAGCATCGGGCCGGCCGAGACGATCGTCAGCAGGCCGCTCGTCCACCCGCGCAGCAGAATCGGCGCGAGGAGGCTCACGCACACCATCTGCGCGAGGACGAGCTGCGGCAGGGCGAGCGCTTCACCGGGGCGTGCAAAGTGCGCCGACAGCGGGACGCGGGCCGCGCTCAGGGCGATCGATGCGATCTGGATGAGGAGCCAGAGGAGGAGCGCCGCCGCCGCGGCTCCGCGTTCGATTCCATCGACGATTGGCGGCGTCGGGCGCGGGCGAGCGGTAATCGGCTCCGTGGGGGTCACGTGAGCAAGACAGTAGACATCGCCGCGGCCGTGGCGTCACGCGCGGGAACATCCGCGACGGCGTGCGGCGTGCGGCGTGCGGCGTGCGGCGTGCGGCGTGCGGCGGCGGCGTGCGGCGGCGGCGTGCGGGCAACGCTCACGCGGCGGCGCCGATCAGCACGTCACGGGCTTGCGTGCGGCGTCACCACGGCATCGCGCCATTTCGCGCAGGGTCAGAGAGCCGCTACTTGGGAATCTGCGCCGTCGCCGTCTGCGCTGACGGAGCGGACGGGCGCGTGGGCGTGTCGAAGCGAAGGTCAACCCACTCGCAGTTGGCGTCCACGCGGTGAAGCTCGCTGTAGATCGACTCCATGTACTTCAGCTTCTGCGCCGGCGTCACCTCGACGAAGAAGTCGTCGCTGGCGCTGAGCGGGCGGCCCCAGCGGAGCTGCGTCTTGTACTTCGTCACCAGCACCAGTTGCGCCGCCTTGGCGTCGCGGCGCCCGGCGAAGTTGGCGACGTCCACCTTCTCGACCTCTTCCGCGTAGGGCCGGCCGTACAGCAGCTTGACCAGCTCCAGGCCCGCCTTCAGGTCATCGCCGAGCCACTTCGCGCCGCTCTCGGGCGGCGGTTGCTGGACGCCGTCGACCACGCGGATGTTCACCTTGTGGTCCTGCCCGAACATGATCCGCGGCAGGAACGTCTCGCCGAACGCCTCGGGCAGCTTCACGCCCGAACCGTCCACGAGCCAGTAATAGTCCTTCCAGCGCACCAAGGCGACGGGGGCGCGGTAGTCGCAGTCGATCTCCAGAGTGTCGCCGGGCCGCTGACCGTACGCGCGGCGGATCTGGCGCACGTCCTGGATCCACGGGTTGGCCTCCAGCAGCTCGCGGGTGTCGATGAGCAACTGATGGTCGAAGACCGAGTGCGTGCCGTTTGGCTGGGCGGTGCGGGCGATCTGGTCGGCGAGGAACTCGCTCATCCAGACCGGGCGGTTCTTCAGCACCACGCGCGGCGGCTCGTTGGAGGCGGCCACCTTGTGCTCGACGTACGCCCGGTCAAAGTAGAGCCCCGCCCCCAGCCCGCCGACCAGCAGCAGCGCCGCAGTCAGGTGGATCGCCACCCGCCGCAGCCGCGCGGCCGTCTCCGGGTCCATCGGGGCCTTGACCTTCACCGGTTTTGTCTTCTGTTTCGCCCTGGCCATGCCAACAACGCTTCCCTCCGCTGGTGCGGGTCTAAAGGCGGTGTGCCAAAGCCCTTATCGGACGACTTGGCCCGGGGACTCAAATGGGAACGGGCGCATAACAGTATAAGGTGAAGGCGAGCGGGAACGACCGGGCTATTTCGTCTCCGCCCGCAGCATTCGGCACCCGAATACGCCGCCCGCCGTGGAGTTGCCGACGGGCTGGAAGCGGACGGTGACCTTCTGCTTGCCGGATGTCGCCTCCTGCGGCAGGGGGTAATCGGCCGTGATGAAGCGGTCGCGCGTCTCGCGCGTGCGCGTCAGCGACTGTGTCGCGATCTGCCGGCCATCGACCAGGATCTCGAACTGGCGGCGGTCGTCCGAGCCCCAGTAGGTGCAGCGCAGGATGTTCTTCGCGTTGGGGTCCACCTTCAGTTCGGCGGAGAAGAAGCCGCCGGCGGTGGCGTCGCGGTAGAAGCGGCCATGGAACTGGCCGGCGTTGGACTTTTCCGACTGCACGTTGTGGTCGCGCTCGGGCTGCTGCTCGCCGAAGTGGGCGTCGTCGACGATCCTCGCCTCTTCCGCCCGGCGGGCCTCGTCCTGCTCGCGCCACCGCCGTTCCTGCTCCGACCACTTCTGCGGCGGCATCAGCTCCCAATAGACGCTGTAACGCTCGTGGTGGATCGAGTAGAGCGGCGCGAACGTGACGTCGGCGGGCTTGGCGACGCCGGTTGTCGCGAACGTCAGCGGCTTGCCCTCGACGGGCTTCAGCCAGGCTGACGGATTCGCATCATCGCTCACCAGCACCGGCACGCGCGGCGTCGGGGTGTGGTTCAGGTCATTCTGATCGCGCACGAAATCCGAGCTGGGATACTGCTCGCGCCCGAGCCGCCCCGCGAGGACGACGGGGCCGTAGAGGATCGCCACGCGGTCGGGCAGGTCGGCCGCGCGGTGCAGGTGCAGCGACATCGGCATGGCCACCTCGACCACGTCGCCGTCGTTCCACGTCCGGTCCAGCGTGACGTACGACTTCGGCGTGGCCGCGACGTCCTGCGCCTGCCCGTTGATCTTGATCGTGACGCCGCGGGTCGCCCAGTACGGGACGCGGATCTTCATCGCGCCGGTGACCGGGCGGTCCGCCTTCAGGCGAAGCGTCGTTCCTTCCTGCTCCGGGAAGCGCGTCTCCTGCCGCACGACCAGGCCCGCTTCCGGCCAGGTCAGCTCCGACGCGATGAACTGGTTGACCCAGAGCGTTCGGTCGTCGCGGAAGTAGATGCTGTCGCCGTACTTCGCGTGGTTCTCCACGCCGGTGCCGGTGCAGCACCAGAAGGAATCCGTCGGGGTGTTGTAGACCTTGAAGTGCCCCGGCTTGTGCGAGAGGAAGTAGATCATCCCGCCCTGCTGCGGCTCGATCGAGCCGAGGATCTGGTTGAACAGCCCGCGCTCGTAGTAGTCGGCATGTTCGGCGCTCGGGTCCCACGAAAACAGGTGGCGGGTGAGCTTGAGCATGTTGTAGGTGTTGCAGGTCTCGGCGGTGGTGGGGGTGAGCTCGCCCGCCTCGACCCCCAGCTTGCGGAAGTGCTCGCCGTAGCTGTTGCCGCCGCTGACCAGCGAGCGCTTGAGCGCGACCTGCGACCAGAAGAAGTCGGCGACGGTGCGCATCCGCTCTTCACCGGTTAATTCGTAGATGCGGGCCGCGCCGGTGATCTTGGGGATCTGCGTGTTGGCGTGCAGCCCGGCCAGCTTGTCCTGCCGCTGCGCCAGCGGCTCGGTGACGGCGCGGTGATCGAACCGCCGGGCCATCTCCAGGTGGTCGGGGTTATTCGTGACGGCGTAAAGGTCAGCGAACACCTCGTTCATCCCGCCGAACTCGGTCTTCATGACCACCGCCATCTGCTCGTCGCTCAGCTTGTCGGTGCGCCCCTTGAAGTAGTCGGCCATGCGGTTGACGACGTCCAGCGCCTGCGCGTTGCCGCAGAGTTGGTTGGCGTCGAGCAGCCCGGCCATGATCTTGTGGATCGTGTAGTACGGGACCCAGACGCGCTGCCCCGCCTCGAGGCGATCGAAGAACGATTCCGGGAACGCCGCGAGGTATTTTCCCCCGAGCGCCTCCTGGCACCTGGCCAGCTCGGTCACGAGGTGGTCCGCCCGCTGCTTGAACTGTTCGTCGCCGGTGCTGCGGTACATCAGGGCGCAGGCGGTCAGGTAATGCCCGACGAAGTGCCCGCGGATCTCGATGGTCGGCGCCTCCCACCCGCCCAGCGGCTCGGCCGAGGTCGGCAGCTTGGCGGTGAGGCGGAAGGCGTGCAGCAGACGCTCGGGGTCGAGCGAGAGGAGGTACGCCTTGTCCAGCTCCTGCGCGTCTTTGAACGGCCCGTCCAGCAGGCGGACGTGCTGGAGGTCGAACGGATGGACCTTGGGCTGCACCGGCGACGTCGCGGGAGCGGCGGGAGCGGCGTGGACGGCAGACGACAGGAGCGACGCAACGACGACCGTGGCTAGCACGCTTTGAAGACGCATCATCTCACCTCGTAACGCTTGAATAGGAAACCGCTTGCGGTCAAGCCCGCCCATGGTAGGGGAAGGGAGCGGGCACTCAAGATGTCAGGGAACTGGGATCGCGCGTCGCGGGCAGAAATTGGGTTTGTTTTCGCGAGCACGCTTTCGGCGGCAGTCCGGGGACGCGCCGGCTCAGTGACGCAGGCGAAATTGGCTTCGTTTCGCCGTCAGCATGTTCCGCGCGACGTAAATTGGGTTCGTTTTCGCTCTTTGGATGTTCCGTGATCCGAAAATTGGGTTCGTTTTCGCCGTTTTGTATGTGCTGCGATCCAAGGATTGGGTTCGTTTTCGCCGTTTCGCATATGGCGCGCTCCGGGAAATCGGGTTCGTTTCGCCGATTCGCACGCACGCCGGGATTGGGTTCGTTTTCGACCAATCGCTATTTCCATCGCTCGCTCGACCTCCGTCCCCCGGCGTCACGCCCCGCATCGAGCAACATAGCAACGGAAACCGCCAGTGTCGGCCGAAATGTGAGGGCGGAGCGGCGAGTTCGACTCTTTGCGTCGGCGCGTGCGGATGCGGAGAGGCGGTGGCACCGCCCTCGGCCGTGCGGGATATTTTCTCACCCGCCTCGGAAGAAACGCCCCGCCCTGGGGAACGAATCCTTCATCGGAAAGCCGCGGGCTCGGTTGCGCGGGAACGCATCGGCACGGCGGCGGGCGGAGGACGCATCGGCGCGGCGGGTCGCGCGCGTCGCCTCCGCTCCCTACATCGCAGGAGGTCATCACCGTGAGACGCCAACGCTACTTCGAACCGCTTGAGACCCGAAAGATGCTCGACGCGACGGCCGTTCTGAACGACCACAACCTCTTCGTCGTCACCGGCACCGACGCGGGCGAGGAAATCACCATCGGCCTGAGCGCGGACGGCGCGAGCGTCGAGGCCTCCGTCGGCGATTCGGTCATTGGCTCGGCCGCTGTCGACGAGCTGCGCGGCGTGTTCGTCGGCGCCGGCGCGGGTGACGATACCGTCACCGTCGAGGCCGACGTCAAGGCCCGCGTGGGCGTGACGGGCGGCGACGGCGATGACGACATCACCCTCAACAACGACCGCAGCTCCGCGCACGGCGGCGCCGGCGACGACACCATCACCGCCACCGGCGCCGGCCGAAACAACCTCTCCGGCGGAGACGGCAACGACACCATCACCGGCGGCACCGGACGGGAGTTCATCTATGCCGGCTCCGGCGACGACGTGATCAACGGCAAGGGCGCGTCCGACTTCATCGTCGCCGGCGACGGCGCCGACACGGTCAACGGCGGCAACGGCCGCAACAACGTGAGCGGCGGCGACGGCGACGACGTCATCGCCGTCGGCTCCGGCTCCAGCAAGATCAACGGCGGCGGCGGAAACGACACCATCTCCGGCGGCCGCGAGAACGCCGGCACCCTCAACGTCCACGGCGGCGACGGCAACGATCTTGTCACCTCCAGCGCCGCCAACAGCCGCCTGTACGGCGACGACGGCAACGACACCGTCACCGGCTCCGCGGGCAACGACACCATCTACGGCGGTGACGGAACTGACAGCGTTACCGGCGGCTCCGGCGGCACCGACGTGGTCGAGGAGGGTAGCCCTGAAATCACCTTCCCCGGCGGCGGGTTCGGCGGGGGCGGGTTCGGCGGGGGCGGGTTCGGCGGGGGCGGGTTTGGCGGGGGCGGCTTCGGCGGCGGCGGGTTCGGATTCGGTCACGGATTCGGCCACGGCGGGCGCGGCGGGCGCGGCGGCCACCACCACCACGGCGGTGGCGGTAGCGGCGACACCACCACCGGCGGCGATGGAACCGACAGCGTCGCCGGCGATTCCGCCACCAACGCGGGCACCGCCGTCAGCGTCTTCTCCCACCACCGAATCTACTAACGCACGGTCCCCCCTCCCCCTGAACGGGCAGGCCCGCGATCGCCGCGGGCCTGCTCTTGTTTGGAGCGGCGCTGCGATGCCGGGAGGTGCGGAGCGGACGGCGGAGTTCATCTTCGCCGCGGAGGTCGATCGGCGTCCGATCCGGCTACTCCAACGACGGCGGCACCGTCCGCGCCGGCACAGGTGCCGCCTGCTCCTTGCCCGCTGCTCGCTCCGCGATTGCTGCACGGGCGAGGCGCCCGTGCCACGTCTTGCGCCTCGCTGCTCGCTCCGCGATTGCTGCACGGGCGAGGCGCCCGTGCCACGTTTGCTGCGCGGTCGGGGATTACTTTGTCCCGTGGCGGCCGGATTCGAGGTCGGTGTCGCCGCCCTTGCCGGTGGGGTTTTCGTCGGCGGGCGTGCCCTGCTCGTCGATCAGGCGGCCGTGCTGGCGGCCGGACTCCAACGGATCGCCGGCCTCGGGGGAGCGGGACGGATCATCTCGCCCCGGGCCGCGGTTGGCGTCGTCGCCGACGGACTTCTGCTGCTGCTGTTGGTTCTGGTCGGGCATGGTCGCACCTCTGGTTGAAAAAGAGGGCGGCACGTGGGTCCGCCCTTAACCCGGGCGATCCTAAGACGAGCCGCGACGGCCGACAGCGCCGAATCCAGCGGCGGCAGCGGCGGGGCGTGTAATGCGCCCGCTGGCGGCGCTCGATGCTGCCGGAGGCTGTGGGGCGGCGCTCGATGCTGCCGGAGGCTGCGGGCAAGGCATCGAGCAAGCGAGCGAGCGCGCGAGGTGGTCACCGCTGTCGCGCGGATCACTCGCTGTACTCGCACCAGGTCTTGGGCGTCTCCCAAACCGTGACGGCCGCCAGCTCGGCGCGGGCGGCGGCGAAGCGCGGCTTGAGCAGGCGGTAGATCACCTGCGCGATGTTCTCCACGCTGGGGATTCGCTCGCGGAACTCCGGCAGCTCGGCGTTGAGATTCTTGTGGTCGAAGCGGTCGATCACCGCCTCGGCCACCACCCGCTCGAACGCCGGCACGTCCACCAGCACACCGCGCTCGTCCGGCTCGCCGCGCAGCGTCACCTGGACCTCGTAGTTGTGACCGTGCCCGTGCGGGTTGTTGCACTTGCCGTAGGTCCGGCGGTTTTGCTCGTCGGAGAGCTTCGGGTTGTGCAGCCGGTGCGTGGCGGAAAACTCGAAGCGCTGGCTCAGTCGGGTCATCGGGAACTCCTCGGCGCGGCATCCGACGGACAGGGTGGGCGACAGCTCCAGCGACAGTTGATCCAGCCCGGCCGGCGACCACGATCCCCGCAGGTCGTCGAACAGTTGCGCGACGAGCCGCCCGCCGGTGCCAAAGGTCGACGGATGATCGCGAACGACCGCTGACACGCGCGGGATCGCGACGTCGCGCAGGACCTGGTCGATCTGCTTGATGTTCAGGAGATAGTTGCTGGACGGCTCGAGGTCGCCGGTGAGCGTCGCCCGCAGGCGGAAGTAGTGCCCGAGGCCGGTCAGCGATGGATAGCCGCCAAAGCTGTTGCTCGGCTTCTGCCGGAGCTGATCGTCGGTCGTCGCGTTGACGGCGAAGCGAACCTCGCGCGTGAGGCGGAACATGCCGCGGATTGTAGCCGGTGCGCCGGCGGGGTGGGTCGATCGCATCCCGGCGAAAGGGGAGGTTAAGGCTTGCCGGCGCGGAAGCGTTCTAACTGCTCGGTCATGAACTTCTTGTCCGGGCTGAGCTGCATGGCGCGCAGTTCCAACTCGATGGCCTTGTCGCGGTCGCCCAGGCGGTAGGTGGCTTCGGCCAGGGTGTCGAGGAAGGCGCCGTTGTCGGGCATCTCGTCCACGGCGGCCTGCGCCATGTCGCGCGCCTCCTTCAGCCGCTCGCCGGTGCGGGCGCAGAGCCAGGCGAGGTCGTTGCGCGGGCCGGCCTTGGCGGGAGAGGCGTCGAGGCGAATCTTGGCCGCCTCGTAGATTCGGTCGAACAAATCCCTCGCCTGGGCGGGGCGGTTCGTTTCCTTGAGCCAATTGACGATGCCGATGGCGGTGTCAGTGTTGGACGGGGTGAACTGCTTGAGGTTCTTCAGGTCCTGCTCCGCCGCCGCGACGTCACCGCGCTTTTGCGCGGCGCGGGCGCGGCGCCAGTGCAGCTCGGCCCAGACGTCGTCGTCGCCGGCGCGGCCGGTGATCTGGAACTGGTTGCGGTTCTTGATCGTCAGGGCGCGCTGGAGCAGCTCGGCGGTGGCGTCGTCCTCGTCGCGCGCGCCCGTGATCTGGGCGAGCAGGAACAGGAGGTTGGCCTCCCACTGGTCGCGGTCCTGCCGCGGCTTCCTCGCCGCCAGCGCCAGCCGAAGCTCGGCCTCGGCGGCGTCGGACAGCTCGTGGCGGACGAGGAACGCGCTGGCGGCGTAGCGGTCGTCCGCCTCCAGCTCCGCCGTTATCCGCAGCGGCACCGGCGGGGCGACGCCGAGCCGGGCGAACAACCGGGTAACGCGCTCGGCGACGTCCGGCGCGACGGGATCAACTTCCCCGGCAATGCCGCCGACCGGCCAGGTCCGCCGGTCCCACTCGAACTTTTCCAGTGGACCGAAGTACTCGTGCAACGCCAGCAGCTTGGCGAGGCTGGGCGAGGTGCCGTCGGTGGCGCGGCGCGAGCGGCGGCGGCGGCTCAGGTCGCGCGGCACCTGCCGCCGCAGCAGCTCCGCCGCCTCGTCGTACGCGTGCCGCTCAATGGCGGAAGCGACGAGCTGGTCGTACGCGAAGGCGAGCAGCCCGCTGTCGTCGCTCGGCCGCGCCGCTTCCGCGTCGATTGCCCGGCGGAGGAAAGCCAGCGCCTTGGCCTTGTCCGCGTCGAACCACACCCGCCCCGCGAGCGTCAGCGCCGGCGGGTCGTTCTCGGCCGGCACCATCTCGCGCAGCAGCTTGTGGCTCTTGGCCGAGCGATCGTCCCACAGCGTCATCACGACCGACCAGCGCAGGCGGTCGCTCGGCTCCTCGTTCAGCAGCCGCAGCAGCGCGCCGACGGCGTCCATCTCGTCGAGCCGGCGGAGGATGACGATCTTCCCGGAGTCCGTCGCCGGGCCGTACCGCTCCAGCGCGGCGCGGACCTCGGGCGGGTCCTCGCGTGCCTCCCAGGGCATCTGCTTGAGGATGGCCGCCGCCTGCGCGCGGCGCTCCGGGTCATCGGACTTCGCCGCCTCCAGCACTTGCGGGCGGGCGGGCGTGCCGATGGCGATCAGGCGGTCGCTCGCCCGCTTGCGGACGGCGGTGTCGGGGTCGGACAGAGACTCGATCAGCGGCGGGATGCCCCAACCGTCGTCCGGAACCGGCTCCGCCCGGGCATCGCCGCCGGCGACCGCGCCCGCGAGCGCGACGGCGCAGCAGAGGGTGACGAAGGCGCTGGGAAAACGGTGCGTCACGTGCGCGAGATGGTAGGGCTCAAGAAGCTGGCGCCGCAAGCCAGAAACCGCGCGCCCGCCCGGCTGAGGCCGGTGGAGCTTTCCGTCGCGCAACCATAGAATCTGCCAGAACTTTTTGCGATACTGAAGGGCTCTAAACCGACCCCGTCCCGTGGGTCGCCGCCGAGCTTTGGGGAAGATCAAACGGGCGCCAGTTCGACCTTCCGGACGGGCGCCATCGGAGACGCATTCAATGGCCGACAACCCTGTTGACGACAACGCCCAGCCGACCCCGCCCGCCGCTCCCGCCGCTGCGGTTGAGCGGGACGCCACCGCCGCCGTCACTGCCGACGCCGCCGCCTCCGCGCCGCTCGTGGCCGCGCCGGGCGAGGTGGTGCCGCAGGCGTACAACGAGAGCATGATCCGCGTGCTCGACGACGTCGAGCACGTCCGCACCCGCCCGGGCATGTACATCGGCGGGTACAACACGCGCGGGCTGCACCACCTGGTCTACGAGATCGTCGACAACTCGATCGACGAGGCGCTGGCGGGCTTCTGCAAGAGCATCCTGGTGAAGATCAACGCCGACGGCTCGTGCACGGTCGTCGACGACGGACGCGGCATTCCGGTCGGCATCCATCCCGAGGTGAAGATCCCGACCGTCGAGGTCGTTTTCGCCACCTTGGGCGCCGGCGGGAAGTTCAGCCACGACGACGAGTCGGCCTACAAGACCTCCGGCGGGCTGCACGGCGTGGGCGCGTCGGTGGTCAACTTCGTCAGCGAGTGGATGGAGATCGAGGTCTCGCGCGAGGGCGCGGTCCACCAGATGGAGTTCGCGCGCGGCGTGAAGAGCTCGGACCTGAAGGTCATCGGCAAGGCCAACAAGACCGGCACCAAGGTCACCTTTAAGCCCGACCCCACCCTCTTCACCGAGGAGAAGGGCGGCGTGCAGTTCGTCCACGAGACGCTGGCCAAGCGGCTGCGCGAGCTGGCGTTCCTCAACGCCGGCGTCGAGATCGCCTTCGAGGACGAGCGCGTCGGCAAGCGCGACGTCTACCGCTACGAGAAGGGGCTGACCGAGTACGTGCAGTTCCTCAACGAAGGGAAGAACACCGCGTCGCAGGTCGTCAGCTTCACCAAGGAAGACCCGGCCCAGCGGCTCGTGGTCGAGGTGGCGCTCCAGTACAACGACGGCTACAACGAGGCGATCCTCAGCTTCGCCAACAACATCAACAACCACGACGGCGGCACGCACCTCTCCGGGTTCAAGACCGGGCTGACGACGACCATCCTGAAGCACGCCGAGCGCGCCGGCTGGCTCAAGGACGTCCGCCCCAGCGGCGACGACCTGCGCGAGGGGCTCGTGGCGGTCATCTCGGTCAAGATCCCCGAGCCGTCGTTCGAGAGCCAGACGAAGGACAAGCTGCTCAACGTCGAGGTGGAAGGGTTCGTGCAGTCGGCCGTGAGCGAGAAGCTCGGCGCGTTCCTGGAGGAGAATCCCCGGGAAGCCAAGCAGATCTTCGAGAAGGGGATGCTCGCCGCCGAGGCGCGGGAGGCGGCGCGCAAGGCGCGCGACCTGACCCGGCGGAAGAATTCCCTGGAGGGCAACGCGCTGCCGGGCAAGCTCTCCGACTGCCGCAGCAAGAGCAACGTCGACACCGAGATCTTCCTCGTCGAGGGCGATTCCGCCGGCGGCTCCGCCAAGCAGGGGCGCGATTCCAACGTGCAGGCGATCCTGCCGCTGTTCGGCAAGATCCTCAACGTGGAGAAGGCCAACATCGTCAAGATGCTCTCGCACGAGGCGATCCGCACCATCATCAGCGCGCTGGGGTGCGGGTTCCGCGAGGACTTCAACATGGAGAAGCGGCGCTACGGCAAGATCATCATCATGACCGACGCCGACGTGGACGGCTCGCACATCCGCACGCTGCTGCTGACGTTCTTCTTCCGCCACATGCCCGAGCTGATCCGCGGCGGGCGGATGTTCGTCGCCCAGCCGCCGCTCTACCAGGTCACCCGCCGCAAGAAGGCGGAGTACGTCCTGAACGAGCGGGCGATGCGGCAGACGCTCACCGCGCTGGGGACCGACGGCACGTCGCTGGTCGTGCGCGACGCCGACGACGCCAAGAAGGAGGTTCGCCGCCTGAGCGGCGATGAGCTCAAGCGCGTGATCGAGCAGCTCGAGAAGCTCGAGGAGCTGATCACCATCGTCGGCCGCCGCGGCATCGACTTCGCCGAGTTCCTCTCCCGCCGCGACTCGTCGGGCCGCTTGCCGATGTACCGCACGGTCGTCGAGGGGGAGGAGCAGCTTCACTACACCGCCGCCGAGCGCGACGCTTACCTGCGCACCGAGAACCTGATCGTCTCCGACGAGGACATGAACAAGGTGACCGGCAACGGGCAGCCGACCGACGGCCTGCGCCGCCTCCAGAAAAACCAGGAGCTGCACGAGGTGAAGGATTTGCAAGGCGTCTTCACCCAGCTCGAGCAGTTCGGGCTCGACATCGACGACTACTTCCTGACGCAGGAGGAATCGGTCAGCGGCGAGAAGCTGCCGACCAAGTACGCGCTGGTGAGCGACGACGGCGGCAAGACCAACGACATCGCCGGCGTCGCGCAGATCCTCCCGCAGGTGCTGCAGCAGGGGAAGCAGGGCATCGAGGTGAAGCGCTTCAAGGGCCTGGGCGAGATGAACAGCGAGGAGCTGTGGGAAACAACCCTTGACCCCAACAAGCGCGTGCTCCTGCGCGTCACGCTCCAGGAGGCCGGCGAGGCCGAGCGCATGTTCTCGGTGCTGATGGGCGAGGACGTCGAACGCCGCCGACAGTTCATCGAGGAGCACGCGCTGGAAGTGAAGAACCTGGACGTGTAGTCAGTGGTCACTGGTCACTTGTCTTGGGTCACTCGCAGGGCGCTCGACGGGAGCGGGCGCCCCGCGGGTGACGCTGCTTGACCGCAGCGCTGCCAGAGCATGGCGCGCCGCTGTGGAGTCGGCGCCCGGCGAGTGACAAACGACAAGTGACCAGTGACATCACCTTGCCTCCGATCGAACCGCGCCCGTTACCATCTCCCCCATGCTCCGCCACGAACGCCGGCTGCTGATCGACTGCCTGGGAATCGGGCTGGCGTTGGCGGCGCTGGTGGTGGGGCTGGACGCCGGCGGCGTGCTCGGGCCGCTGGAAAACTGGCTCTACGACGCGCGCGTCCGCACCTGCCAGTTCTTCGCCCGCCCGCCGACCGACCAGCTCGTTCACCTGGACATCGACGACCGCGCCCTTGAGGTGATCGGCCCGGCGCCCTGGCCGCGCGCGACGTGGGCGCGGCTGCTGGACGAGGTGCGCCTGGCCGGGCCGCGGGCGGTCGAGATGGACGTGCTGTTCTCCGAGACGCAGCCGGTGCAGTGGCGCGAGGGAGCGGACGGGAAGTTCGAGAAGATCGACAACGACGCCGAGCTGGCGGCTGCGATCGGGCGGCTGGGAAACGTGATCCTGCCCGCGTCGCTGGCGAGCGAGCCGCCGCCGTCGCCGGCGCTGGCTGGGATGATCGAGCTGCTCCGCGGCGACCCGGAGCTGACCGAGGCGGAGCTGCTCGACCGCCTGCGCGCCCGCGGCATCTCGGCAGACGCGCGGGCGGTGGGCGACGCGTTCATCCCGGCCCGCCGGGAGGCCGTCTACCGCCGCGTCGCAGACGAGATCCGCGCCGGCGTTGCCGACCCCGCCGAGATGCGCCGCCGCATCCTCCGCAAGACCGACCCGGAGCTGAACTCGCCGCTGGGGCGGTTGATCGCCGAACGATTCGAGCGGCTCCAGACCGTCACCGAGTTCTCGCGCTTCGCTTACCCATTGCCGCATGCGGACGCGGCGACGCAGCAGGTCACGGCCGCCGTGCCCAGGCTCGTCCCGTTGCGGCGGCTGAGCGAGGGCGCGTCGGGCGGGGCGTTCGTCGATTATCCGGTGCTGGGCTCGTCCGTCGTCCGCAGCGTCCCCGCGCTGCTGCGCGACGGCGATCGCGCTTACGCGCAGATGGGCGTGCGGCTCGCCTGCCAGATGCTGAAGGCGGATCTGTCGCGGGCTCGGATCACCCGCAACGCGCTGCGCGTGCCGCGCGACGGCGGGGCGGGCGACGTCGTCATCCCGCTCGGCCCGCCGCGCCAGACCACCGCCGGCGTGCGCGTCGGGATGCTGATGGACGTGCCGTGGCTCGGGTCGCACCGCTGGGAGACGATGTACGACCGCGACCGCGACCGCGACCGCGACCGCGACGGCGGCGGCGACGGCGACGGCGGCGGAGGTGACGGCGTCAGCGACGCGCGGCGGCCGCGCGCCCACGTGGCGATGAACAGCGTGTGGGAGGCCAGCCAGACGCAGGAGAAGATCTCGCGCAACGTCGCCCAAGCGGACGACGCGCTGCGGCTGATGTACGAGGTGATCGCGCCCGACAAGCTGGCGGCGTTCCAGCCGCCCGCGCCCGCCGACATGGCCGCGCGCTCGCCGCTGATCGACCAGGTGCTCAAGGACGGGCAGGAGATGATGGCGCTGGTGCAGGGCCTGAAGGCGGAGGACCTCGACGACCGCAGCCGCCGCTTCCTCGCCGCCGCCGCCGCGCTGCCGCGGCTGCGCGAGCAGACGCTCTTGCTCGGCGAGGACCTCAAGCGGCAGCGCGACGCGCTGTCGCGCGCGCTGAAGGACAAGGCGGTCCTCGTCGGCTGGGTGGCGTCGGCGGCGGTCGCGGACTTCGTCCCCACCCCGCTGCACGACAAGTGCCCGGGCGTGGTGGTGCACGGGGCGATCTTCAACGGCATCATGACCGGCGAGACCTGGCGCCGCCTGCCCTGGTGGGCGGGCGCCTGGGTCGCGGTGGCGCTCGGGCTGCTCACCGCGCTATCCGTGGCCCGCCTGTCGCCTCTGCCCGCGCTGCTGGTTGCGCTGCTCACCGCTTGCGGCTTCGCCGCGCTCAACGGCGTCGTCCTGTTCGACTACTTCAACCGCATCCTCCCCTGCGCCGCGCCGCTGGTGACGGTGGGCGCCGTCTGGTCCGGTTGCACGCTCACGCGCGTGATCGGCGAGGCCGCCGAGCGCCGCCGCATCACCCGCCGGTTCCGCAGCTACGTCGACCCCAAGCTGGTCAACTACGTGATCGAGAACCCGAACGTCCGCTTCGATGGCGAGCGGCGCGAGATGACGGTGGTGTTCACCGATCTCGTCGGCTTCACCGCCATCTCCGAGCAACTCGGGGAGAAGGTCGTGCCGATGCTGAACGAGCTGTTCGGCGAGCTGGTGCCGGTCATCCGCCACCACGAGGGGACGCTGAACAAGTTCCTCGGCGACGGGATCATGTTCTTCTTCAACGCGCCGCGGCAGATGTCGTCGCACGCCGCCGTCGCCGTGCGCGCGGTTCTGGAGATGCACGAGAAGGTGGCGGGGTTTAACGGGCGCCTGCGCGAGCAGGGGCTGCCGGAACTGTCGATGCGCGCGGGCGTGATGACGGCGGAGATGATCGTCGGCGACGCCGGCGGCGCGGGGGCGGCGGACTACACCGTCCTGGGCGACGCCGTCAATACCGGCGCGCGCCTCGAGGCGGCGAACAAGGCGACCGGCACCCGCACCCTGATCAGCGCGCGCACCGCCGACATGCTCGGCGGCGAGTTCCTCGTCCGCCCGGTGGGGAAGTTGAAGGTCGTCGGCAAGGACGAGGCGGTCATGGTCTACGAGCCGCTGGCGCCAACCGCGGCCGCCGACGAGGCGATGCGCGAGCGCGCGCGGCTGACCGAGGCGATGGTGAATGCGTTCGCCCGCGGCTGCTGGGAGCAGTGCCTGTCGTGCGCGGCCGAGCTGGAAGCGGCGTGCGGGGCGGAGAAGTTGGCGGGCGTTTACCGGGCGCTGTGCGAGCGCTTCTTGCGCGAGCCGCCGCCCGAGGGATTTGACGGGCGGATCGTCTTGACCGAGAAGTAGCGCCACGCCCATGCCCGCCGCGCCGGCCATCTCGCTGCTGATCTGCGCCTACAACCGCGCGAGCTTCGTCGCCGCCGCGATCGGGAGCGTGCTGCGGCAGACCCGCCGGGACTTCGAGCTGCTGGTGTGGGACGACGGCTCGACCGACGACACGCTGGAGGTCGCCCGCCGCGCCGCCGGCGGCGACCCGCGCGTCCGCGTGATCGCCGGGCCGCACGCGGGGTTCACGGCGTCGATCAACGCGGCGGCGAAGCACTTATGGGCGCCGTACTTCGGCTGGGTAGACAGCGACGATGCGATCCTTCCGACCGCGCTGGCCGAGACGGCCGCACTGCTCGACGCCGACCCCAACCTGGGGATGGTCTACACCGACTACCTCACGATGGACGAGGGCGGGCGGGTGATGGGGCAGGGGACGCGCACGAAGATCCCGTACTCCTGCGACCGCCTGCTGATCGACTTCATGACCTTCCACTTCCGACTCATGCGCCGCAGCGCGTTCGACGCCGTCGGCGGGGTGGACGAGACGCTGGAGGAAGCGCAGGACTACGACCTGTGCCTGAAGCTGTCGGAGACGACGCCGATCGCTCACCTCGCCAAGCCGCTCTACCTTTACCGCGTCCACGCCAACAGCATCTCGGGCGCGAGCCGGCTGCGGCAGATCATGTGCTCGAAGGAGGCAATCGCGCGGGCGCTGGTGCGGCGGGGGATGGACCGCGAGTACGACATCGACGTGGAGATCGTCGGCCGGTTCCGCCTTGTGCGACGCAAGGAGCCCACGTGAGCGAGCCACGGCTGCCGCCTTCATCTGCTTCGTCGCCGCCGCCGCCGCCGCCGCCGCCGGAGCGGGGGCGGGCGCCGGGGCATTCGCGCGGCAAGTGGCTGGCGATCGCGCTGCTCACGATGGGAGTGCTGGCGGCGCTGGCGGAATGGCAGTTTCGCCCTCGTCCCGGGCGGCGCGGGAGCCCTCCTGCCGCGCCGGCGTCGCGGCCGGCTTGAGCTTCAGGCGGTCGAGCACCAAGTCGAGCAGCCGCTCGCCGCCGCCGTCGCGGAACTGGATTTGAAGTTCGACGCGAAGGACCGGCAGCGACGCCCTGCGCGGGAGGCGCTCGATCTTCACCCAATCCTTCTCGGTCGTCACCAGCACCTCCGCGCGCGCCGCCGCCGCCTCGGCTTCGAGCGACGCCAGATCATCGGCCGCGTAGGCGTGGTGGTCGGCGAACGCGCGCCATCCGGCGAAGGTCTCGTGGTACGGCTCGAGCTGCGCGCGGAAGCCGCGCGGGTTGCCGATCCCGCAGAACAGGAAGTGCCGCCGGCGGCGCAGCTCGGTCATCGGGAGCAGTTGACCGCCGTCGCCGGAGCGCAGGCCGGCGTGCGCGTGCTCGGCCAAGAGGATCGGGGCGGCGGTATAGCGGCGGAGCGCGCGCTCGATATCGCCCAGCCCCGCCGCCGCCGGTGCCTGGTCGGCGTGGGTGATCATGATCGCGTCCGCCCGGCGCAGGCCATCCAGCGGCTCGCGCAGGAGCCCGCGCGGGATGACGTGCCCGTGGCCGAACGGCTCGAGCGCGTTGATCAGCACGAGGTCGAAGTCGCGGCCGGCGCGGCGGTGCTGGAAGGCGTCGTCGAGGAGGAAAACGTCGGGCTGGGGCTCGCCGTGCATGGCGGCCGCGGCGCCGGCGACGCGATCGGCGTTGGCCACGACGGCGGCGGCGGTCCCGAGCGCGGCGGCGAGCATGCGCGCCTCGTCGCTGCCGCCGGTCGCGCCGCCGCGGTAGCCGCGCAGCAGGATCGCCGGCCGCACCCCGCGCGCGATGAACTGCTCGGCCAGCCACCGTACCAACGGCGTCTTGCCGGTGCCGCCGGTCGTGATGTTCCCGACGCTGATCGCCGGCCGCGGCAGGCGGTGGACGCGCTTAATGCCGCGGTCGTACGCGAGGTTGCGCGCCCGCATGAGCGACGCGTAGAGCGGCTCGACGACGGCGAACCCGCGGCGCAGGAGCGACGCCACGGCGCGGCGGTCTTCGCCGCTGAGCACGCGCAACGCCCGTTGTTCCCGCGATTCCGCCGCCATCCGCGCCGGCGATTCTACAGCCGCACGGCCGCGGGATCGAAGACGACCGCGCGGCGCGGGAGCCGCGCGAGGTCGAAGCGACCGACAAGGTCCCGCGCCGTCACGTCGTCGCCGGCCCCGTGGACGCCCGACCAGCCAGCGAGGAGCGCGAGCAGCCGCCCCGGCGTAACGCCCGCCTCGCGGTAGGAGGCGATGCGCGTGTCGCCGTGCCGCTTTGCCAGTCGCCGCCCGTCCGGGCCGATCACCAGCGGAAGGTGCGTGTACGCTGGGATGCGGCTTTCCAAGCCGAGCGCGCGGTAGAGCAGGATCTGGCGCGGCGTCGAGTCGATCAGGTCGTCGCCGCGGATGAC
Organism: Tepidisphaeraceae bacterium; assembly: GCA_035634055.1. GTDB lineage: Bacteria > Planctomycetota > Phycisphaerae > Tepidisphaerales > Tepidisphaeraceae > JAICTV01. The sequence goes on along the minus strand of DASQDR010000101.1, from coordinate 9,617 downwards.
GTCCGTCACCCCCATCTCCGCGTCGTCGATTACCACGGCAAGCTGATACGCGGGCGAGCCGTCACCCTTGGCGATGACGAAGTCGCCGAGTTGCCTGGCGACGTCGGTGCGGTGCGGGCCGGAGAAACCGTCGGTGAATTGGACGATCTCGCTACCGACGTCAAAGCGCACAGCTGGCTCGCGGCCGGGAGTGGCGACGGCGGATTCGATCGACGCGAACTTCCCCCGGCACGTGCCAGGATAAACCGCGGCGCCGTCCTCGGCATGCGGCGCGCTGGCGGCGGTCTCCACTTCCTTGCGGCTGCACACGCACGCGTACGCCCGGCCGGAGGCGAGCAGGCGGCTCATCGCATCGCGGTAGACCGGCAGCCGCGGCGACTGGTAGACCGGGCCTTCGTCCCAGTCGAGGCCGAGCCAGCTGAGGTCATCGATGGCCATGCGGTCCGCACCGCGCTTGACGCGCGGGCCGTCGAGGTCCTCGATGCGGAGCAGGACCTTCCACCCGTTCTGCCGCGCCATCAGCCAGTTGAGCAGGAACGTGCGCGCGTTGCCGAGGTGAAGGGCGCCGGTGGGCGAAGGAGCCAGGCGGGTGGTGCGCTGCACGTCGGTTGCGAAGCATACGCCCGCGCCGCCGGCTCAGGGAAGCGTGGTGGGACCGGGGGCGACGGTCGGATCCAAGGACGGCGCGGCGATGCCGGCTCCACCGCTTCCCAAGCCCGCGCCGGCGCCGGCCGCACTGCTCGCGCCTGCTGCGCCGCTGGCGCCTGAGCCGCCCGGCATGGCTACCGGCGCCGCGCCCGTTTCGCCCGCGTACTGGAGCGTCTTGAGGATCCCTTCCAGGAACGCCTTGTCCTTGTCGTACTGGCTCTTGGTCAGCCCGATGAAGTTCAACTCGTACCGCTGGAAGGCGCCCTCGACCGGGACCAGGGCGGTCACGGTCCAGTTGAAGATCGACTCGGTCGTCGTGTGCGGCTGGTTGTTCTGGTCGAACACGGTCAGCGGGCGCGGGTCGCCCACGCTCTGGCGCTCCAGCACGCGCACGTTGCCCAGCGGGTGAAGCTCGAACTTCACGATCTGCTGCGGCTTGGCGGCCTGCTCCTTCTTGCCGGCGTCCATCAGGCGGTCCAACTCGTCCTGCTTGATGGCCGGGCGGTTGGTGAGCTGGATCTGGACCTCGCCGTTGGGCGTGATCCCCTGGAGCAGGCTCAGGCCCGCGCTGGTGACCTTCAGGCCCGCCTCGCTGACGTCCTCCAGCTTGCCCCAGCCGGCGGGCAGCTCCATCGTGAGCGGCAGGGGGATCAGCGCGGTGCGACTGCGCTTGCCTTCGACGAGCTGCTGGGTGGTCGGCTTCTTGTTCTTCCTGGCGTTCTGCTGCTCGGCCTCGGCCTGCTTGGCCTGCTCGAGGACCGCGCTGGGCACCGACGGCGCCTCGTCGCACGCCGCCAGCGCGACCATCGCCGCCGCCACGAACCATCCACGAACGCACCAGCGGATCATCACGCTTCGCTCCTGCCTTGTTCCCGTCCCGCCCGGGCCCGCAAGTCGCCAGGGCCCCGGGCCGCGGAGGGGGATGATATCAGAGCGATCTCCCCTTGGGCAGGGGGAGAAGGGCTGCCCGTTGACGTTCCCCTGCCGGGGTCTGTTTCCTCTGCGGACGATATGGAGGTTCGGATAATCTTCCCCAGGTTGCCCTAGATCCTTGCCGCGCGGCGCGCAACGCTGGAAACCGGATCGGCAGCTATTGCAGATCACAGGCCGGTGCTATAGTCATTGACTCAACAATGTCCAAGGGGACTCCATAGTTCTATCGCAGAGGAACGCGACATGGCACGAGTAGCAGCTTCGCCGAACGGTCTGACGATTGCACAGCTCGAACAAATGTTGTCCGGCCGGCGGGCGGAACTGTCGAAGCTGGAGAAGACGCGGAACAAGCTCGCCCGCAAGCTCGATGCGCTCGACGCGCGCATCGTCTCGCTGGGGGGCAGCGTGCGGGGCGGGGCGGGGCGCGGGCAAGGCGGCAGCGGCGGCGGCGGCGGGCGGGTTCGCAACGAGAAGAGCCTGAACGAGACCATCGCGGGCATTCTCGGCAAGTCGGGCAAGCCGATGAAGGTTGGCGACATCGCCGACGCCTGCAAGGATGGCGGCTACAAGACCAACAGCGCCAATTTCCGCGGCATCGTCAATCAAACCCTGATCAAGGACAAGCGCTTCGGCTCCGCCGGTCGCGGGTTGTATCAATTGAAGAAGTGAAGCAAGAGGCCCGCTCGCTTCCTAGGGTTCACCCTCAGCTTCAAGCAGGCGCGGCGCACGCAGCTTCGTCGATCTCGAATTAGAGAATTCATAATACGGCGATTGCATAGTTGCGCCTCGACGGCGGACGATCGGCACGTCGCTCTTCTTCTGCGCCCACGATTAGCTGTTGCTTCTGGACCCGGAAAGGACGGGAGGAAAAGCTCCGGCGACCGGAACCGCCACCTTTCGGGTGGCCAGCATTACTGCTCTTTGCCCCTTGGTGCCGATAATACGCTCTACGTGTACCTGCCGGCCGCCATCAGCTTCTGCGCGACGCTCGCGGCCGCCGTCATGGCGTACGGGGTTCACCCCGCGTGGGTCGAGCAGGCGCCGCCAGCGTGGGGCCTGAGCGTGATCATGCTGTCGCGCCGGCTCCAGTGGCCGATGATCGCCACGTCGCTGATCCTCTGCCTGGCGCTGCTCGGGCTGGTGATCAGCGGCAAGCGGCGGGCGTGGTGGCTGATCGGCCTGGCGCCCGTGCTGGCGCTTTTCGGGCACCGCTTCCTCACCGATCCCACCAACCGCTACGCCGTTGCCGACGAACCCGCCTTCGTCTGTGCCGCCGACGCGCCGTTCGTGCGAGACGAAGATCACGTGGTGGGCGTGGTGTTCAACGAGCGGGCGTACGCGTACCCGTACGCCGTGCTGCACCGTTCGCCGGTCGTGATGCAGTCCGACCGCGAGCACCGCATGCTCCTGATGTGGAGCCCGCGCGCCAACGCCGCCACGGCACTGTCGGTCGCGCGGGAGGTGAAGGCACGGGAGCTGGACATCGTATCGGAGCCGGCCGACGGGCTGCTGGTCTACAACGCGCGCTCGGGCGAGTTCGTCGCGGCCGTCACCGGCGCGACCCCGAAGGGGGATAAGCCCGCCGGCGTGGAAGGGCGGCTCGCCGTCGCCAAGCTGACGTGGAAGCAGTGGAAGGCGCGGCAGCCCGAGACGCGGGTGATGCTGCCGGTGGACGGGAAGTACGCCGGCCCGACCGGCCCGCTCCCGCCGCGCGACCCGGCGGCGCCGCGCGTGGCGCTGGTGGGCGGGGCGCTGGTGGGCGGGGCGAAGCCGCTGGCGGTGCTGGAGCGGGAGGTCACGCCCGCGCCGATCAACGCGCTGGCGGGCGACGTGCCGGTCCTGCTGTTCCGCGATCCCGCCGGCCGGGTCGCCGCGTTCGATCGGCGGATCGAACCGGACTTGTCCCCGAAGTTTCGAACCAACACCGAGCGAAAGCGCAGCATGTCCGCCGCGTTCATCGACGCCGACACCAACACCGGCTGGACCATCGAGGGCGTGGCGGTCGACGCCGAACGGCCGATGCGCGGGCGAAAGCTCGCCGCCGTGCCGGTGCAGGAGAATGTGTACTGGCAGCCTGTGCGGTTCTGGTTCGGCGACCTCCCGCTGCACGCGCCGCCCGCCGCCGCGGGCACGGCCCACGCCCGCAGGTGACGCGGAGCTTCGTCCGCGCCGGTCCTGGTCGCGTACCGGACGCTGGCGATTACGAGCATCAACGGGAGCACGAGAAGCGAGCGGGGAACCGCATCAGAGCGCGCGCCACCCGCCGCTGATGGACCGGGCGAATTGTGCCGATGAGCTATAAGATGCCGCCCGCTGCGCGAGCGGTGGCCGGCGGATTTGGTATTATTTGTCCAGTGGTCGTTCGTCCGCGGCGGCTCGCCCGCCCGCCGGCGACCGCAGGCGACCCCGGATTACCGGCGACTGACCGCTGACCTCGACAACACTATGCAATACGGCGTGATCATGGCAGGCGGCGCGGGCACTCGGCTCTGGCCCGTCTCCCGCGGCGACAAGCCCAAGCAGCTCATCAACGTGATGCGCGGCAAGAGCCTGCTCCAGCTCAGCTACGACCGCCTGCGCGGCATGCTGCCCGCCGAGCGGATCTTCGTCTGCACGGGCGCGCAGCACGGGCCGGCGGTGCTGGAGAACTTGCCAGAGCTGCCGAAGGAAAACCTCCTTGGCGAGCCCGAGGGCCGCGACACCGCCAACGCCGTCGGCTTCCCCGCCGCGGTGCTGGCCAAGCGGGACAAGGACGCCGTCGCCGCCTTCGTCACCGCCGATCACGTCATCGAGCCGATCGACACGTTTCAGAACGCGCTGCGCGCCGGCTTCGACGTCGTCGCCGAGCACCCCAACGCGCTGGTCACCTTCGGAATCATCCCGACGCACGGCCACACCGGGCTCGGGTACATCCACCGCGGCGAGCCGCTGGCCGTGAAGGGCAAGACCGGCTCGGCGTACCGCGTGCAGGCGTTCAAGGAAAAGCCGGACAAGCCGACGGCCGACCGGTACGTGGAGTCCGGGCGGTACTACTGGAACAGCGGGATGTTCGTCTGGCGGTGCGATACCGTCTTCAACGAGCTGGGGCAGCACCTGCCGGAGAACCACAAGCTGCTCGCCCAGGTCGCCGACGCCTGGGGCACCCCGCGGCAGGCGGAGGTGCTCAACGCGCTCTACCCGCAGCTTCGCAAGATCAGCGTTGACTACGCCATCATGGAACCCGCCTCGCAGCGCAAGGGGAAGGCGCAGGTGGTCGTCGTCGAGATGCCGGTCAAGTGGCTCGACGTCGGCTCCTGGCCCGCGCTGAGCGAGACGTTGCAGATGGACGAGCACGACAACGCCGTCGACTGCGGCAACTGCGTCTTTCTCGACTCCGACGGCAACATCGTCATCAGCACCGATCCCGAGCACCTGGTCTCGACCATCGGCGTGAGCGACATGATCATCGTCCACACCCGTGACGCCACGCTGGTCTGCCCCAAGAGCGAGGCGCAGCGCGTGAAGGATCTGGTGGCGAAGGTGAAGGAGAAGTTCGGGAACAAGTACCAGTAGGCGGAAGCCCGAAGCTCGAAACCAGAAGGACGAATAAATTCCAAGGCAGAAATGACCGAAACGGAGGGTTTCGGTCATCTCGTTCCTGGAGAGCGACGCCGGTGTCTGAGCGACGCGAAGATCCGGATGTCTTGCGAATTATGCGAACCCTCGCCATCGACCTCGGATCCCGCCGCGTGGGGCTCGCGCTCAGCGACGAGGGAGGACGCTTCGCCACCCCGTACGAGGTCGTCCAGGTAACCTCCCCCGATCAAGCGACGCAACGCGTCCTCGACGTGATCCGCACCGAAGGCGTGCAGCGCGTCGTCCTTGGGCTCCCCCTCAACATGGATGACTCGCTCGGCCCCGCCGCCCGCCAGGCGGTGGCGTGGGGGCGGGCGCTGGCGGAACGATCGAGCACGCCAGTCCTCTTCGTCGACGAGCGCCTCAGCAGCTTCGACGCCGAGCAGTCGATCCTCGCCCGCAAGCGCGGCGGCGAGAAGATCACCCGCAAGCGGAAGAAGCAGCAGCTCGACGCCGTGGCCGCCGCCGGGTTCCTCCAGTCTTTCCTGGATGGCAAGCTGCCGCCTGTTGAAGTGATCGATTGACGTCGATCCCGTCCTCGGGCTCAGCAACCGCAGCGGCATCTAACCTCTCGCCGCCATGCCGGGCGGAGGGTGGGGAAGAGGCGCACAAGCGCGCCCGGAGCCGCTGAGGCGTGGGACGCCCCTGTTTGGAAATGTGCGGCAGCCGCTCCGACGTTTCCACAACCGCCGGCCAGCCTCTATCCTCTGGCCCCGTCCCATGCGACGACTTCCCACCTTGCTCGCCGGCCTCTCGCTCATCTGTTTTGCTTCGGTCGCGCACGCCGCGACCACCGCACCCGCCGCGCCGGTCGGCGCGACGGCAGCGCAACGATTGCAGTCCCTCTTCGGCCTGGTCGCGTTCACCTTTCTCGCCTTCCTCATCGGCCGGGCGCGCGGCGCGCGGACGATCCCGTGGCGCGTTGTCCTCTGGGGCATCGCGCTTCAATTCGCCTTCGGGCTGATCGTGCTGAAGACGCCGGAACTGCTCGAGGGCGTGCAGAACGGCGTGCAGGCGCTGCTCAACTTCACGCGCGAGGGGGCCAAGATGGTCTTCGGCGACCTGGCCAACACCGGCGGCGCCACCGTCAGCAACGAGCGCGGGTTGCCCATCGGCTACGCGCAGAACGTCGGGTACTTCGCCTTCTTCGTGTTGCCCACCATCATCTTCTTCTCGGCCCTGACGGCCGTCGCATACCACAGCGGCGTCATGCAGTGGGTGGTGCAGGCGCTGGCGTGGGTGATGGCGAAAACCACCGGCACCAGCGGCGCCGAGACGCTCTCGACGGCGGCGAACATCTTCGTCGGACAGACTGAGGCGCCGCTGATGATCCGCCCGTTCGTCGCCGCGGCGACGCGCTCGGAGCTGATGGTGATCATGGTCGGCGGGTTCGCCAACATCGCGTCGGGGGTCCTGGGGCTCTACACCGACTGGCTGGACGATTTCATCCTCAACGCCGGCGGGCACCTCGCCGCCGCCTGCTTCATCTCGGCGCCGGCGACGCTGGTGGTGGCCAAGCTGCTGGCGCCCGAGACCGAGGCGCCGCAGACGGCCGGCGGGGTGGAGTTCAAGGTCGAGCGGATCGACGCCAACCTGATCGACGCCGCCGCCCGCGGCACCAGCGAGGGGCTGGCGCTGGCGCTCAACGTGGCGGCCATGCTGATCGCGTTCACGGCGCTGGTGGCGCTGGTCAACGCGGTGCTCACCTGGGCCAGCGCCAAGGCCGGCATCACCGCCGCCGGCCAGCCGGTCACGATGCAGACGATGCTCGGCTGGGTGATGGCGCCGCTGGCATGGCTCTGCGGCATCCCCTGGCGCGACGCCCGGCCGGTCGGCTCGTTGCTCGGCATCAAGACGGTGCTGAACGAGCTGATCGCCTACGCCGAGATGCGCGCCCGGTTTCAGGCCGACCCGAACTTCCTGTCGCCGCGCTCGGCCCTGATCGCGCTGTACGCGCTGTGCGGTTTCGCCAACTTCGCCAGCGTCGGCATCCAGGTTGGCGGGATCAGCACGCTCGCGCCGTCGCGCCGGCACGACCTGTCGCGCATCGGCCTGATCGCCATGGCCGGCGGGGCAATCGCTTCGCTCATGGCGGCTTGCGTGGTTGGGGTGTTAATGTAAGGGGAACAACCGGAGGTTCCTCGAGATGTCGATGAAGAAGACCAAGCTGGCCGCCGTCACCCTCGCCGCGCTCGCCGGCACGATTGCGCTGGGGTGCGAGCGCTCGGAAACGACCACCACGACCACGACCACGCAGCCCACGACAACGGCCACGACCGGTGAGAAGGTGCAGAACGCCGCCGAGCGCACCGGCGACGCCCTGCACCGCGCCGCCGACCGGACCGGCGACGCCCTCCAGCGGGCGGCGGAAAAGGCGGGACCGGCCGTGGAGAATGCCGCCGACAAGACCGGTGAATTCCTGAACAAGGCCGCCAACAAGACCGGCGACGTGGTCCAGAGCGGGATCGACAAGGCCAACAACCTGCGCGTCCGCGCCACCACTCAAGCCACGACCGCCCCGACGACGACGACGACGACGCCCTGACGTTCCAGCGCGCCGGCCGCGGTCATGACGATCCTGCGGCAGTGCGTGCGCTCCGGACCAAGCGCCGGCGCGTGCGGTGGCCGCGGGCCGGGGTAGCGCTCTACTTCTTCTTCGACACGAGCCGGACGCCGTCGATCTCCATCGACTTGTCGATGGCCTTGCACATGTCGTAGATGGTCAGGGCGGCGACGCTCACGGCCGTCAGCGCTTCCATCTCGACGCCGGTCCTGGCGGTGACGCGGGCGGTCGCTCGGATCCGGATGCGCGCCCGCTCCGCCTCGTGGGCGGTGGTGGGCGGAAGGTCGAACTCGATCGTGACGCTGTCGATCGGAAGTGGGTGGCACAGCGGGATCAGCTCGCCGCAGCGCTTGGCCGCCAGGATGCCGGCGATGCGGGCGGTGTTGAGCACCTCGCCCTTCGGGACGCTGCCGGCCGTGATCGCGCTGACGGTTCCGCCCGCCAGCACCACGAACCCCTCGGCCACCGCCTCGCGCGCGGTCACCGGCTTCTGCCCGACATCGACCATCTGCGCCTTGCCCGACTCATCCAGGTGCGTGAGCTTCGCGTCTGACATGCCGCGATCTTACACGGGCATGGGCGGTCGGGACGCGCGAGCCCGCTGCACGTCATGCGCGGGGGAACTGACAACGGTGATGACTGCGCCATGCGTGGATCGGCCGTCAACATCGCCGCGCGCAGCCGCGCTGCCGATCACGCCGCGCCGCAGGGGTGGTGCGGCAGCGAGGCGTGCCGATCGGAGCGAAGCAGCCGCTAGCGGCTCATGGTGCCGGTCGGGCGCAGGCGCATGGGCGCGGCGGGCGGCCGGGCGTCGTCGAAGTCCATGTCCTCGTGGTCGAGGTTGGGCGCGACGTAGCCGGGCTGCTTGCTCCGCTCCAGCTCCTGCTGGTAGGCGGCAACGACTTCCTGCTCCAGGTCGGAGCGGCAGTGGGCGTTGATGGGGTGGGCGATGTCGGCGTGGAGCTTGAGCCGCCCGTGGCCGGAGTGGCCGTTGCCGCCGCCGTGGCGGCCCGAGCGGGTCTCGTCCAGCCGGCTGCCGCAGCCGTTGCAGAAGCGCGCGCGCAGGTGGTTCTTCTCCGCGCAGCGCGGGCAGTGGTCGCAAAGCTTGCGCGATGGCATGGCGAGGAACAGGCCGTCCGGGCCCTCGATGAGCTTCACGTCGCGGACGACGAAGGTGTCGTCGAAGGTGAGGGAGCAGAACGCCTTGAGCCGTCCGCCATGACCGCCGCACAGGTTGACGCGCACTTCCGTCAGTTGCATGTGGCACCCCGAAGTTGTCCGGACCCAGACGTGGAACTAAAACCGCCGCTCCTGCCTGGCCGCGCCCCGATGTGATGGGAGGCGACGCGACCGACGGGAGACGGACTGTCAATTCATAGTACGCTCGGCCGCGACAAATATTGTCCGCCGCGCCGCGACCAAAAACTCAGGCCGCCCCCGCGACGGCGGGGCAACAGGCCGTGCGGCTCGCGTGCCGCACAAGCAGCGCTCGGGCGCACGAGGAGCCGTCGCGGCGACCTCCGTCGCGTCGTGGCGACGCGTCGCGCCGGAGGGAATTCACGCCTACGAATTCCCTGCTGCCGCCGCGACGCGCGGCACGGGCCGCGGCCGGGCCGCCTCGGGTCGCCTCGCCTCGCCTCGCGTGCGGCTTGGCCTCATCCCGCGCCCGCGGCAGACATGTCCTCCGCGGGAGCGAGCCGGACAGGCAGCGCGGTTACTGAGTACGCCGCACGCGCCGCCGCCGCCGTTTCTTCCGCCTCCTCACCCGTGTCGCAGAGGGTGAACAGGGCGCTCCCGCTCCCGCTCATGCGCACCTGACGAACCCACGTCCGCTCCAGCTTCGCCCGCAGCTCACCCA
>DASQDR010000100.1:0-17656 GCA_035634055.1 Tepidisphaeraceae bacterium | reverse complement strand
CGCCCCGGCTGGCAGTGTGTGCGCCCGATGATGATGCCCGGCCCTTGCTTCCCGCTGCTCGCCGCCGCGCCCGCGGCGCCCGGCGCCGCTGCTGCCGCCGGCGGCGATCCCGCTTCCACCATCGTCAACTCGCCGCTGGCGCCCGGGCTGCTCTTCCTGCTCTGCGCCGCCGGTGCGGCGGGGATGATCATGCTCCTGCCCGGGCGCAAGGAGGGCCCGATCCGCAAGATTGGCGGCGCCGTCCTGCTCGCGTCGCTGCTGATCCTGGCGGTCGTGATCGGCAAGACCGCCGCGGGGATGGGCATCTACTTCTGGCTCTTCGCCGCCATCGCCGTCTTCGGGGCGCTGCGCGTCGTCACCCACGCCAAGCCGGTTTACTCCGCCCTCTACTTCGTGCTGACGGTGATGGCGTCGGCGGGGCTGTTCGTGCTGATGTGGGCGGAGTTCATGGCGGCGGCGCTGGTGCTGATCTACGGCGGGGCGATCCTGGTGACGTACGTGTTCGTGATCATGCTCGCCGCCGAGGCCGCCCCCGAGGGGCAGAGCGGCGCGGCGGTGCACGAGCAACTGGCCGAGCACGACGCGGTCAGCCGCGAGCCGATCCTCGCCAGCGCCGTGGGGTTCGCGCTGCTGGGCGTGCTGCTGTTCGTGATCTTCGACAAGGCCCAGCCGCTGGCGCGAAACGACGCCCGCGCGACCGCGTCCGCCCGCGCCGCCGACGCGCCGGTGTTGGCCGTCGCCAGCGTCCCCTCGACGCTCCCGACCGGCCAGCGCGCCCCCGACGGCACGTTCGTCCCGGTCGGCGGAACGCAGAAGCTCGGCCACTACCTGTTCACGCGGCAACTGATCAACCTCGAGCTGGCCGGGCTGATCCTGACGGTGGCCATGGTCGGCGCCATCGTCATCGCGCGCAAGCGGGTGGTGAACCCGCAGCAGCCGATCGACATTAGCGCCCAAAGCGGCGGCGGCGGCGGCGACCCGCCGGCAGCCGAAGCCACCAGCGTCCGCGACGACCCCGGCAGCATCCCGGTCTACGGCACCGAGAACCCGAGGCAGAAGGAATATCCGGAGACGTGATGGAGGAAGGCACGAAGGCACGAAGGGACCAAGGCACGAAGTGGTGGAGAAGGGGCCAAGGCAGCAGTGCCTTACCCCTCGTCCCTCGCTTCGTGCCTTCGTGCCTCCGTGCCTCCGTGCCTGTTGTCCAATGACCCAACTCGCCCTCCAACACTACCTCGCCGTCGGCGCGATCCTGTTCGCGATCGGGATGATCGGGTTCATGACCCGGCGGAACCTGATCGTGATGTTCCTGTGCACGGAACTGATGTTCCAGGGGGTCGCCATCAACCTGATCGCGTTCGGGCGGTTCTGGGGGAACCTCTCGGGGCAGGCGTTCGTGATCTTCGTCCTGGTCATCGCCGCCGCCGAGGCGAGCCTGGCCCTGGGGCTGGTCGTGCTGCTCTTCCGCCAGCGGAACACCCTGGATGCGGACGCGTGGAGAGAACTGAAGGGGTAGTTGCGGGGTAGTCGCCAGTTGTTAGTTGCCAGTTGCCAGTAGGGCGGCGGCAGGTTCCCAACTGACCACTGACCACTGGCAACTAACCACTGGCAACTAACGACTTCCTCCAATGGAACACCTGTTCGCCGTCAAGCATTCGTACCTGATCCCGCTGCTGCCGCTGCTGGGCGCGGCGGTGGCGGGGTTTCTCGGGCAGCGATGGCTGCGCGAGAAGTCCCACTGGCCGATCTGGATCGGCGTGGGGGCCAGCGCGCTGCTGTCGCTGTCGTTGCTCTTTTCGATGCTGGGAATGAAGACCGCCTGCACGCACGGCAACGCCGGCGCGGCGGCGCAAGGGACGCACGGCGCCGCCGGCGCCGCCGCGGCAGGCGAGGGCGGGCAGACCCTCGGGTACAACAAGGTCTTCTTCAACTGGATCGAGGTCGGCGAGCCTGCCAAGGCGGGCACCGCTGACTACTTCAACGCACAGGCCGGCTTCTTCTTCGACCCGCTGACGGCCGTGATGCTCTGCGTCGTCACCGGCATCGGCTTCCTCATCACCGTCTTCGCCGCCGGCTACATGAAGGGCGAGGAAGGGTACTTCCGCTTCTTCGCCTACCTCGGGCTGTTCATCTTCGCCATGACCTGCCTGGTGATGGGCAACAACCTGTTGATGCTCTACCTGGGGTGGGAGGGCGTCGGGCTCTGCTCGTACCTGCTGATCGGCTACTACTACGACCGCCCGGCCGCGCGCGAGGCGGCGAAGAAGGCGTTTTTGGTCAACCGCGTCGGCGACTTCGGGTTCGGCCTGGGCATTATGCTCTGCTTCGCCGCCTTCGGCACCGTCACCTATTTCAGCGGCACGCCGCAGCACACCGGCCTGCTCGAGCTGGCGCAGGCGCCGGCCAACGACTTCCAGCGCCAGGCGATGGCCTGGATCCCGTTCCTGCTCATGCTCGGCGCGTTCGGCAAGAGCGCGCAGTTCCCTCTGCACGTCTGGCTGCCCGACGCCATGGAGGGCCCGACCCCCGTCAGCGCGCTGATCCACGCCGCCACCATGGTCACCGCCGGCGTCTACATGATCGCCCGCTGCGGGACGCTGTTCGTCGGCAACCACGCGGCGATGACGACGATCGCGGTCGTCGGCTGCTTCACCGCGCTGTTCGCCGGCACGATCGCGCTGCGGCAGTTCGACCTGAAGAAGGTCTTCGCCTATTCCACCGTCAGCCAGCTCGGGTTCATGTTCGTCGCCGTCGGCTGCCTGGCGCCGGTCGCGGGCGTGTTTCACCTGGTGACGCACGCGTTCTTCAAAGCGCTGCTGTTCCTCTCCTCCGGCGTGGTGATGCACGCGATGGCGGGGGAGCTGGACATGCGCCGCTTTTCCGGGCTGCGCGGCGTGCTTCCCAAGACGCGCTGGCTCATGCTGATCGGCTGCGCGGCGCTCGCCGGGTTCCCGCTGACGGCCGGGTTCTTCTCCAAGGACGAGATCATCGCCGCGGCGTGGGTGCAGAGCCGGTTCCTGGCGCTGCTGATGCTGCTGGCGGCGTTCCTGACGGCGTACTACTCGTTCCGGCTGTACTTCCGGGTCTTCGAGGGCCCGCAGGTGCTGCCGAGCGAGCCGGGCGACGCGCACGTGAGCGACGCGGCGGCGGCGAGCGAATCGGCGCGCCGCACCGGCGACACGCACGAGTCCGGCGTCGACCGACAGCTTGCCCACGACCCCGCCCATCACGCCCCCGCCGCCGCCGCGCACGGCCACGGCGGCGGTCACTCGGGTGGCCATGGGGGCGGACACGGCGGAGGTCACGGGGGCGATCACGGCCACCACGACCACGAGCCCTGGATCATGATCGGCCCCCTGGTGGTGCTGGCGGTCGGCGCGGTCCTCGCCGGGGCGCTGATGTACCACCACGCCCTGGGCGACTTCCTCGGCCGCAGCCCGTCGTTCAGCCAGGGATACCACCAGGCCGCCCGCGCCCATCGCGAGGGCGCTCCCGTCGTCCGCCCGACGATGTTCGGCCAGGTCGAAGAACAGCACGTGATGGAGGAGGCCAACCCCGACCTCGTCCACGCCGACCACCGCCTGCACTGGATGCTGATGTTCGTCAGCGGGCTGATCTCGCTTGCCGGCATTTACGCCGCGTACCAGATGCACCTGAAGGACCGCGCCGCCGCCGACCGCCTCGCCGCGCGACACCCGGGCGTGGTCGCGGCGCTGGAGCACAAGTACTGGATTGACGAGGCTTATCAGGCCGCCATTGTCGAGCCCCTGCGCCGCCTCGGCCAGGTCTTCTTCTTCGGCGACCGCGCCGTCGTCGACGGCCTGGTGAAGGCGATCAGCTTCACCCCCATCGTCGGCGGCTTCTTCCTCAAGCTCACCACCCAGCGCGGGTACTTGCAGGGGTACGCCGTGACCATGCTGTTCGGCGTGGCGGTGATCCTGTTGTTCGTGTTCCTATGACGCCCCCGCGGTCGCCCCTGAAGTTGTCGAAAATGCCCCTGAGACGCCCCCTGAGACACCCATGAACCCCTTGCTCGAAGCGATGCTCCCCGAAGTGATCCTCACGGTGGCGGCGTGCGCGCTGCTGGTGATGGGGGCGTCCCCGCGGGCGGGGGTGCGGCGGGCGACGCCGGTCATCGCGCTGCTCGCGCTGGTCGTGGTCTTCTTCTACCAGGTCAGCCGCCCGGGCGGGCAGCTCATCACCGACTGGGCCGGCACCTTCAAGGTCTACCACTTCGCCGAGTACGTGAAGATGCTTGCCGCCGGCGTCGGCGCGCTGTTCGTGCTGCTCGCCTGGCCGACGAACCGCGACGCCACCGGAAACAGCGCGCTCGATTTCGGCACCGAGGCGGGTGAGTTCTTCGGGCTGATGCTGCTCTCGATCACCGGCGTCTTCCTCGTCGCCGGCGCCAACGACCTGGTCCTGCTCTTCCTCGGCATCGAGCTGGCGGCGATCCCAACCTACATCATGGTCTCCATCTCCCGCCCGATCCCGGTCGCGCAGGAAGCGGGGGTGAAGTACTTTTTCCTCGGCGCGATGGCGGCGGCGGTGATGCTGTTCGGGTTCAGCTACCTGTACGGCGCGACGGGGCTGATCAACCTCGATGCGATCGCCCGGCACTTCCGCGAGACCGCCGCCGACCCGCTCGGTCCGGCGCGGCCCGGCAACTGGGCGCTGCTGGCGATCCTCATGCTGGTGGCGGGCTTCGCCTTCAAGCTGGCGGCGGTCCCGCTGCACTTCTACGCCGGCGACGTCTACCAGGGCGCCGCCACGCCGGTGACGGCGATGCTGTCGTTCGTCCCCAAGACCAGCGGGATCGTGGCGCTGACAAAGCTGATCTTCGTCGCCGGCGGCTCGGTCCCCGGCGACGGGAGCTGGCAGGCGCCCGAGACCCTCGCGCGCCTGCTCTGGATCATGGCCGCCCTGACCATGACCTTCGGCAACGTGCTGGCGCTGGTGCAGGTCAGCAACATCAAGCGCGTGCTGGCCTACAGCTCTGTCGCGCACAGCGGCTACCTGCTGGTCGGGCTGGCGGCGCTGGCCTCGACCAGCGAGTACGGCCGACAGCAGGGCGCATTGCAGGGGGTGCTGTTCTACCTGGCGGCGTACGGGATCATGAACGCCGGGGCGTTCGGCGTGCTGATGCTGCTGCCGGCGCGGCCGATCCGATCGTGGAACGGCGCGCTGCTCCCCACGCCCCCGGCGACCAGCGCCGAGACCTACGACGACCTCGCCGGCCAGGGCCGCCGCCACCCGGTGCTGGGGCTCTGCATGGCCACGTGCTGCTTCTCGCTGATCGGGCTGCCGCTGACGATCGGCTTCTTCGGAAAGCTCTACCTGATCAAGCCCGCGCTGGACGCGCGGCTCTACGGGTTGGTCGTGATCACCATGATCAATGCCGCGGTGTCGGCCGGGTACTACCTCAAGATCATCGCCACGATGTTCCTCCGCCCCGAGCCGGAGCACGAGGCGGGCGCGGTGGCGACCGCCACCGCATTGCACGCCGGGCAGCCGGTGCCGGCGCACGGGCACGGCCCGCAGGCGCACGGGCACGCGCACCCGCCATTGGCGCTGCCGATGCCGATCGTGACCGCCGTCGCGCTGTCGGTCTTCGGCACGCTGCTGTTCGGCACGTTCGTGCCGGCAACGCAGGTGCTGGTCAACACGGTGACGCCGGCGTCGCAGCTCGAGCCGCCGTCGCGCGATTCCGCGGATGCGCCGCCCGCCCCCGCCGTTACCGCCGCGCCGCCCGCCGCCCTGCCGACCGCCACCGTGCCGCCCGCCGCCATGCCGACCGCCGCCATGCCGCCCGCCGCCGTGCCCGGCTCACCCGCCGTTACCGCGACCCGCTGAGGGTTTCGTGGGCGCGCGGTTCAGCGTGCGCACAGGTCAGGTTAAGCCGCTGGCGCAGGCGACGCGGAGACTTGAATCCATGAGCTCGATTCCGTGGGATGGGCGCAGGTACCCATTTCTTCGGAAGGAGCAGGTTCAATGTCTCGTCGTCGATCCAGCGTTTTGGCCGCCGCCGCGGCGGCCGCGGCACTCGCCCTCGTCCCCGTTGCGGCGCGCGCCGCCGATCCCAGCACCACCGAGCTGCTCGAGCAGATCAAGCAGCTCCAGTCCAAGGTCGAGCGGCTCGAGGCCAAGCAGGACCAGGCCAGCGCCGACGTCGCCGCCACCGTCGATCAGATCCTCAGGGACGCCGAGCGCCGCAGCGCGCTGCTCCAGACCGACGGGGCGGTCCTGGCCGGCTGGGAGAAGGGCAAGTTCTTCCTCCGCTCGGCCGACAACTCCTTCCTGCTCAACCCGGCCGTCCAGCTCCAGGTCCGCTACGTGGTGAACTCCACCAGCGACGCCGAGGACGCCGACGGCGGCGCCGACGACCGCACCGAGAGCGGGCTGGAGATCCGCCGCATGAAGTTCTCCCTCGGCGGGCACGCCTTCACCCCCAAGCTGGTCTACCAGTTCCAGTGGGAAGCCAACCAGAACGGCGGCGAGGTCACGCTCGAGGACGCGTGGCTGCGCTACCAGCTCCAGAAGGAGTGGTTCGTCCGCGGCGGTCAGTTCAAGGACCCGACGTTCCACGAAGAGCGCACCAGCTCGCGCCGCCAGCTCGCGGTCGACCGCTCGCTGCTGAACGAGGAGATCGCCGGCGGCGAGACCGACTACATCCAGGCCGTCAGCGTCATCTACGACCCCGGCCAGGGCACGCCGTTCCGCGCCGAGGTGGGCCTGAGCGACGGCGTCGGCTCGCTCAATACCAACTGGCGCGATTACCCGGTGAACGACGCCAACTTCGGCGTCGTCGGGCGCGTGGACTACTTCGTCCACGGCGACCGCAAGAGCTACGAGGACTTCACCGCGCTGGACAACAAGGAGAGCCTCCTGGCCGTCGGCGCGGGCGCCCACTGGCAGCAGGCGGGCGACGCAAACACCGTCTACCACTCCGTCGACGTGCAGTTCGAGAACACGACCGGCCTGAGCGTCTTCGGCGCCTACGTCGGGCGCTTCAACGAGGAGGCGGACGACGACGCCTACGACTTCGGCTTCCTCGGGCAGGTCGGCTACCTGCTCAACCGCCGCTGGGAAGTCTTCGGCCGCTACGACGTCCTCTTCACCGATGACGAGGTCGCCTTCGCCGGCGGGGGGGAAGACACCTTCCATGAGTTCACCGTCGGCGCCAATTACTACCTTCGCAGCCACGCGGCGAAGTTCACGCTCGACCTGACCTACCTGCCCAACGGTTCGCCGTCCAACCACGCGGGCATCGGCGTGCTGAGCACCGGCGAGGACGAGTTCGTCCTCCGCGGGCAGTTCCAGTTGCTGCTGTGATCGAGCGACTCAAGCCGGCCTGGCTGGGCCGGACTCCCCACCCGCCCGCTTCATCAGCGCGGATGGGCCGCACAATGATCGAACGGAACCCCGCCCGACCCCGGGCGGGGTTCCGCTTTTGCGCGGTCGAGTTGTCGCCGCAGCCAATCCTCCGCGGCCCTGTCCCGCCGCCGGCGGTTTCGGGCATGATGAGGGGTGATGTTATCGGCCCCCGCCCCCATTCCCGCCGTGGCAGCGGCCGAGGTGCCGGTCGAGGCGCGGCTGTGCTGCCCGCTGTGCGAGTACGACCTGCGCGCCCAGGTTGAGCCGCGGTGCCCGGAGTGCGGTTATGCCTTTGAATGGGCGGAGCTGCGCGACCCGGCGCGGCGGCTGCACCCGTGGCTGTTCGAGCATCACCCCGAGCGCAACGTCGGCTCCTTCTTCCGAACCTTTCTCGCCGGACAGCGCCCGCGGCAATTCTGGCGCGACCTCTATCCCACCCAACTGTCCAACCTCCGGCGGCTGCTGCTCTACGGGGCCGTCGTCGCGCTGCTCTCGGCCGCGCCGCTGGTGGCGATCCTGGCATGGGGCCTGTGGGAGACAAATTCCCAGACGCTCGCCGCGCGCGGGCGGGCGGCCATTTCCTTCGCTCAGTCGCAGCCGCCGTGGGCAGACAAGTACGGCAGCCTCGAGGTCTTTCTCGACACGTACTTCCCGCTGCTGCCCGACCCACGCGCGGTCGGCAACACCCTCACCTCCCCGGGGTTCCGCGACTGCACCGGCTACTTGGGCTTCCTGCTGGCCTGGCCCTGGCTGACGCTGGCGGCGCTGATGGTCTTTCAGATCTCTATGCGCCGCGCGAAGGTCCGGCCCGGGCACGTGCTCCGCTGCGTCATCTACGCCGCCGACATCCTGCTCTTGCCCGCGCTGATCGTCGTGGCCGGGTTCGTGCCTTCGCTTCTTGGAAGCTCGCGCGGCAGCCTGGCCTGGTTCCTCACCCACGAGGTGACGCTCGAGCGGCTGGTGCCACTGGTGCTGCTCGTGCTCTGCTACCGCTTGTGGATCGCCTACCGGCGCTACCTGCGCTTCGAGCACGCGCTGCTGACGGTGCTGGCATCGCAGGCGATGGTGGGGCTGCTGATCCTCAAGCTTGCGCTGGACACGGGGATCCTCCAATGACGCCGCACGAAGCGCCGCCGCAAGCGCCAAATGACGCCGCGCCAGCCGATGTCGCGCTGTCAGATGCGGTGGCGCCCGGTCCCACCGCGGCGATCGGTCCCACCAGCGTGCCCGCGGCCGATGCGCCGGGAGTGCCGCGCGCGGACCACCCGTCTCCGGTCCTGTGCCCGATGTGCGAGTACGACCTGCGCGGGCTGCCCGAGCCGCGCTGCCCGGAGTGCGGGTTCCGCTTCACGTGGCAAGAGCTGCTCGACCCGCGGCGCGCGCTTCACCCGTACCTCTTCGAGCTCCACCCCGAGCGTAACCTCTGGTCCTTCTGCCGAACGCTGATCGGCGCGCTGCGGCCGCGGCGGTTCTGGCGGCAGATTCACCCGGGGCAGCCGTCGGACCCGCGCCGGCTGGTCCTCTTCGGGCTGGTGATCGCCGCGCTGTGCCTCGTGCCGGGGGTGCTGGACCTGGCGGTCCTGGCGTACCGGTTCGACCAATACCAGCTCGAGCGCCAGCAGGCGGCGGCGGCGACCATCACGCCCGCGCTGGCCGCCTGGGCCGTCCCGCGGCACGGCAGCATTCAAGGCTACCTCGACGCCGCCTACCCGCGCTTCGGGTCCCCGTGGTTTACGCGGATGCTGATGAGGTCATACAGCCGGCGGCCGATGGTGCTCGTCGCCGGCGGCCTCGTGGCGTGGTCGGCGCTCACCTTCGCCGCGCTGATGATCTTCCAGGCGTCCATGCGGCGCGCCCGCGTGCGCCCGCACCACGTGCTGCGCTGCGCACTTTATTCCGGCAGCGTTGTCCTGCCCTTCGCCGCGCTGCTTTCGGTCATGATCGCCTTGGAGTTCTTCGCCGGCCCGCCCACGAGCGAGGCGCGCCATCGACTCGTTGCAACCGGGCTGCTGTTCCTGCTGCCGCTGCTGTTCGCCTGCCGGCTGGCCGTCGCGTACCGTCACTACATGCGCTTCGACCACGCGGTGGCGACGGCGGCGGCGACGCAGGTGATGCTGTTCCTGTTGGCGCTGAAGGTCGCCCTCGACTGCGACGTGATCCGATGACGCGCGAACCGCCCGCGCCCACGGGCTTGCCGGAATCCGCACCCGCGGCGCCGCCCGCGAGTGGCGATCCGCCGCCCGCCGAGGCGATTACCTGCCCGCTGTGCGAGTACGACCTCCGCGGCCTCGCCGAGCCGCGCTGCCCGGAGTGCGGTTACGCCTTCTCGTGGGACGAGATCCGCGACCCCGCCCGCCGCAAGCACCCGTGGCTGTTCGAGCACCACGGCACCGTGCGCTCGCTCGTCCGGACGCTGCTCGGCGGGCTGCGGCCGACGCGGTTCTGGCGGCAGCTCCACCCAGGCCAGGCGTCGCGCCCCAGGCGGCTGCTGGTCTACTTCCTGCTCGTCTGCGCCTCCGCGCTGCTGCCGGCGGGGGTCAACGCGGTCCGCGGGGACGTGCGGATGCAGCGGCAGGTTGAAGCGTTCCGCGCGCAACGGCTCCAGTACCTCCAATCGCCGCAGGGGCAAGCGATGCGGGCGCGCACTTCAACCCTCACGCCGCAGCAGATCGTCGACGTGCAGTTCCCTCAGTTGTCGCTCCGGTCGCGCCTGCGGATCGCCGTCCTGAGCAACGGCGGCGCCAGCCTGGTGGCGGGGGCGGCGTACGTCGCGTGGGTGGTGCTGACGCTGGCGGCGTTCCTGATCTTCCGCTTCTCGCTCCGCCGCGCGCGCCTCCGCTCATCGTCGCGCTGACGCTGATGGCCATCGCGCTGAACGTGCTGCCGCTGCTGCGCGCGCTGTAGCCGCACGTGTGGCCGCGCTGCCCGGCGGCGCTAGAATGTGCGGACAATGCTCAAGCCCATCACCTGGACCGGTTCGGCGGTCCGCCTGCTCGATCAGACCCGGCTGCCGCGCGAGACGGTTTACGTCGACATCACCGACGAGAAGCAGATGCACGACGCCATCCGTCGGCTGGTCGTGCGCGGCGCGCCGGCGATCGGGGTGTCCGCGGCGTTCGGGGCTTATCTCGGCGTGCGCAACTTCGCCGATGACGACGCCCCCCGCTTCTTCGCCCGCCTGAAGGAGGTCTGCGATTACCTCGCCACCAGCCGCCCGACGGCAGTCAACCTGTTCTGGGCGCTCGACCGCGTGCAGTGCGTCGCGCGCGAGTCGGCCGGCGACCGCGTCGCCGCGTCACCGGCGTGTCACGTCGTGCGCGACCTTCAGGACGCGATCCTCAACGAGGCGAACGTGATGCTCGAGGAGGACGTGCGCGACTGCCGCGCCATCGGCGAGCACGGTCTGAGGCTGCTCGCCGAGCTGTGCGCGCCGCGACCGGACGCTTCGGCCCCGATGCGGATCCTCACCCACTGCAACGCCGGCGGGCTTGCGACCGCGGGCTACGGCACCGCGCTGGCGCCGATCTACCTCGGCGTCGAGCAGGGCCGGCAGTTCCACGTCTTCGCCGACGAGACCCGCCCGCTCCTTCAGGGCAGCCGCATCACCGCCTACGAATTAAAGGAGAACGGCGTGCCCGTCACCGTGATTTGCGACAACATGGCCGCCGTCGTGCTCGGGCAGAAGAAGGTGGACGCCGTCATCGTGGGCGCCGACCGCATCGCCGCCAACGGCGACACCGCCAACAAGATCGGCACGCTCGGCGTCGCCATCGCCGCCAGGCACTTCCGCGTGCCGTTCATCGTGGCCGCGCCGATGAGCACAGTCGATTTCGCCACCGCCACCGGGCGAGAGATCCCCATCGAAGAGCGCGCGGCCGAGGAGGTCTCCGCCTTCGGCGAGCGCCCGACCGCGCCCGAAGGCGTCAACGTCTACAACCCCGCCTTCGACGTGACGCCGGCAGAGCTGATCACCGCCATCGTGACGGAAAAGGGCGTCGCCCGCCCGCCAATGGGCGCCCCGCTGCGCGAGCTGGCAGTCCGATAAATCCTGCTCACTAACGCGCACGCAACGCTCGGGCGAGAGGGCGGAAGCCGCGCGCGGGCGACGCATCATGCCGCTCTCACAGGTACCCCGGCGCTACGGAGCAGGAGGCACCGCGTTCCGACCCGGCCGTTCCTCCTTCGCTCTTGGCACCAACAACGGCGTAATCTGCGCGGCTTCACAGTCCAGCTAAGAAAATCGCCACTCCGGCCGCCTTCCGCATCCCGCGGCGTTGTTTCGGCGGCTATCCTTGCCCCTGCATGGCGTTCGTTAAATCCGAGGCACTGAAGGGCGGGGAAGACGAGCCGCCGGCAGACGAACCGCGCAAGCGCCGGTTCGGGTGGCGGACGGTGGTCCTGTTCGTCGCGCTGCTGCTGGTCGCCGCCGAGGTGCTGGCGTCGCTGGCGGTGGCGGCCAAGTTGAAGATGACCGTCGCGTCGAAGCTCGACGCGGAGCTGAAGCTTGGGCTGCTGGTCTACCTTCCGCCGTACGGCGCGTGGGCGTGGCAGCCGCGGCTGGAGCGCGGGCCCGATACCCTCTTCCGCGCCACCCGCGCT
The DNA here is from genome assembly GCA_035634055.1 of Tepidisphaeraceae bacterium. Taxonomy (GTDB): domain Bacteria; phylum Planctomycetota; class Phycisphaerae; order Tepidisphaerales; family Tepidisphaeraceae; genus JAICTV01. The sequence continues at coordinate 5,683 of DASQDR010000100.1, read as the reverse complement.
CGCGTGCGCTTGGCCGGGCTTCCGCTTGGGGGCGACAAGCCGATCGTCATCTCCAGCCTGCGCGTCAACGGCCCGGAGATCGACTTATCGCCCAAGCCTTACCGCCAGATCGTCAAGAAGACCGAGCAGGCCGAGCCGCCGCGCAAGCTCTCGGGCATGCTGCAACTGCGCGACGTGCGGTTCTACGAGGGGCGCGTCACCTACCGCGACCCGAAGGTGCCCGGCCCGCCGACGGTGTGGGACGGGTTGCAGGCGGAGGTGGAGACGCAGCAGCAGTCCCCTTCCGCCTACACGTTTCACCTGATCACGCGTGCGCAGATGAGCGCCGACGCCAGCGCCGCCGGCACGATCGACGTGGACAGCGGCGAGGTGGAGGTGCGCAACCTGACGCTGAAGGCGCGCGCCGAGCCCGAGCCGCTGCGCTCGCCGCTGCCGCAGTCGGTGCAGAAGTTTTTGCTCGACTACCGCATCAGCGGCACGGTCCAGCTCAGCGGCAACGGCACGCTCCCGCTGCGCGACCCCAAGGCGGCCAGGTACAACGTGGCGCTGGCGGTGCAGGACGCGATGGGCGAGGTGCCGCCGGCGGGGATCAGCATCGACCACGCCAAGGCCGCCCTCACCGTCGAGAAGCAGCCGGCCGGGCCGCTCAAGATCGTCATTGAGAAGTTCGACGTCGGCGCCGGCGGCAAGACGATGGTGATCAACGCCGGCCGCGCCGAGATCGATCCCGCCGCCGGCACGTGGGCGGTCGGCGATCTTGGCGGGCACGTGATCATCCACCGCGGCACGTCGACCAACCCGTCCACGGCGCGGACGCTGATGGCCTCGACCGGCCCGTCGCGCGAAAAGCTGTCGAAGTTCGACCAGTTTGAGCCGGCCGGCCGCGCCGATTTCACCGTCACCGCCGTCGGGCCGCTCAAGCTGAACGGACGCGTCCCGTGGGAGGCGATCGAGCACGAGGTGGTGGTCGTCCCGCGCGGCGCGTCGTTCCGCCCGAAGAACTTCGCCGGTCGCATCGAGGACATCGGCGGCGGCGAGGTGCGGCTCAGGGGGGGGATGATCGTCTTCCAGGAGCTTTACGCGAAGTACGACGACGACGACCTGCGCCTGCGCAGCGCCCGCCTGCCGCTGGAGGGGCTGCCGAAGCTGGCGCGGTGGCAGGAGATCTCCGGCAGCGTCACGTTCCGCCAGCCGCTCCGCCGCTACACGCCGAAGATCGACAAGGTCCTGGACGTGCTCAACCCCGACGGCCCGTTCATCATCGCCGGCTCCTACGCCGCCGACAGCACCGCGCCCGGGCGTGAGAACGTCTACGACCTGATCGTCTCCAGCGACACCGGCTCGTTCGAGCTGACGGCCGAGCACATCCCACTGAACAAGATCCGCGGCGACGCCACGATCACGCCGGCGGGCGTGCAACTGCACGCGCTGGAGGCGGACCTGCTGGGCGGGCGCGTCAGCGCGGCCGGGCAGTGGGTGCGGGACAACGCCGGCGCCGGCTACGCCATCGACGGCGAAGCGGCCGCGCGCGACGTCGACCTCACGCGCCTCCAGCAGCTCCGCTACGACCCGACCGCCAAGGTCTACAAGGGGCACCTTTTCGCCCACGCCACGTTCGCCACCGCCTTCCCCAAGGGCGCGGGCAAGAGGGAGATGCTCCGCGGCCTGCGCGCTGGCGGCGAGGTGGAGATGGTCGACGGCGAGATGTTCAAGTTCCCCGTGCTCAAGGAAATCCTCGGGTCGATCGGGCTGAAGCAGGCGGCGACGATCGGTGACGCCGCGGTGCGGTTCGAGGTTGCCGACGAGCAACTCGTCCTCCGCGACGCCGCCGTCAACGCGCCAGCCCTGGGCCTCCAGGGCGGCGGGAAGATCGGCCTCGGCGAGGGCGGCCAGCTCGACCTCAACGTGGTGGCCGCGCCGCTCGCCGACTGGCGCGACAAGCTGAAGGGGACCAACGTGCCGGTCGTCAGCGACGTCGCCGGCGAACTGGCCGGCGGCATCCAGAAGCTGCTCAACGGCGCCACCGGCACGCTGCTGTACCAGTTCAAGATCGGCGGCAGCCTCGATAAGGCCGAGGTCACCGCCGTCCCGGCGCCCGCGCTGACGCACACCGCCGCGTTCGTCTTCGGCAAGATGCTCGCCCCCCGGCAGAAGAACCAGCGGCCGCTGGATTGGTTCGAGCGCCAGCAGGCGCGCGAGCACAGGGAACAGCCCCGGGCCAACGCGAAGGAATGAGCTACCCGCCGCCGCCGCGGCATCCACGCGCCGCGGCGGCATCCACGCCTTCAGTGATTCTTACTCTCTCCAAGGAGCTGTTTGCGCAAATCAAGCCGGTGATATTCCTTCGTGTGCGCCGCGGCGCCGACCGACAGGTACATCAGCCTGTTGCCCGGCTCGAAGATCATCGACTGGAGCGTGTCCCTGCCCTGCGCCACGCGCGCGAGCATCTTCTCGACCCCGCGATGGTCGATCCGCCCGAAGCGGGCCTTGGAAGCGTCGTGAAGGAGGTCGAACCGCTCGCACCGGCCGGCAAGGTCCGGCTCCTGGCCGCGCTGGTGGTTGGTGCTGATCAGCGCGGCGGTGTCGGGGGCGCGGCGGACGGTGATCTTGCCCGGCGTGATCTCCACCACCGCGCGGTCGCCGGCGGCGTCCATCAGCATCAGGTTGTTGGCCGTCTGCCGCGGCGTCGATTCCAGCAGCGCGACCGCCTCGGCGACGGTCCGGCATCGCTCGAGCACCGTTCGGTAGAGCATCGTGTAAGGCATTGCCTGCGGCAGCCGCCGCCCGCGGTCGACCTCCATGTTCGCCAGCGCCAGCCCGTGCTCGTTCATCCCCGACAGCACCCCCAGCATCCCCGGCCAGGCGACCGACGCGAACGCGTAGCGCCCCGCCGGGCGGACGATCAGCACCACGCTGTTCTTGTCGGCCACGTTGAACGACGGGAAGTCGAGGTTGCGCCCGAAGCGCGCCACGCCGTCGGGGGCGGCGGCGGCGGGCAGGGCGACGGTCGAGCAGGCGGTCATCGCCGACAAATCCAGGAAGCACTGCCCGAGCATCACCTGCCGTTCGTCCAGCCCGGACTGCGCCGCCAGGGCACGCACCTCCTGGCGGTGCTCGGGCGAGAGGTGCGCCTCGAACGCCGACGCCGCCATCAGCGCCAGGTTGCGCTGCGCGTCGCTGGTGAAGTAGCGGCCGAAGTAGGTTCGAAATAGGGTGCGGATCGGCGCGCCCAGTTGCTCGGCGTGGGATTGGCCAATCTGGCTGCCCGAGCCGCGGAGGTCGATCACCGGCACCGGGAACCGCGCGCCCGCCGGGGCGCCCGCCGCCCGCGTGAACGACCGCCCGACCCAGGCGCACACGATCAGCAGCAGGATCAAGACAACCGTTGGACGTCGCATGCGAAAGGCTCCCGCGCGCAAGTGAGGCAAGTGATACCGATAAGACCGCCCGCCGGTTCGCGCCGCGGCGGGCGGGGCCGTGGCCGGATGTGACTCAAGCGGTTGCCGATCCTATAGTTAAAAGAACGTAGCCGAAGCCGCTGGCGGTTGTCACAATGGCCGGCGGCCCGCGCGCGGGGCACCCCGTCATGAGCACGATCACCTCCAGCCCGATCCGCAAGCCGCCCGCCGGGCGCGTGGGGCAGCTTACCGGGGAGGTGGTCTACCTCTACGCGTTCGACGTCGCCTACGAGATGAACCGCCGCCCGGTGAAGGAGCTGCTCGGGCAGCCGGTGGCGCAGTTCCAGGTGGACGCCAGCAAGCGGTCGCCGCGGCAGTTGTTCTTCTACCGCCCGCAGATGGTCCGCCTGCCGCCGCTCGAGCGGCTCGGGCCGCGCGGGCCGGTCCGGCTGGAGCGCACGGTCAAGATTTTGCCCGTGGGCGCCATCAGCATCACCGTCCGCGTCCCGTTCAGCGTCAACAGCGTCGATGAGCTGGTCGGCTTCCACGATTTGCGCTTCAGCGACGGCTCGTACCTCTACGACGAGGTGCGCGAGCTGGCCGAGCAGGTGCGCACGGAGCTGCGCGCCTACTACGTCCGACCCAATGATCGCCTGGGCGAGGAAGAGGCGTACACCGTCTTCTGCATCAACGGCCCGCTCCAGGCGAGCGACGGAGTGGGCGTCAGTGCCGAGCAGTGGCTGGCGGCCAACCGCCGCGAGGTCGCGTCGCTGCTGACCGAGGAAGCCGATCCCGGCCACCTGTCGGACCAGGAGGCGGAGGAGTCCACCGGCAAGTACTTCAGCTATTACGAGCGCGACCTGGTGGTCATCGACTGGGACGCCGCGCTGATCATCGACGAGCCGCGCTACTTCGACGAGGTCCTCTACCTGATGGAGCTGGCCAACCTGCAACTGGCCGAGCTGGAGGCGTACGACCGCATCCTGGACACGGCCGTCGACCGCTCGTACCGCGACCTTTCCACCACGCGCTTCCGCGGCTTGCAGACCGTCGGCGTGCAGCGCGAGCTGCGCGAGATCCGCGTTGACCTGGCCCGCCTGAGCGACGAGCTGTCGAACATCACCAAGTTCTTCGGCGACTGGCACCTGGCCCGCATCTACAAGGGCTTGTCCGACCGCTTCCACCTCGGCGACTGGCACCGCACGATTGACGAGAAGCTCAAGACGCTGGACGACCTCTACCAGATCCTGCGCAGCGACCAGACCAACCGGATGATGCTGATCCTGGAGTTCACCATCGTCCTGCTGTTCATCATCGACATCGTGATGCTCTTCACCGGCAAGCGCTGACCCGGCCGGCGCGCGTGCCCCCCCGGGGCGCACGGCCCTGGGCGGCACGCTGCGCCGCCCGCTGACGCGATTATCGGGTAACATGCCGCGCGGGAGGGCCCCGTAGCGTGTCCCAGCTCATCTCCCGCATCCTGCTGACGATCCTGCTGTTCCCGTTGGCGGCGGTGTTCAACTTCGTGGTGTTCGTGGTCCTCGAGCGCCAGCTCAGCGATTACCGCGAGGCGCTCGTTCCCGCCGCGCTGACCGACGCGTTCATCGTCGGCTACTGGCTGCTGCTGTGGCGCAGGACCGTGCGCTGGACGCCGGCGCGCCTGCGGCTGACCGCCTGGGCCGGCGGCGGGGCGGCGGCGGCGGGGGCGATCCTCGGCTGGGGCGTCAACCGATTCACCTACGGCGATGCCATCGGCATCTACATCGGCGTGATCGCGGCGGCGCTGCTCTGGCTCGCCGCGACCGTTCTGGTCTGGCGCGAGACGCCGCCGGAGCGGTCGCAGCGCCTCTCCCGCGCCGGCGCCGAGGCGGTCGTCTGCCCCGCCTGCGGCTACAACCTCACCGGCCTGCGCGAGGCCCGCTGCCCCGAGTGCGGCGCGAGCTACACCCTCAACGACCTCTTCGCCTCCCAGCCCGCGCGGGCGGCGGTGGAAGTCGAGCAGGCGTGACGCCCGCAAGCTGCCCCGTCGCCGCCGCTGAATGCGATGGGAGGCGAGGCGAGGCGAGGCGAGGCGAGGCGAGGCGAGGGCGAGGGCGAGGGCGAGGCGTCGAACTGCAAATGGCATCGCTGACGGCGCCGGGCGCCGGGGGCCCGGTGCCCGGTGCCGGGGGCACGCCACGCGCCACCCACCGGGGGCTGAGCTCCACGCGCCGGCCGCGGGGCAACGGACACCACGCGCCGAGCGCGCGGGCGCCGGTCGGCTAAAACCCCACCTCTCGGATCAC
>DASQDR010000099.1:0-1593 GCA_035634055.1 Tepidisphaeraceae bacterium | reverse complement strand
AGCAACGGCCGGGTCCCGCCGGTGATGAGCACCCGGGCCAGCCCGCTGTGCGTAGCTGGTTCGCCTCGGCCTGGGCGGCCTCGGCGCGCTTGATGCCGCCTTCGATCGCGTCCACCCGGGCCCGGAAGGTCTGCTCCATGCGCGGGAAGACGAACTTCATCAGCAGGAAGCAGAGCAGCGCGAAGGCGATGGAGCCGAGCACCAGCTCCTGCCAGAGCGGGATGATCGGGTTGTGCTCGGTGCCGCCTTCAGCAGCGAGATTGAAGGGCATGGGAACCTCCCGTCGAGGCCGCAGGATCAGAGTTGGCCCTGCCAGATGAAGCCGAAGGCGATGCCCAGCAGAGCGAGGACCTCGATAACGGCGAAGCCGATCCAGACGAACGGCTGGGTGATGCGCGCCGACTCCGGCTGGCGGGCCGTCGACTGGATGTAGGACGCGAAGACCAGACCGACACCGATGCCGGGGCCGATCGCGGCGAGGCCGTAACCGATGGCGGCGGTGCTACCAACAACTTCGGCGAGAACCATTTCTCAGTTCCTCCTGAAATCTCGCGTGGCTGTCACGCGGGACGACAACGGGCCTTGCAGAAAAAAGGAAACTCAGTGCTCTTCGGCGAGCGAGCCCTGGATGTAGCTGGCGGTCAGCACCGTGAAGACGTAGGCCTGCAGCACGATGACGGCGGCGTCCAGGAAGGTCAGTGCGATGGTCATCAGCCAGGACAGCACGGAAACCGGCGCCAGCCACAGGTTGGCGTTGATCATCGCGAAGCCGCCGAGGGTGAAGACCAGCAGCAGCATGTGACCGGCGAACATGTTCGCGAAGAGCCGCACCGCCAGCGAGAACGGCCGCACCAGGTAGTTCGAGAAGAACTCGATCGGCACCAGGATCGGCAGGATGAACCACGGCGCCGGCGGCACCAGCGCGTGCTTGAGGTAGCCGGCACCGTGCTTCTTGAAGCCAAGGTAGATGAACATCACGTAGCTGATCACCGCGAGGATCACCGGGAAGGCGATGTGCGAGTTCGGCGAGATCTGCGCGCCCGGCACGATGGCCCAAACGTTCATCACCAGGATGAAGCTGAACAGCGTGGTCAGGTACGGCGCGAAACGCACGCCGTCCTTGCCGATCATGTCGACCGCGATGTTGTTGCGGACGAAGCCGTAGATGGACTCGGCCAGCCACTGCCGCTTGGTCGGCACGAGCTGCGGCTTGCGGTAGGCGACCAGGAAGAAAATGATCAGAATCGCGATGCTGATCCAGAGCAGCGCCGTGACCTTGGTGAACCAGTAGGAGTCGTGCGCACCCCACGGCACAATGCTGGGCAGGTAGAAGTCCTCGACGCTCGGCGGGAACGGAACGTCCGCCGCGAGGACGATCGACTGACCGGTCACCGTAGCCCTTCCAGGTCAGGCGCCGAGTCGGCGCGCGATGAGATAGACCCCGGCCGCGCCGCCGAGCACCACGCCTATCCCGAACGCGATGCCCTCGGTGCCGAGCCACCGATCCACCAGCCAACCGACCCCGCCCCAGACCACCATTCCCGCGATGAGGTAGCTGATGGCCACCATGCCCTGCCCAGAATTGGGCGGCGG
>DASQDR010000098.1:0-42217 GCA_035634055.1 Tepidisphaeraceae bacterium | reverse complement strand
CTCCATCGCCGCCGCCGCCGCGCGCGACGGCGTCAACAGCCTGTGGGCGCCGGCGCAGGCGCGGGAGATCGTCATCAAGCTTCCATCGTTGCTGGAGGGGCGGGAATTCCCTGCGGATTGGACGCTCGTCGGCGCGTATTTCCATTCCGACGCGCCGGCGTACGTGACGGCGTCGTACGAGGTCGGCGGGCGCGCCGTCGCGTCTCGCACCGTCGGCATCGCCGCCCGCACGTGGATGCCGGTGATGATCGATCTGCACGGCGCCGGCTCCGCCGTCGGCACGCTGCGCTTCCGGTTCTCTCCCGCCGCCGGCGGCACGATCCGGTGCGACGACGTCGTGCTGATCGACAACCATGACACGGTCGTCGAGGCAAAGCTCGACGACGGGCGGGCGTGGAGCGTCAAGCGCCGCGGGCTGTCGTACGTGGTCGAGAGCGCGGGGCGGTTCGGGTTCGAGATCGTGACCGCCGAGGCGCAGCAGGGCGGGTGGTGGGTGGCCGAGGCGGGATCGGCCCGAGCGCGGTTCCAAGCATCGGCGACGCCTTCCACGCTGACGGTCTACGCCGACGGGCGGTCGTACTGCGACGGTGAGTTCAAGTCCCTTAACCCCGCGCTGCGCGACGCCGCCGAGCTCGCCGAGCAGCACCAGGCGCCGGCCGAGTTGAGCGTGCCGGCGGGGATGGGGCGGGTGAACCGCGCGACGCCCGGCGACGCCAACAACGATGGGTACAACGAGGCGAGCGCCGCCTACCAACTGGCGGCGGCGGGCCCGCGGCTGGAGTTCACCATGTCGCCGCGCTCGCCGGTGGTCTCGCGCCCGGTCATCGAGATATCCAACCTGCCCCCGGGCCCGGTGCTGATCACCATGGAGGGGCAGTTGGTGGAGATCTCCAAGCGCATGTCGAACGGGAACGTGCTGGTCGAGCTCCCCGCCCGGATTCAGCGACCAACGCTCGTGAACGTGAGGGTAAAGTAGTGGTGTGCCTGCGCGTTCATCTTCAAGCCTAAGCCACGCCGGAAGCCGGCCGACAACGCGTGTCCGCCGCTACGCGCGGGGTGATGGCGTTGCGGCGGCTCCGACGGGTGCATCGTCACTTCCGCGGTTCAAATCTGTCAATTTCTGAGGCTGCTCCGATAAAACAGCGCTCTCGCCGCTGCCGTGCCGGCAGGCGCGGGCGGTTGCGTTTCTTCAGATTAACTCTCCTCCGCGCGACGACGATGACACTCCCGAGGAGCGATGCGCTGCGCCTGCGCCGTTGCGCGGGCGGGGGGCGTCGCTCGCGGTCGCGGTCCAATGGCCGCCCGGGAGAGCATGAGCGAGCGAGCGCCCCAACAGCCCGACTATGCCGCCGCCGTGCGAGCGTTCTTCGAACGCTCGCCGTGGTACCGGCGATTGAGCGCGCGCATGGGGTTGCAGGGGAAGCTGATCCTCTGCTTCATGTTCTTGCTGCTGATCGCGCTCAGCGGGAGCTACTGGCTGTTCATCCGCCAGACCCGCGCCACCATGTGGCGGGCGACCAGCGAGCGCGCGGTCGGGCTGGTGCAGACGCTGGCGATGGCCGCCAGCACGCCGCTGGAAGATGGCGACGCGCACGAGCTGCGGCGGATGGCGAAGGATTTCGTGAAGAACGACGACATCGTCGGCGTCTCCTTCACCGACGCCTCGGGCACGCTCGTCACCTACGCCTGCCAGGACCCGGATTCCAACCCGCGCCAGGCGGGGTTGCACACGCAGCTCTCGCCGCAGGGGCTGCTCACGCCGCGGCGCGTGGACACCAAGGTGCTCGGCACGCTGGCGGCGGTGACGGCGCCCGCGCTGCGATACCAACTGAAGGGCGGGGCGCAGGCGACCCGCCTCGTCGGGTACGTCACCATCAGCCTCAGCGACGCCGACGAGGAGCACGCCCTCAGCCAGGTTTACATGATCCTGGTGCTGGTCGGATGCGTGTCGTTGCTGCTGACGTTCCCGGCGGTCTACCTGATCGTGCACCGGATCTTCTCGCCCATCCGCCAGCTCGTCGACGCCACGCAGCGCATCGCGCAGGGGGACCTCGAGGCCGGCGTCGCCATCGACCGGCCGGACCTGATCGGCACGCTCGCGCGCTCGTTCAACCAGATGGTCCAGCACGTCAAGCGGCAGCGCGAGGACCTGGCTGACGCTAACCGCGACCTGGAGGACAAGGTCCACCAGCGCACCGCGCAGCTCGAGATGGCCAACAAGCGGCTCAGCAGCGAGATCGCCGAGAAGGAGGATTTCCTCCGCGCCGTCAGCCACGACCTCAACGCCCCGCTGCGCAACATCAGCGGCATGGCGACCATGCTGCTGATGAAGAGCCGCGAGAAGTTCGACGACGAGATCATCCACCGGCTGGAGCGGATCCAGAAGAACGTCGAGGCCGAGACCGACCTGATCGCCGAGCTGCTGGAGCTGAGCCGCATCAAGACCCGCCGGCAGAAGATGGAGCCGGTGGACGTGGCGGCGCTGGTGCAGGACGTGGCGGGCGTGCTCGAGGACGACCTGCGCAGCGGCGGGATCGCGCTGGTCATCGACAACGAGCTGCCGCTGGTCACCTGCGAGAAGGCGCGGCTGCGGCAGGTGTTTCAAAACCTGGTGGACAACGCCATCAAGTACATGGGCGACGGCCAGCCGCGCGAGGTGCACATCGGTTGCAGCGTCGGTCTGACCGAGACGGAATTTTACGTGCGCGACACCGGCATCGGGATCGATTCGGAAGACCTGAGCAAAGTCTTCTTCGTTTTCCGCCGAGGAAAGAACACGGTGAGCCGTAATGTCCCGGGCAAGGGCGTGGGGCTGGCGAGCGTGAAGAGCATTATCGAGACGTACAACGGCACGATCTGGGTCGAGAGCGAACCGGGCAAGGGGAGCACCTTCCGGTTCACGATCAACGGGAAGTACGTGCCGGCGTCGGAACGGCTGAGCGCGGCGGTGTCCGCGGCAGTGGGCGCGTCGGAGCCGCAGGCGCTGCGGACAGAAAGCGCAGGCTTGACGCCGCTGCCGGCGCCAGCGGCTGCCTAGCGGCGGTCGACGGGCCGGACGGGGCGCGCGCGACCGAGAGAGACGGAACGGAACGGGGCGAACGGACGAGAGGAATTCGTATGGTCGCACAACGCAAGAACGATCACGGCGCCAACGGCGCTGCCGCCGCTGCCAACGGCGCCGCGCAAAGCCCCGCGAGCCGCGCGAAGGCGGTGTTAGCCGCCGCCGGCCTGGACGCGCAGCAGCCGATCACCATCCTGCTGGTGGACGACGATCCGGACTGCCGCCTGCTCATCCGCGACGCCATCAACGAGTGCAAGGTCAGCAACTCCATCTACGAGTGCGCCAACGGCCGCGAGGCGCTGGACTTCCTCAAGCGCCGCGGCGAGTGGGCGAACTCTGACGCGCCGCGCCCGGGGCTGATCTACCTCGACCTGGAAATGCCCCACATGAACGGGCAGGAGACGCTCAAGGCGATCAAGGCCGACCCGGAGCTGCGCGACATCCCGGTCGTGATGATGACCGGCGTCTCCGACGAGCAGGAGATGAAGACCGCCGCCGCCAACGGCGCCAACAGCTACACGCTCAAGCCGGCAAACGTGGAACAGTTTCTCAGGACGGTGCTGGCCAGCACGAACTACTGGTTGACGATCCACCAGTACCCGGACCACCACCAGCCCGCCGAGGCGTGCAGGCGGTAGGGCGGCGACACGGCACGAATTATCGGAGCCCGCGAGTTTGCCGAAACCGCGGGTCGTATCGTAGGTCAGAGTCGGGCAAAGCTTGCGTCGGCCGAGATGTTGCGGCGGCGGACGAGCCGGGCTGAGTCGGAAAGAGCGTTGGGAACAGCAACTGTGAAAGCGCTGCGGCTGCTCATCATCGAGGACGACGTGGACCAGCGCGAGCTGATCCGCGAGCAGGTCGAGGACCGCTTCGGCCGCGGCACCGTCGTCGGCGTCGAGAGCCGCACCGAGGCGCTGAAGCACGACCTGGGGTCGTTCGACCTGATCCTGACCGACTTCAACCTCCCCGACGGCACCGGCATGGACGTGCTGCGCGAGGTGGCGGCGCGGTGCACGACGCCGGTGATCATGGTGACGGGCGAGAACGTCGGCGAGACCGCCGCCGAGGCCATCCGCCAGGGCGCGACCGACTACGTCGTGAAGGTCGGCGACTACCTCTTCACCATCCCGCTGGTGATCGAGAAGAACCTCACCGTCGCCAAGATCATCCGAGAGCGCGAGGAGCTGCGCAAGCAGCTCGAGGAGAAGAACGCGCAACTGGAACAGATGGCGGCGACCGACGCGCTGACCGGCGTCTATAACCGTCGGCACTTCGGCCGCGTCCTCGAGCAGCTCTTCGCCGAGGCGCAGCGCTACGACAAGGACCTGGCCGCGGTCATGATCGACCTGGACGGGTACAAGCAGCTCAACGACACCTTCGGGCACCAGCTTGGCGACCAGTTGCTGGTCATGGCCGGGCGGGTGATCAGCGCCAACATGCGGCGGATGGACGTGGCGGCGCGGTACGGCGGCGACGAGTTCGTGCTGCTGCTCCCGCAGGCCTCCACCGAGGACGCCGCTTTGGCGGCGGGGCGCATCCGCGAGGAGTTCTTCGCCGCCTCGGCCGCGCTGCTCCGGCGGAACCAGGGCGTGACGATGTCCATCGGCATCGCCTCGCTCAAGCTCTGCGGCGCCGGCACGCCCGACCAACTGGTGAACAACGCGGACCAGGCCCTCTACAAGAGCAAGCAGGGCGGGCGCAACCGGATCAGCGTCGGCAACCCGTCGACGAACATCGTGATCCCCGACCCCGCGCCCGCGCCCTCGGGGCCCGCGGTCCCCGCGCCCGCGGTGGTGCCCGCCTCGGCGGCGCTGGCCGCGCTCGTGGCGGCGCCGGCAGTGGGGCATTAGCGGCACGGTAACGGCGGCGAATGCGCGACGCTGGCGTCGGCGCTAAGGACGCTGCGACGGCCGGGGGCTGCTGATGATGACCCGTTCCACCGCGGCTGTTCACGCGAGCCGGTGGACCGCAGGTCCTCCCGGACAAGCAGCAAACGTCCCAACATCAACATCAAACAGCAATGCCCACGGACGCGCGCGTCCGTGGGCATTGCTTCTATCGAGTTCAATGCTGCTCTGCCGGCGCCCTCAGGCGACCGACTGCTCGGCGGCATGGACGCGAGCGTTCGCGCTGCCGTTGCCCGGCGAGGCGAACTGCTTGAGCGCGTCGCGGTTGAAGATCAGGCGGTTGCGGCCGGTGCGCACCAGGTTGCGGTGCCGCATCTCGGTCAGCGCCAGGCTGATCGTCTCACGCGCCGCGCCGACGGCCTGCGCGAGCTGCTCGTGCGTCAGGTGCAGCACGGTGTTGTCGCCCTGCTGGGTGGCGGCGGCGGAGTCGCTGAAGCGGATCATCGCGCTCACCAGCCGCTGGTTGCAATCCTGGAAGACCAGGCGGGCCGCTTCGTCGCGGGCGTTCTGCACCGCGCCGGCGAGCTGCGTAATGAGCTGGGCGGCGGCGTGCGGCTGCTGCGTGACGAAGCTCAGGAGCTGGGTCGCCCCAACCTTCGAGAGCTGCGCCTGCGTGGCGGCGATCGCCTGCGAGCTGTGCTGGCCGCGGTCGCTCAGCGCCGCGCAGCCGAACCACTGCCCGGGCCCGAGGATCTCAACCAGCCGCTCTTCCCCGTCCGGCCCGACCTGGAACAGGCGGACCTGGCCGTGGTGGATGAAGTACAGGTGCTCGGCGCTGGTACCCTGGTCGTAAACGACCGCGCCGCGCGAAACCTCGATGCCCTCAGCACCGACTTCGGGACTCGAGAAAAGATCGCTCAGCGACCTGAAACCGTCTGCAACCTGCGACATGTACGACTCCGTGTGCGTGCGTGCGAGAGACGCTTGATAGACCAATGTAAATCAGCGGACCCATTGTCCCCGATGGCACGCGTGTTACGCCCCACATCACAGGCGGTTCGACATTGCATACGGAATTTTGCATGGAAGTTCGTGAAAGTCAGCGGGCCGGGCAACGCCCGCTGCGCCGCCCGGCCCGCCGGTTCTACGAGCTCAGCAATGCAAGTGGCGACTAGCTCTTCACCTGCATCGCAAGGATGCGGGCGATGGCCTCGCACATCTCGGTGCGGTGCGTGCCGTTGAGCGCCAGTGCGAGCTGCGTTTCCATCAGCCCGTACGGGATGCCGGTGTCGTACCGCTGCCCTTGGGTGACCAGGCACCAGTACTTCCCGCCGCTCTGCTGCCGCAGGTGTTCCTGGGCGGCGGTGAGCTGGATCTCGTTCTTCTCGCGCAGGGTGTTCTTGATCAGGTACTCCAGCGAATCGAAGATCCGCGGGGAGTAGACGTGCATCCCGAAGTGGGCGAGGTAGTTGCCCGCGGGCAGACCGGGCGTGACGAGCTGCTCTCGGGCGGCCTCAACCGTCGGCTTTTCGATGATCAGGCCGGCGCGGTAGATCCCCTTGTTGGCGTCCATCGGCTCGCCCTTGATCACGCCGAACAGGTGCAGCAGCCGCTCGACCGTCGGCTGCACGCCACTGACCGTGTCGAGCATGTACTGCTCGTACACCTTGATGAGCTGGCGGGCGCAGCGGTCCTTCACGTCGCTGATGTAGACGTGGTCGCCCAGCATGAGCAGGAAGGGGTCGTCGCCGACGAACTTCTTCGCCTGGTAGACGGCGTGGCCGAATCCCTCGGGCGTGTGCTGCTCGGCGAAGTGCAGGCGGTCGCCGAACGCCTGGAGCTTCTCCGATTCCAGGATGGCCCAGTCCTTGCCGCGGAACGCCTTCACCATGTCGTTGTCCAGCCGCTTGAAGTAGTCGCGATAGAGCGACTCCTCCCCCGGCTGGGTGATGATGCAGATCTCCTCGATGCCGGAGTCGATCGCCTCCTCGCCGATGATCTGGATGACCGGCTTGGTCAGCCCGTCGCGGTCGACCAGCGGGAACATCTCCTTCTGAACCGCGGTGGAAGCGGGATACTGACGCGTGCCGCGCCCGGCGGCGGTGATGACGGCTTTGCGGACCTTTGCCATTTCCTTCTCCGAGTGATGGATGAGTTCGCGAAGCCGCACAGGATAGGAGCAGCCGGGGCGGAGAACAACCGCTGGCGGCTCGGACGGCACGGGCATGGGCGCGCGAGCCGCTGAGGTTATCGCCTGGACCTCTGCGTCGCCGGCGGCGCGCCAACTTCCTCGCGCAGCTTGGCGATGGCGGCGAGCCGCTGCTCGGGGTCGGCGGCGACCTCAAACTGGACCTGCTTCCCCGTGACCTTGCGCAGCTCCGCCAGCGCCCGGGCGCGAATCGGTTCCTCGTCGGCGTACAGGCAATCGAGGAGGAAGTCGCGATCTTGGCGGAGCCGGTCGGCCTCGGCGTCGGAGACGGTTCGGAAGGTGGCGACGAAGGCGTCGATTTGGCTCACCTGCTCCTCGCTCAGCCCCTTGCGGTCCTGCCGCATGAGCACCAGCGCCGCCGGCTGACCGAGCTGCGCGAGCTGGCGCGATGCCGCCTCGCGCTGCGGGAACTCCGCCGCGCCCAGTTGCTTCACCAACTCGCCCACCCTGGCGACGACGGGCGCTTCGGGCGCGTAGGCGTCGGCGAAAACCTGCCACGCCAGCCGCGGGTCGACGCGCGCCAGCAGCCCTTCCTGCCGCAGCGCGCGGAACATCGGGTCAACGTATTTCGAAACTTCAGCAGGGTGCTTGCGGCGCAGCTCCACCACGTTGTCGGCGGTCAGGCGGAAGTTCACCTCCGGCGTCCCGGTCTGCTGAACGTAAAGCGTGACCAACGGATCGGGATCGCCCTCGGCGTCCGCGGCCTGCGCGCGGGCGCGCGCGTTCTGAATCAGTTGCACGTGGTAGACGTTCTCGTCAACCGTCTCCCACGCCTGCGCGACGGTGAGCTGCCCGGCGGCGAAGCTGACGCTGGTGTACTGCGCGATCGCGTGCGGGATGGTGTAGTCGCGGTTCTCGAAGTTGAACTGGATCATCGCCGTCTCGGTCCGCCCCGGCTCGGTCGTGTTCATCCGCCTGACCTTCGACACGCCCGGCAGCCCCGGCACGCGGACGGAGGATTCCTCGGTGGTGGTGACGCTGGTGTCGAGCTTGAGCTGCTTGTCCTTGATCGAGAGCTTCACGATATCCTCGATCCGCTTGGCAGTGATGGACGGCAGCCCGGCGGTGTCGGCGATCGCCTGCTCCTGCTCCTTGGCCTTAGCCTCGGCGAGCGTGACCGGCTTGTTCGGATCCGGGTTATGGCGCGCGGGGGCGGGGGCGGGGGCGGGGGCGGGGGCGGGGGAGGTCGCAGTCGCCGGGGTCGCCTCCTGCGCCGCCGCCGGCAGCGCGACGGCGCCGAGCAGCACCGGCAGGGTGACGCGGAGCAAGATGGCGCGGGGCGTGAGCTTCATACCGTAAAATCGTAGCACGCGCCGCGCCGCGCGGACAATCGACAACCCGCTGCGCCCGATGCCGATCGCGGATCCTCCCCTGCGTCGTCGCTCACACGTTCTCGAGCCGCCGGGGCAAGCCCGCCGTCTGCTCGTCCGGGCTGACGTGTTCGCACCCGTCGACAGTGGCCGGTCACTGGCAGCGAAGCCCCCCGCGCAACGGCACCGGGCGCTGGAGGACGTGAATCCTCGCAGCGCCCGGCTGCGCTCTCCTCGATGTCACGGCAACGCGGCTCAAGCCACCTGCGCGACGGGCCGGCTGCCTCCCTGGGTGGCAACGGTGCGGAAATCGTCGGGCGATCCCTCGGCGGCGGCCTCGGTCCGCTGCTGGATGAGCTGGTCGCACATCTGCTCGATCTGTCGGGCGGTCTGCCCGAACCCGAAGTGCTGCTCGACCCGCCCGCGCATCAGCTTCCCGAGCTTCTGGCGGTACGCCGGCTCGCGGATGATCTTGCTGACGCGCTCGATGTAGGCGTTGGCGTCCTTGACGCCGATGGCCCCCTCGCTGCCGACGAGCGTGGCGGCCTGCGACTGCTGGGCGTCCTCGCCGCACTTCATCGCGACGACCGCGCGCTCGACGCTCATCGCCTGGAGCACGCCGTACGAGCTGCCCGCCGGGAACTCCGCCAGGTACAGGTCGGCGATTCGCAGGAAGCCGGGCAGGTCCTTGCGCTTGCCAGCGTACCCGACGCGCTTGCTGACGCCGGCTGCCTCGAACTTTCGCTTCTGCCACGCCAGCTCCCCGTCGCCGATCGCAAGGTAGATCGCGTGCGGGTGGGCGCGGAGGATGTTGATCACGGTTTCGACGAACTCCTCGCTCATGCTCTCGTCGAGATTGTTGCCGGCGGTGGCGAGGACGATGGCGTTGTCCGGGATGCCGTATTGCGCCCGCTGCGGCACCGGCCCGAGCGGGGCGTCGATGTCCATGCCTTCCAGCACGTACTTTGTCTGCACGCCGCGCTTCTGCCAGTACTCGCGGTCCGCCTCGAAGCGCACCGGGTCGAGGTAGGTGATGCAGTTGACGCCCGAGGCGTAGAGGGGCGCGCGGCGGGCGAGGTTGACCTTTACTGGGGCGCAATCCCACGCGCCGATAAGGGCGGCGATCGGGTCCGCCTGCGTGGCGTCGATCAGCGCGACGTCCGCCTTGTCCTTCACGAGCTGCGCGGCCAGCGCCTTGGCGGCGCTGACGCAGTCGCCGTCGGTCGGCGCGCACCAGACGCTGATCTTCTGCTTCGACAGCTCGCCGATGGTGGCCGATCCGCGCTTGCTGCTCGGCGAAAGATAGGCGGCCTGGCCGAAGAGCTGCTTGTCGCGCCGCGCGCCCGACTCGGTGCTGTAGACGGACAGCTTGAACCGCTTGGCGTCGTGGTAGCGCGCCAGCCCGCGGATGAACTTCCCCGCCGCCTCCTCGTCGCCGACGGACGAGACGACGATGGCGATGCGCGTCTGCTTGTTGTTCCACTGCAACGGCTGGGTTGCGGACCAGCCGATGCACTGGGCGGCGCGGTCGTACTGGGTGGCGACGAACTGGCAGTTGTTGCGGTCGCCGGTCCACGAGCCGCCGTGCGCCAGGTCGTACGCGACGCCGTTCTGAATCGCCTCCAGCCCCAGCGCGTATTCCCGCCGGCCGATGGCGCAGGCGCCGAACTTCACCACCGGCGCCGCGCGCAGGTCGGTCAGCCCGAGGAAGCCGCTGACGCTGATAAACTGGTTGAGCACCTTCTGATCCGAGTACTCGATCGCCTCCAGGCTCTGCATCATGTGCTGCTGGGCGCGGCGGAGGTCGAGCATGGCGTGCGCGTGGTGGGCGAGGAACTTCTCGGCGCTGTTGCTCGATTCCTGGTAGATCTCGAGCTGCGCGGGGTCGATCATCTCCCCCTTGTTCACCCGGTCGATCAGCTCCATCAGCGAGGGCATGGCGTACGTCCTTTCAACGAGGCTTGCGCGTCGTCCGAACTCTCGACGTCTGATTTATCGGTCGTACCCGCGCCCGAAGTTGAATCGATCCCGCGGACCGCTCGCGGTGTCGCGCCGCCGGCCGGGGGTTGAACGGTCATCCCGCTGCTCGAAGTGAGGCGCCGCGCGGTGTATCCTTCGGATGCCATGAAGTTCACGAAAATGCAC
Source organism: Tepidisphaeraceae bacterium (assembly GCA_035634055.1). GTDB lineage: Bacteria > Planctomycetota > Phycisphaerae > Tepidisphaerales > Tepidisphaeraceae > JAICTV01. The sequence goes on along the minus strand of DASQDR010000098.1, from coordinate 31,645 downwards.
GGGATCGGCAACGACTACGTCTACGTCAACGGCTTCAGCGAGACCGTGGCCGACCCCGGCGACGTCGCGCGAAAGGTCTCGGACCGCCACTTCGGCATCGGCTCCGACGGCTTGATCCTGATCCTCCCACCGGCCGACCCGTCGCGCGCGGACGTGCGCATGCGGATGTTCAACACCGATGGCTCCGAAGGGGAGATGTGCGGCAACGGCGTACGCTGCGTCGCCAAGTACGCGTGGGACCACGGCCTGACCCGCAGCAACCCGATGCGCGTGGAGACCGGCCGCGGCGTGCTCACGCTGGAGCTCAAGACCGATGCGCGCGACAAGGTCGAGCAGGTGACGGTCAACATGGGCGAGCCGATCCTCGAGCCCGCGCAGGTGCCGTTCGACCCGGCCAAGGCCTCGCCCACCAAGCACCCCCGCGTCTTCCGCTACGAGTTGGCGGGCGAGGTGATGGACCTCGTCGCCGTCTCTATGGGCAACCCGCACTCGGTCACGTTCGTTGACGACGTCGACGCGCTCGACCTGAACCGAATCGGTCCCCTGGCCGAGCGCCACCCGGCGTTCCCCAAGCGCGTCAACGCGCACTGGGCGCAGGTCGTCCGCCCGCGCGAGATCAAGATGCGCACTTGGGAGCGCGGCAGCGGCATCACCTGGGCCTGCGGCACCGGCGCCAGCGCAGTCCTGGTCGCGGGGGTCCTCACCGGCCGGTCCGATCGCAAGGCGCTGGTCCACCTGCCCGGCGGAGACCTCACCATCGAGTGGCGCGAGGCCGACAACAACGTCTACATGACAGGCCCGGCGACCGAAGTGTTCTCGGGCGAATGGAACGGGTGACGCCGGCCGAAGCGTCGCTAGCGGTTACAAACCGCCGCCGGCTTTGCAATCGTCCGAACTGGCACGGCGGTTGTACGTTTCACTTTTATGATGAGCGCCATTCCCGTCGATGTTCAACGCGTGGCTCCGGGGCAACGCCCTGTCGCGGATCTTGGCACGGATCTCGAGCGCGTGCGCAAGATGGCCAAGCTCCTTGATGCGCAGTTCGAGATCGCCGGCATCAAGGTGGGCTGGGACGCCATCATCGGGCTGGTTCCCGTCGCCGGCGACGTCGCCACGGCGCTGATCGGCGTTTACCCCCTTCACGTCGCCCGCAAGCACAAGCTCGGCAGGACGGTCCAGGCGCGCATGGCCGCCAACCTCCTGATCGACTGGGCCGTCGGCGCCATCCCGGTCGTCGGCGACCTGTTCGACATCGGCTTCAAGGCGAACCTGAAAAACCTGAAGCTCCTGGAGAAGGCCGCTGCGAAGCGGGGGAGTGTCTAGCCACCTATGGGGTCGCGATGTGCACCGATGAAGAGAAGAGAACTTAGCCAGATAGCGGGATGAAGTTCGAAGGCGCAGTAGGAAGCCGACCACGTTCACTCAGCCTTCTTCGCACCTGTCCATATCTGTAGTCATCTGTGGCAAGAATGCGTCTTCATCATCGGTGTCTATCGGTGCGCCATCCGTGGCTTATTCTTCTGCCCGATCACGCCCCCAGCCGCTCCGGGTTGAGCGCTTCCAGCTCGGGCAGGACGAAGCGGCCGTCCTTGCGGATCAGGCGGTCGTCGAACCAGATTTCGCCGCCGCCGTAGTCGGGGCGTTGGATGTTGACCATGTCCCAGTGGATCTGGCTCCTGTTGCCGTTGCCGTAAACGTCGTACGCCTGCCCCGGCGTGAAGTGGAAGCTGCCGGCGATCTTCTCGTCGAACAGGATGTCCTTCATCGGGCGGGTGATGAAGGGGTTGAAGGCGATGGCGAACTCGCCGATGTAGCGCGACCCCTCGTCGGCGTCGAGGATCTCGTTGACCTTGCGCGTGTTCGCCTCGCTGTCGGCCGACGCCTCGACGACGCGCCCGCCGCGGAAGGTGAGGCGGATGTTGTTGAAGACCGTGCCGCGGTAGAGCGTTTCGCAGTTGAACTGGATGATGCCTTCCACGCTGTCGCGCGTGGGGCAACTGAAGCATTCGCCGTCGGGGATGTTGCGGTCGCCGGTGCAGCTCTTGCTGGGGATCCCCTTCTTACTGAACGACAGATCGGTGCCGGGGCCGAGCAGGCGGACGCGGTCGGTGCGGTCCATGAGCTCGACCAGCGGCTGGGCGGCGCGCTCCATCCTCGCGTAGTCCACCTCGGCGCAGACGCGGAAGTAGAAGTCCTCGAACGCCTCGGTGCTCATGCCCGCTGCCTGCGCCATCGCCGGGTGCGGCCAGCGCAGGACGACCCACTTGGTCTTCGGCACGCGCACCTCGCTGTGCACGCCGTGCCAGTAGTGCTTCTCGTACAGGTCCATCTTGTCGCGCGGGACGTCGCTGGTCTCGGCGATGTTGTGCGAGCCGCGCACGCCGATGTAGGCGTCCATCCGCTCCATCCGCCCGCGGTCGATCGCGCTCCAGAGCTTCATCTGCACTTCCGACGCGCTCTGGAACAGCGCGCGCTGGATGAGCTGGTGGTAGGTGGAAACCAGCGGCAGCCCGCCCGCGCTGGCGACGGCGCGGACCAGCTCGACGGTGAACTCCGGCGGGATGTCGAACGCCTCGATCAGGACCTTCTCGCCGCGCTGCACGTCGCAGGAGTGGTGGACCAACAGCTCGGCCAGCCGGGTAAAGCGCGGATCTTTCATGGTCCCGACGGGATTAACTTTTCATGCAGCCGGCGTCAAGGAAGGCGGCGTTGGAGAAGAAAGAGGAAGGCGGAAGGATGAAGGATGACGAATCTGCGCTGATCATTCATCGTCCTTGATCGTTGCCTTGCATGGGTGACTCGTTCTGCTCCGCGGTCAGGCGGTGCCGAAGGAGGCGCTGACGGTGAGGTCTTTCTTCACGTCGATCTTTAGGTTGCGCAGCGTGAGGTCGCCGAGGGAGAAGGTCATCAGCGGGAGGGTCATGCCGTTGTAGGACTTGATCTTTCCCTGGACGATCCCCGCGGCGAGGCTGCCGACCATGCCTTCGCCGGTGGCCTTGAGGTCCGACACCGTCGCGTTCAGCTCGTCGTCGATGTCGAGCTTGCCGGTGATGCGGATGACGCCGGACATCATCATCTTCTTCGCCTTTACGCGCACGTCCGCGGCGACGGAGCGCGGGCCGGCGGATTCGAGGTCGAGGTCCAGGTCCTGGATGGTGATGCCGTGATCCTTCGCCGCCAGCGCGGCCCCCTCGCGCAGCAGCACCTCGATGTCCTGCTTGCTGATCTTGGCGTCCACCTTGCCGGTCTTGGCGTCGGTCAGCACGAGCAGCGGCTTGCCCTTCTTGTCACGATCGAAGTCGAACTTCAGCCCCGTCGCGTTCACCTTCAGGTTCAGCTTCGCCTGCTCGTACTTGATCGGCTGCGCGGTGAGCTCGAGCTTCTCGACCCGCGGCCCCGGCTCGCGCTTGCCCGTGCCGAGGGGCTTGGGCGGCGGCTTGGATGCGCTCACGGTCGCGCCGTCGAGGTCGATGGTGACGGTTTTGATGGCGGGAAACTTACCGGCCCCGCCGATCGAGACGCCGCCGCTCTTGCCCGGCAGCGTGAAGACCTCCGCCAGCGCGTCGTCGATCGCGGACTGAAGGTCTTCGGCCGAGGTGGGGAACTGCTTACCGGCGAGCGGGAACATTCGGTCTCCAATCGTGCTTCAGCGTGCCACGGCCGCGCACGTGCGCCGCAGCGTGAGACGACGCATGTCAGGCTGCTGACGCCGGAACGGCACTGAGAATGGCGTTAGCTCGCCGTGGCGGCGTTTCGGCCGCTGCGGGCGAGGCGCTTGATCTTTCGGCCCAGCTCGTCGGGCGCCAGTCCTTGACGCTCGCCCTCGGTGGCGATGGCGCGGGCGGCGCTGGAGGCGATCTCGCGGCCGCGCTCGAGCAGCTCGCCGCTCTTGTCGCGCAACTGGCGGCGCGCCTGGCGAGCGGTCTGGCCGAGCACGCGGCTCTCGCGCGTGGTCGACGGGAGCATCATTCCAGCCGCGACGCCCGCGCCCAGCAGGGCGGCGGCAACGGCGAGCGGGTAGTTCTCCCACAAGTTCGACACCGTCTCGCGCGTGTACTCGTAGCCGGTGCTGGCGCCTTCGCCCACGTAGCGGGCGGCATCTCGGACGCCGTCACCGACGGCCGACGCGGCGTCGCGCACGCTCCCCGCCACCGTCGAGGCGCCGCTCTGGGCGTACTCGCCGATCGCCTCGGCGCCCTCGGTGACGTACCCGGCGGCGGAGCCGACGGATCGGCCGACGACGCTGGTCACGTTGCCGAGCGCATCTCGGGTGGTCTCGGCGGCGTCGGAGACGACCTCGCCCAGCCCGCCCAGCGTCTCGCGCCCGCGCTCGAGGATCGTCGAGGGCTGGAGCGGGCGCAGGCCGCGGTTCTCCAGCAGCAGCCAGGCGAGCCCCGCGCCGATGAGCGCGGCGGGAACGGGGTGCCCGCGAACGGACGACATCGCGCCCGAGACCGCGCCGGAGCCGGCGGAGCGAATCGCGCTGCCGGCGGCGCGGCCGCGCTGTTCGCCTTCGGCGAAGCCGCGGCGGGCGGCGCTCATCTGGTCGGGGTTGGATTTGGTCGAACGCCCGCGCGACTGGGACGAGGAGGCGGCGCGGGAGGAAGCGCCGTTGCGACGGCTCTGCGAGCGCGCGTGCTCGCCATGCTCGGCGCTGGCGCTGCCGGCTTCCGTGCCGCCGCCGCCGCCGCCGCTGCTGCTGCTGCGAGTGGAATTCGAGCTGCGAGACTTCCTTGATCCGTCGTTGCTCTTGGCCATGGTTCCTTCTCCGGTTTTGCTCAAACTTTCCGTCGTTCTCTCGCAGCCGTCGCGACGGTCACGGCCGTGCGCGGCGAATGAGGCGGACGAATTGCATCAGCGTGACTCGCGCTCGGCGCGGCTGGATCGGCGGCCGCGCGGCGCGCGGTTGCTCTCGCCGGCCTTGAGGAATCGTCCGATCGCCAGCCCGGTGACGAACAGCCCGCCGACCACCCACGCAGGGTTGCGGCGGGCGAAGCGCCCGACCTCCTCGGCCAGCGCGGACAAATCCTGTTCCTCGAGAAACTGCGCCGCCCCGTCGAGCTTCTGCGCGGCGGTGTCTACGTAGGTGGCGAGCCCGGTGCTGTTGGTGTCGTGAAGCTTGTCGGCGGCGCGGCGGACGGCGGCGCCGAGGTGGGAAAGTTCTTCGGCCGCGCGCAGCTTTTGCTCCGCGAGCATCTCGCTGCCGCGCTCGCGCAGGCGCTGGGTGACGTCCGCCGCTTGGGCGGTTGCCTGCTCGCGCAGGGTGGTGAGGCTCCCGCGCAGGGCGTCGGCGGCCTCGCTCGCTTGCTCCGTCAAATCGCCCGAGTGTCTCGACGCTTGCGCCCTGGCCACCATGTTCTGCTCCTTCATGCAATGCTCCTGCGCCCGATGCGGATCGGGTGACGCGGCTCACGCAACGAAGGATGCAAAGGCAGTGCCCGCTCGCCCGGGGTACGGGTTTCCCTGAGGTGCGGTGGGCACGAGTGGTTCACTTAAAGGTGGGGACGGCCCGGGCAGCCCCGGGCCGGTAGCGTCGCTCCGCTCTCGTCAGCCTCGTAGCCGCCGGTGTCAGGCCGCGGTCTCGACGCCGATGAGTGCGCCGCGCGCCTCACTCCACCCGCGCGATGGTGGCCGCACCGGCACCGGCACCGGCGGCGGCGGGGCGGAAGGTGGCCACCACCGGGAAGTGGTCCGATGGGTACCCCAGCAGCCCGCGCGAGCGGTCGATGCTTGAGCTGACCGCCTGGAACGCCGGGCTCGCCAGGATCCAGTCGATCCGCTCGCCGTCGGTGCTGCCGCTGAACCCGTGGCGGGTGCCTTCCTCGCGCACCTGCTTCGGGTTGGCGGCGCGGAAGGCGTCCACCAGCATCGGTCCGACCCCCGCCAGCTTCGAGCAAAGCATCCGGTAAGGCTGCGAATCCTGCCCGGCGTTGAAGTCCCCGGTCACGATGCACGGGGCTGAGCCGCTGATGGTGCTCATGCGTTCCAGCAGCAGGCGGGCGGACTCGTTGCGGGCGCGGCTGGCGAAGGCGTCGAAGTGGGTGTTAAACCACACGAACTCCCCGCCGCCGTCGCGGGCGTCGCGGGGCTTGAGCTTGACCCACGTCACCATGCGCGGGAACCAGGCGCCCCACCCCTTGGAGCCGGCCTTGGCGGGCTTTTCGCTCAGCCAGAAGTGCCCGCCCGCGATTTTCTCGAAGCGGGCGGTCTTGAAGAAGACGCCGCACATCTCTCCGCCGCGCTTGCCGTCGCTGCGGCCGGCGCCGAAGAAGGTGTAGTCCGTCAGTTGCTTCTGGAGGAACTTCTCCTGCCCCTCAAGGCCCTCCTGCGTGCCGAGGAGGTCGGGATCGGCGGTGCGGATGCGCTCCAGCACCATCCCCTTGCGGAACTCCCAGGTGTTCAGCCCGTCAAACGCGGTGGCGACGCGAAGGTTGAACGTCATCACGCGAAGGTCCCGCGCGGGGGCGGGCGATGAATAGGGGGCCAGGTACGCTCGGGGAGCCGGGTAAGGATTGACCGGCGTGACGGCGGCCGGGCGGGCTGTCGTGCTGGCGTACGCGGGGGCGACGGCGACGGCCCGCGGCGCGGCGCCCGTCGCCCGAGGCGCGACGCCTGTGTAGTAGGCGGTCGAGGCCGCCGGGGGCGCGACAAGCGGCGCGATGGCGTGCATCGGAGCGCCATAGTTGGCGCTTCCGCCCGAGCATCCAACCATACCGATAGACAACCCCAGCACCGCTGCAGAGACGAAGCCCGTGCGCAGTCCCATTCGACCACTCCTGATGTCGCTGCGCGGGGAGCGAGCCCCGCTGCCTGATTGAAAACCGTGACCCGATAGCCCCGAGTGCCTGTGCCTCTATGTCGGCACGGCCCTGCTGCGAAAACAAGTGGGAAAGGAGAATCCCGCCCCAGCGGCTCAGAAACGTCGCCCGCGCCCGTTCGGAGGACGTGCCACCCGCAGTTCAAGCACCCGCGCCGCCCATGCCAGCGTCTGAGCCCGGCTGGTACGCCGGTTGCAGGACTGCTGAGCCGGGTTCACATCCGTGTGCGTGAAACCGTCTGGACTGAGCAGGGAGGTCGAGAAGATGCTATCCCCACGCCGCCGCGCCGCATGGCTGCTTGCGATTGCCCTCGTCGTCGTCTCGCCCGTCGCGACCCTCCCGGTCGTGGCGCACGAGACTGATCAATACACGTTGCCGCCGGGCCGGGAGTTCGCCGATCTGTCGGACTACCTGACCCGCTACGTGTACAACACCCTGGCCAAGGGCGTGGAGCGGCAGAATAGCCGAATCAAAGACGCCCTCGCAAAGGGGGCGAAGGCGGAAGAATTAAAAAATCTTCAGTCCCCCGATGAGCTCGCCGCGAGCGTGAACAAGCAGTTCCCGGTGGCGCTGTTCTTCATCAACGGGCTGGACGAGCTGACCGCCCGCCCGGCCTTCCGCGCCGACTACCCCGGGCGGATCGTCGGCTACAAGCCGTCGGCCGGCGTGCGCAAGCACGTTGACATCCCGCTCAACCCGTTGAATGCCTGGGGCTGCGCCACCATCCGCGCGTACGGCGTCTACTTCGGCACCGACAAGATGGGGCACTTCAGCGACATGGGGATGCACTACTTCCGCACCTACCGCAAGGCGCTGAAGGACGGCAAGACCCCCGACGACGCCATGAAGGCGGCGCTGCGCCTTGGCACCGAAGATCCCATTACCTCCGAGCGCGGCATGCTGGGCCTGGTGACGGCCGGCGGATATTCCAACGCCGACCTGGTCGCCAACTTCATGGGCATGTGCTTCTACCGCAACCTGGCCGAGCCGATCATGCTCAAGGGCCAGCAGCGCCCGCCCATGCTCGTGTTGGAGGACAACCTCTGGAAGTTCAACGCCCACGTCCGCCCCGACGGCGATTTCTTCTCCTGGTTCGTCTCCGACCACTTCAACGAGGCGCTGAACCCCAGCCTCTACCGCGACGACATGCGCCCGAAGATCAAGAGGGCGGTGCAGGGCGCCCGGCACCTGGTGCTGGCGCGCTACACCGATCCTAATGGCAATTCGTGGTCGCAGGGGCAGTTCCAGGCGAAGTCGAAGGAACTGGAAACCTACTGGGGCCTCGATTACGGCCACTGGGGCGAAAACGCGCTGCTCACGGTTGCCCGCACCTGCTTCGCGCCGCCGCCGGATATGACCAGCCCCTCGGCGCGCAATGACGACGGCCTGACCTCGATGCACTTTGCGGCGCAGCAGGGCGACGTGGCGGCGCTTCAGAACCTGATCAACCTCGGCGGCGACGTCAACGCGCGTGTGCAGTCGCAACACGGCGCGCCGGCGGTGGCGAACGACACGCCGCTGCACCTGGCCGCCCGCGACGGCCGCCTCGCCGCAGCGCAGTTGCTTCTGTCGCGCGGCGCGGACGTCAACGCGAGGAACGACCGGGGCGACACGCCGCTGCACATGGCGGTCGCCTATCCGCAGATGGCAGAGGTGCTGATCCGCAGCGGCGCGGACGTGGATGCGGCCGACCGCGTCGGCCGCACGCCGATGCACTGGGCGGCGCGCGACGCGCGCGCGACGACGACGGTGCAACTGCTGCTCGATAGCGCCGCCCGCCCGCAGCCGGTCGACCGCGACGGGCAGACGCCGCTGCACGAGGCGGCCCGCGCGGCACACGCGCAGGCGGTCGTGGCGCTGGTGCGCGGCGGCGCCGACGCCAGCGCGCCCGACGGGATGGGGATCACGCCGCTGCACCTCGCCGCCGCCGACGCCGGCGCGGCCGTGACCGATTTGCTCGTGCAGGCGGGCGCGTCGGCGGACAGCCGCGACGACTTCGGCTTCACCCCGCTTCACGTCGCCGCCTCGCAAGGGCAGGCGGGCGCAGTCGAACGCCTGCTTGCCCGTGGCGCCGACGCGGCCGCCACCGACGCCTACGGCAAGGACGCCATGACCGTCGCGAGCCTCAACCGCTACCCGGAGGTCGTGCAACTGCTGAAGGATCGCGCGGTCGTGCCGCAGCCGCAGCAGCCGGACGCGCAGACCGCCGCCGGCCAAGTCGGCCCACGAGCCGCCGCGCCCGCCGCGACGGGTGCGCGACAGCCGCAGCCGCGCCAGCCGGTCAACGCCTCGGCGCTGCCGCAGGTGCGGGGGGACTGAAGCACCCGGCCGACGCGATCCACAAGGCATCCGACCGCAGCGGGAGCCCATCAGCATGAGAGCACCATTCCGCTTTAGCGCCCTTTCCCTCGCCGCGGGCTTCGCCATCCTCCTGTTGGCCGGCGGCGGCTGCGGGTCGTCAGCTTCGGTGCAATCGTGGCAGCGGGCGGTGGAGCGGTACGTCTCCGAGCGCGGCGGCGACCCGGCCGTGTTGCGCGACGTCACGCTGGCGGGCAGCCGCCGCGGCTTCGGGCAGATCGGTGCGGACGACCCGAGCAAGTCGACCGATGTCAACGCGGTGCTGCTCGGGCACAAGGTCGTGCGCGATCAGCCGTGGTTCGTCTACCTGGTGGGCGTGGTGCAGAATCAGAAGGTGAACGAGATCCGGCTGGCCGCACTGTCTTACGCGAGCGGCAAGCCGACCTGGCGGCTTAGCGAGAAGGACGCCAACGCGCTCCACGCCTACCAGAACTACAACGCAGGGCTGTGGAAGCAGCAGCACCCCGGTACCAAGGACAAGCCGCCTGGCAACTACACCACCTTCCCGCGCGAGGAAGACCGCTTCGAGCTCGTCACCCCCGACGGCCGTGTCGAAGCCAGGCACCTTGGCTCCGGCGCCGCGTGGGAGGTCAATCTCGCCGGCAAGAAGGAGCGGTAAGCCTGGCGGCGCCAACGTACCCGCAGCGGCGCTGAGGGCCCCGAGCGCAAGGCGCGCGGCGACGTTCTAACAGCACGCTTTCAGACTCGTCCCCTCCGAGGAGTTCAGCGTGTCCATTCGTGTTTATTCGTGGCCCTTCTACTCCGCCCCTCACTGCGGCGGCTCGATGCGGATCGTCTGCGTGTTTGCCTCGCGCAGGACCACCAGCACGATCGGCTCCTTCGGCCGCTCCTTGCGGATCGCCTGGAGCTTGGTCTTCAGGTCCGCCAGGTTGCTGATCGGCTGCCCATTCAGCTCCGAGATCAGGTCGTTGGTCTGAAGCTTCGCCGCGTTGGCGGCGCTCTGCGGCTTGACGATGGAGACGACGGCGCCCTTGGTGTCCTGCGGTAGCTTGCGCACGTAGCTGTCCATGAAGACCATCTCGCGCACGCCGAACCCCAGGTCCTCCACGTACCACCGCTCGGCCAGGTTGGCGCCCCTGGGACGCTCGGTCAGCTTCACCTCGACGTCCTTCGGGGGCTGATCCTTGCTGGTGAGGATCGACAGGGTGACGGTATCGCCGACCTTCATCCGCCGGATCTGGCGGGCGAGGATGCCCGGGAGCTCTTCCGGCTCGTCGCCGCGCTCCAGCGGCTTGCCGTTGACCTTCACGATGATGCTGCCCGCCTTCAGGCCCGCCTTGTCGATCGGCGAGCCGGCGATCACGTCGCCGATCTCGACCGCCGGCGTGTCCTTCAGCCCCAGCGACTCGGCCACGTCCTTGTTCAGTCCCGCCATCGCCTGCTGCGGCACGCCCATCCACGGGAGCTTGAGCTCACCCTTTCCCGCCACGGGCGGGTCGCTGATGCTCTGGGCGAAATCCCAGGTGGGAACGAAGAAGATCGGCGGGTTGACCAGCGACGCGATGGCGACGCGCGAGTCGTTCAGGAACGGCGACTGCTCCGGCTGCGTGTTCACCAGCCCGATCGCCTGCCCTTTGGCGTTGAACACCGGCGACCCGACCGCCGCCAGGTTCCCGCCCACCACCAGCACCTGCGGCAGCTCCCCGCGCAGCGTGGCGCCGACGGAGCCGCGCGTCAGGTACGTCTTGTAAGCGGCGTTCTTCGGGAGCACGCCGACCGACGCGATCTCGTCGCCAACGTTCACCGGCACGTCCTCGAACTTCAGCGGCGTCCACTTCTGCGGGCTCTTGGCGCGGATGAACGCGGTGCCGGTGCGGTCGTCGCGCCCGGCGAAGAGCGCCTCCACCTCCTCCGCCTCCTTCTGCTGGCTGGGGACGAGGATCTTGAATTCCTTCATCTGCGCGTCCGGCAGGCGGAAGGTCTGCCCGCGCATCGGGATGTCGAACAGCGACAGCGACGTCATGACCAGCCCGTCCTCCGCCACCACGATGCCCGCGCCGTTGATCTCCTGGCGACCGAGTTCGTTCTCCCACACGTACTGCACGGCCACCAGCGACGGCGTCACGCGCTCGTAGAGCGACTGGGACCGGGACTGCTCCGCGGAGGAGGAGGACGACGCGTTGGTGGTCGCTTCCTGCGCGGCGGCGACGCGCGGCGCCGCGGCGACGCCGGAAACGCCGGCGAGGGATGCGAGAAGCAGGGCGTGGGTCAGGCGGATCGAGTTCACGAAAGGCTCCTTTGAGGGCGAGATAGACCTTCGGCGGCCGGCGCTCTCGGGCGCGCGGCGCGACGGCGCCCCGCGCGTCGCGCGCGGGGCCGGCGGATTCTAAGCGAGGCGGTCGCGTCCGGAACAGTGCCGCGAACCGGCGCCCGCGCGCGCGTCGTCCGCCGCGTTGCTGGCGGGTATCTCCACCGATAGACTACGCCGCTCTTTTCACAGGGAAGTGACCGACATGATCGAGAAGATTTTCAAGGCGTACGACGTCCGCGCGACCTACCCCAGCCCGCTGGACGAGGAGGCGGCGTGGAAGGTCGGCCGCGGGACCGCCGAGTTCCTGAAGAACAGCCGCAAGCAGAACCCCCAGCCCAAGGTCGCGCTGCCCGACACGATCGTCGTCGGCCGCGACATGCGCCCGCACTCACCCGCGCTGGCGGGGGCGCTGTCGGACGGCATCCGCTCGGCCGGGATGAACGTGATCGACGTCGGGATGATCGACACGTCGTTCATCTACTTCGCCATCAACCATCTCGACGCCGTCGGCGGCATCCAGACCACCGCCTCGCACAACCCGGCGCAGTACAACGGCTTCAAGATCAGCGGCCCCAAGGCCAAGCCGATCGGCTCGGCCACGGGGCTGGACGAGATCAAGCGCATCGCCTCTGCGCTCACCGATCGCACCAGCGGCGGCGCGGCCGGCGCCTACGAGCAGCGCGACCTCTGGGCGGCGTACCGCGACGAGGTGCTGAAGTTCCTCCAGCTCAAGCGGCCGCTCACCGTCGCCATCGACGCCTCGAACGGCATGGGCGGCAAGATGATCCCCGAGGTGTTCGGCAAGGTGAAGGGGCTGACGATCGTCCCGATCTTGTTCGAGATCACCGGCGCGTTCGTCCACGAGCCCAACCCGCTGGTCGAGGCAAATTTGGCGATGCTCAAGGAGAAGATGAAGCAGCAGCCGGTCGACGCCGGCGCGTGCTTCGACGGCGACGCCGACCGCTGCATGTTCCTCGACGAGGCCGGCAAGATGATCGGCTGCGACCTGCTCACCGCGCTGCTGGCCGAGGACTACCTGAGGCAGCCGGCGAACAAGGGGGCGTCGGTGGTGTACGACCTGCGCTCCAGCCACGTCGTGGCGGACACGATCAAGCAGTTCGGCGGCGTGCCGGTGCGCGACCGCGTCGGGCACGCGTTCATCAAGAAGACCATGGCCGAGCGGCAGGCGATCTTCGGCGGCGAGCTGTCGGGGCACATCTACTTCCGCGACTACTACTACGCCGACTCCGCCGCCGTCGCCTTCGCGCGCGTGCTGTCGATCCTCAGCGCGCAGGACAAGCCGCTGTCGCAGCTCATGGGGCAGTACCAGAAGTACAGCCAGAGCGGCGAGATCAACTTCCAGGTGGAGGACAAGGACGGCAAGATCCGCGAGCTGGCCGAGGTCTACAAGCGCGGCGAGGTGGACTACCTGGACGGAATCACCGTCGACCTGCGCGGCGATGCTGGCGGCGACTGGTGGTTCAACGTCCGCAAGAGCAACACCGAGCCGCTGCTAAGGCTCAACCTGGAAGCGAAGACCGCCGGTGAGGTCCAGCAGCGCCTGCACGAACTCCAGCGGATCCTGGGCGAGCCCGCGCACGGACACTAGGACCGGCTGCCGCCGGAAATTTGAATGAGAAAGCACGAAGTCTGAAACAATCTCGAATGTGGGAAAGCAGAAATGGCTGAAACGATCGGCCGTCGTTTCAGCCATTTCTGCTTTTCTGCTTTAGCATGGTTCGGATTTCGTGCTTGCGCTATTCGAATTTCAGCACAGCGGTCACGGCGTTGTCGCCGGCGGTGCCGTTCGCTCGGTTCGCACCCATTTCTTCTCCGGGCGGAACAGGAACATCGCGTACATCGGGAGCTTCCACGCCACGTAGGCGGCGGCGGCGAAGAGTGATCGGGCGGGGAGGCAGGCGCGGCCGAACTTGGCCCAGGCGGTCAGGACCGTTGCCAGCAGCACCGTCATGCCGATCGCCAGGGCGGCCGCGGGATGCCATGCGGCGCCGAACGGGATCGCCGCGACCGCCACCGCCAGCGTCCCCATCGAGAGCACCAGCAGCAATGACAAGGGCGGGACGAGCAGGTCGAGCGCCATGGCGACGGCGGCGGGGCGGCAGCGGATCAGCCCCAGCACCGCCAGCCGCGGCGCCTGCACGAGCAGCGTGCGGAGGTGGCCGTGCTCCCAGCGCTGGCGTTGCTTGAGCGCCACCGCGCGGTCGCGCGGGAGCCGCCCGGTTACGTGCGCGTCGGGACAGAGTCGCGGCGCCGTCCCGGCCAGCGCCAGGTCAAGGCCAAGCTGCATGTCCTCGACGATGTTCCCGCTGGCCAGCGACACCTTCGCCAGCGCCGCGCGCGGGAACGCCATGCCGGTGCCGGTGAGCTGGCAAGGCAGCCCGAGGCGCGACAGCCCGATCGGGCGGACCAGGTTCTTCACCATGAACGCCCAGGTGGAGATGTGATCGCGCGGGGTCGGGCGCTCGCACTGCTCCATCAGGTAGACCGCCTGCGCCGGCCGGCCGGTCGCGGCGACCTGCGCCGCCAGCGCGTCGAGCGCGCCCGGCTCGATGTGGCAGTCGGCGTCGAGCACGAGCAGCACTTCGAATGCGTCGTTGCTCAGCGCGTCGAGGCCCGCGCTCAAGGCGTAACCCTTGCCGCGACGGCTCGCGTCGCGCCGCTCGAGCACGCGGGCGCCGCCGGCCCGCGCGATCTCAGCGGTGTCGTCCGTGCAGTTGTCGGCAACGACCAGCACGAGGTCGCCGGCGCGAAGTTGAGGCTTCAAGGCGGCCAGCGTCTGGCCGAGAAGCGCCTGCTCGTTGTGCGCGGGAACGAGGACGGCGACCGGGGGGCGGGCGGCGGGAGCTTGCGAGGCGGCGTCGCGGCCACGCAGCGCGGGGAGCAGGGCGGCCCAGCACTGCGCCGTGAAGACGGCGATCGGCGCCAGCAGCGCCGCCGCCAGCACCCACAGCGTCAATGTCAGGACCTGATCCAAATCAAACCCCACTGGAGTCCCCCGCGCGCGCGGCGGACGGTGCCGGCGCCGCCGCGATGCGGACCCGGCGCGGACAGCCTATCACGTCGGTCCTGCGCATCCAAACCGGCCTGTCCCGCACCTGCCCGACCCTGCGCCCTGCCTGGGCAGCTGGCGGAACCGGAATCAACTTTAGTATCTTGCGATTTTTGCCCGTCCCGCCCCGGCGGCGCGAGTGTGATAATCCTTTGGTCGGTCCATCACTTCTATTTCTTTAGGGAGGTCTGCTCATGAACTCTCGACACGTCCTCAGCGGCGGTCGTTACCCGGTGCTCCGGGCGCTGGCGATCATCTACGTGATCGGGGCGGGGTTGGCGGCAATCAGCACGGTGCTGACCATCGGCTACATCCTCTTCGGCCCGCGCTTCGCGTGGACCGATAAGCTGATCATGGTGGTCGGCGCGCTGGCGGCGGGGTTCTTCCTGGTGATCAGCATGCTGGCGATCGCCGAGGTGCTCAAGCTGTTCATCGACATGGAGCACAACACGCGGATGGGCGCAGTCAACCGCATGAGCATGCCCGCCGGCATGCCCACGGCCGACGCCGCGACATCCGGCGACACGGCCGCCGTCGGCCGCGACGGCGGGCGCATGAACTCCTTCCACGCCCTGGACGAGGAGACCGCCGAGGCCGCGCTGCTCCGCGGGCACTAGCTCTGCGGAGTCGCCAGCCCCGCGTATTGGCAGAGCGGGTCAAGGGATCGCAACGTGGCCGCCGCGGCGTCAGTTCCGTGACCGACATCGCCGTGGCGGCCGCGTCGCGAATCCCACACTTGAGCTGCCCACCCGCCCGCCCCAGACCGTGCCGGCGTGCAGGGACCTACTGCGTGTCCAGCGTCTTGATCAGCTCGGGGGCGGCCCCAGATCGTGCCGCCTCGCAAGGGCCTGCCGCGGCGGCGCTGCGGTGATGCTTCAACGCCTCGCCGTCGCGGGAAAAGCACCGACTGCGCGACCGGCGTCACCCCGGTTGCGCGCCGCCGGCTTCACGCTGCTCACCCCACGCGTCGATCTGCTGTCGCAGGTAGCGGTACTGCTCGATGAGCGGGAGGTCAGGCGGGGCGAAGACGAGGTCAGGCCCGCCGCCCTGGCCGTTGGTCAAACGCTCGCCCGACCCCGCGTCGCGCGGCTCGGAGAGCGTCGCCACCCGGCACACCCCCGTCTTGGTCCGCAGCACGCCGACGGTGTACTCCGTCGCGAAGATGTAGCGGTAGCGTTCCCGCTCGGTCGCGTAGAGCAGGTCGCCGACGCGCACCGAGGCCGCGCCGGGAACGGGTAGCTTTGGGGCGACGCGGGCGGCGAGGCGAAAGCGGTCGGCGGCGCTGAAGTTCATCCCCCACTCCGCCGCCAGGCGGCGCAGCGCGCGCAGTTGCCGCTGGCGCAGGACGTACTGCACCCCGGCCGCGATCGCGGTGACGCTGACGGTCAGCAACAGGAACTGCAACGGCGTCATGGGCCAGACGGCAGGGCGAGCGACGCGATCCCGTCGCCGCGCGGACGGCGCCGCCGCATCTCGCCACGGCCATGGGGAAGAGAGCTACGCGGACGCGCAATCACCGGGGCAGCACGGGCGGCGGGGGTCCGGGCGGGGGTCCAGGCGGGGGTCCGGGCGGTGCCGGCGGCGGCGTCCTGCCGTTGCCCGCGGGCGGCGCGCCCGGGGCGGGACGCATCGGGGGCATCGGTCGTGTCGCCGGTGTTGGGCGCATGGGTCGCGGCGGACGGTCGGGCTCCGCCGCCTGCGTCGTCGCGGGCGCGGTGGCGGGCTGCGTCGCGCCGCCGGCGCCGCCGTCGAACGTGATGCCGTAATCCGGCTCCAGCGGCGGGAGCGACTGCCCGATCCAGTTCACCAGCGTCAGGTAGCGGGGGTCGGCCTGCCCGCGCAGCGGTGGCCGATATCCGGGAACGTCCGGGTGGTCGTACTCCGACATCGCGCCCGGCATGGCGTACTGGACGAGCAGCGACTTCGCCGGCTGCTGGCGGTCGATCATCTTGGGGTCGCCGCGGCCGAAGACGGTGTCGTTCGCCTGCTTCACCGGCTTGCTGTAGCGCGAAAGCAGGTAAAAATTCGTGTACGCCGCCGCGTCGGAGTCCGCCGGCACGACGAGCTGGAAGCTGCTGTGCTGCGACCCGGAGGCGTGGCACGCGGCGGTGGCGCAGTTGAGCACCACGAACGGCTGCACCGCGCGGCGATACTGGAGCATCGCCGGCGGGTCGTTGACGATGATCACGTCGCGGCGCATTTCGGGCGGCCCCTCCTTGAGGATGCGCTCCGCCTGCTGCTGCGCGCTCAGCGCGAAGAAGTCGCGCGGCGGGGTGGCGCTGAACTCGACGAAGCGGCGGAGGACGTTGCGGTCGAAGCGGATGCGAACGTCCGCGTCGTCGGCGCGCATCTCCGCCTGCTTGATGGCGTTGATGTCGGTCGGGCGGAGCACCTTGTGATCGCCCGCTGCCATCCCCGCGCCGCCGCCGGCGCCGCCCGGCTGCGTCGCCGCGTCGTCGGCGGGTTGGCCCGCGCCTGTGCCCGCGCGATCGTCCGCGGGCGGGCGCTGTTGCCGCGTGCGCTCCAGGCGGATCTGGCTCTGCACGGTCTCCAGCAGGGAGACGGCGTCGGCGTTGTTCGGGTCGATCCCGATCGCCTGTTCCAGCGCGTCGCGCGCGACCGTGTACTGCCGCTGGTCGAACGCCTCGCGCGCCAGTTGGATCCGCCCGGGCACGTCGTTGGCCGGCAGCTTCGCCAGCCGGTCGGGAAGCTGCTGCGCGGGCGCGGTCGTCGGGTAGTTGATGGACGCGACCCGCGCCCGCGGGATGCTCATGGGGATGCCGCGGACGGTGACGGTGACGTTGTTCACGTCGCGCTCGTCCACCTCCCCCTCGAAGGTCTGCCCGTCGCGCGTCGTGATGACGCCCGGCCTGGCCCAGCAGAGCGCCGGCACGGCGCACCACAGGACCACCAGCCATCCGAACACGCCGCGTCGCGTCATGGTGTCTCCTCCGAGCTCGCGCCGGTCATCGTACAAGACACGGCGAAACGCAGGCAAGTTTGGGAGGGGAGGGCGTCAGAGATGCGGGGACGAACGCGGGGAACATCGAACGGTGAACGAGCCAGAGCGTGGCTGTTGAAGAATGCCACGGCGGCGCCCGCGGGCCACTACCCGGGTGCGCCGTGACCGTCGCGCTCTTCTCACGCGATGGCGCGGACGCGGCCGTCGCCGTGGCCGGAGGCGGGGCCCCAGATGCCCGGGAGCCGCTTTTGGCACTCGGGGCACGTGCCGTCAGGGCGCACTCGGTTCTGCTGGACCAGGAAGCCCCAGCGCTCGATCACGGCGGCGTCGCAGTGATGACAGCGCGTGTTCTCCCACTCGCCCACCTGGCCCGGGAGGTTCCCCGGATAGAGGTATTTCAGGCCGGCCCGCCGCCCGAGGTCGACGACCTTCATCAGGTCGTCCACCTGCGTCGCGCGATAGCCCTCGGTCATCTTGTAGTCCGGGTGGAACGCCGTCATGTGCCAGGGCATCAGCGGGTCAACGTCGGCGATGAACTCGGCCATCCGCTTGAGGTCATCCGCGTCGTCGCTGAAGCCGGGGACGACGAGGGTTACGATCTCCACCCAGAATTCGCGCTGCTTGAGCATTTGGATGGTGTCGGTGACGTTCTCCAGCACCCCGCCAAGCGCCCGGTAGTTCTTCGGGCTGAAGGTCTTGAGGTCCACCTTGTACGCGTCGACGTGCGGGCGGATGAAGTCGAGCACCTGCGGCGTGCCGTTGCCGTTAGAGATGTACGCGCAGCGCAGCCCGCGCGACTTGGCCTCGTTGAACACGTCCACCGCCCACTCGCTGGTTATCAGCGGCTCGTTGTAGCTGGACGCCACCACCGGCGCGCCGTGCTCGATGGCCAGATCCACGAGTTGCTTCGGGTTCGTCAGCCTGGGCGGGGCAGCCGCGTCCGGGTCGCGGAGCATTTGGCTCGTCACCCAGTTCTGGCAGTAGCCGCAGTGGAAGTCGCAGCCGAGCATGCCGAAGGTGAGGGCGTCGGAGCCGGGCAGGACGTGGAAGAAGGGCTTCTTCTCGATCGGGTCGCACGCCAGCGCGCCGACGTAGCCGTGGGGCACCAGCAGCGTGCCTTCATCGTTGAACCGCACCCGGCAGACGCCGTCCCGGCCCGGCTTGACCAGGCAACGGTGCCCGCAGGCAAAGCACTGCACCGCCCCTTCCGAACGACGCTCGATCAGCGCGTCGGCGGCGGGGGCGGAGTGGCGATGGAGCATCTCCTTCAGGCTCTTGAGCCGCTGCTTGTCGTCGTTGAGGATTTTTAAGGGCATTTTCGGGGCTCCGGCGGTTGAATCGACTTTGGTTAGTACGTTCGCCAGCGCCTGCGGTCGAAAATTTCCGCTGCTGCTGTTGCCGTTGAGACGCAGTCTCAGTAGAAGTAGCAGCCGTGGAAAGGACGGCTGATCCCTCCCGACCGCCCGCGCCCGCCCTTCAGGGCCTGCGCGGGGCGGCGACGAAACCGCCGGTCGTGCTCGACACCGCCGCGCTCTTCGCCGGCGGGACCGAGGTCCGCCTCCAGCACCGCGGGCAGGAGTACCGCCTGCGGGTCACCCGGCAGGGCAAGCTGATCCTGACCAAGTAGACATCATCGGTTGAACTCGCGTACGTGCCAGCCACCTCCGGCCGACGCCCTTCGAAGGGGAGCCCGACCTGAGTAGCCAGCCCAGCACGCATGGCTCGTTCCCCCCGGGGCAAACTGCATCCCGGGAGAAAGGTGGCGGCAGATGCCCGCCTCTGCTCATTCAAAAGGTCGTCATGGCTTCACGCTGGTGGAGCTGCTGGTCGTCATCGGGATCATCGCCACGCTGGTGGCGATCCTGCTCCCCACGCTGGGGCGGGCGCGGGAGGCGGCGCGGGCGGCGACCTGCCTGTCAAACCTCCGGCAGATCAACACCGCCTTCATCCTTTTCGCCCACGACAACCGCGGCTACCTGCCGCAAATCGGCTCCGGCGGCAGCGGGTCAGACAAGTTGGTGGTCAACGGCGCGACCGAGACGGTCGCCATCCGCTGGTTCGGCGGGCTGTACAGCGCGGCGCCGCAGAAGTTCCACGCGCCGGCGTCGATGCTCGCGAAGTACTGGGGCACCGCCAACGTCAGCGGCTGCCCGACCTTTGAGGTGGACGACGTCTTCCGCCCGCAGTACGGCCCGGTCGATTACGCCTACAACTCGATCTTCGCCCGCCATAAGGACTGGGCCGCCGGCGGGGCGCTGCGCAACGGGCTGGGCGTGAAGCTCAGCAAGATCCGCCGCTCGGCGGAGAAGGCGGTCGTCTGGGACGCCGCCCGGCTGGACGGCACGATCATCGACCGCACGCCCTGGGGCTACCCGACCACCGGCAACGTCAACAACAACAAGACCGACCCGAACTTCCACGGCCGGCACAACCGCAAGGGGAACGTCGGCTGGGCCGACGGGCACGTCAGCGGCGAGCAGCCCGCCTACTTCGGCTCCTACACCGGCGGGCAGGACCCCAAGCTGCTCAGGCACCTTCGCGTCGGCGACATCGACCGCGACGGCGACAACGCGACGAACGAAGCCTACCAGGTGGAGTAGCCGGCGATGGCCAAGAGTCGTTTCGGGTACCTGCTGTACCGCTGGCACGCGTGGGTCGGGCTGTTCAGCGGGGCGTTCCTGGTCATCATCTGCGTGACCGGCTCGGTCGCGGTCTTCCGCCCGGAGATCGAGCGCGCGGTGGACTGGGGCGGGTACGACTTCAACGTCGTCCCCGTCGGCGAGCCGATCTCGCTGGAGCGCGCGATCGAGATCGCGCGGGCGAAGTACCCTGGCGGCGTCGTCACCGCGGCGAACCTGCCGGCGCTACCGGGGTCGTGGCAGAGCCACGGGCCAGCCTACAGCGTGACGGTGAACGCCGGACGCGGCGCGGGCAATCGCCACGTGCTGATCGACCCGTACCGCGCGGCCGTGGTGGCGGAGATGCGGCCCAACAGCGGGTGGGGCAACTGGCTCCGCCAGCTCCACATCCGCTTCCTCTACTTCAGCTTCTGGGGGCGATACATTGTCGGGCTGTTCGGCATCGCGCTGCTGTTCGTGACCGTCAGCGGGCTGTTCATCTTCGCGCGGTTCAACGCCAACACGTGGCGGCCGAAGATCCGCCGCGGGCGCGGGCCGCGCATCTTCCTGGCGGACCTGCACAAGGTGACCGGGCTCAGCTCCGTCGCGTTCAATGTCGTCTTCGGCCTGACCGGCGCGGTGCTGGGGCTGGAGGGCGTCTACCACAAGTGGATCGCCGCGCCGGAAAAGGCGCCCAGGCGGGCGGCGGTGGCGCAGCTCGCGCCGGGGCGGCTGCAAGGGTTCATCCACCGCGCCGCCGAGCTGGTGCCCGGCGCTCGGCCGGCGGGGGCGGACCTCTCGTTGCGCAACGGCACGGTGCGCGTCCGCCTCCAGCACGCCACGGCCGCGCTGATCCGCGAGGGGGAGAACTCGGTCCTGTTCGACGCCGCCAGCGGCGACGTGATCCAGGTGAAGGACGCGCGCCGCGCCACCGCCGCCGCGCGGTTTTACTTCGCCATGGAGCCGCTGCACTTCGGGCGGCTCGGCGGGGCGATGTGGGTGAAGCTGCTCTGGGGCGCGATGGGCCTGACCGGCGGAGCGCTCTCCATCACCGGCTTCGCGATCTACGTGCTCAGGAAGCGCAAGCCGAAGCGCGCCAGCGCGCCCGAGGCTGCGGCGCCGGACGCGGGCGTGGCCGATGCGGGCGCGGCGGGCGATCTTGACGAGCTGGTCGCGGGCGCGGCGGGCGGTTCGTCTTCTCCCACCTGCTCCGTATAATCGCGCGCCAGATGGAGCCGTCCCCGCCGCAGCCCCGCCGCCGCATCCAGCAACTCCCGCCCGGGCTGATCAACCGCATCGCCGCCGGCGAGGTGATCGAGCGCCCGGCATCGGTGGTGAAGGAGCTGGTCGAAAATGCCCTCGATGCCGGCGCCACGGAGATCCTGGTGCAGGTGGAGGACGGCGGGCGCGAGCTGATCCGCATTATTGACAACGGGTCCGGCATCCCGCCGGCCGAGCTGCCGTTGGCCTTCGCGTCGCACGCCACGAGCAAGCTGACGTGCGACGAGGACTTGTTCCGCATCGCCACCATGGGCTTTCGCGGCGAGGCGCTGGCGAGCATCGGCTCGGTCTCCCACGCCCGCATCCTCAGCCGCCACGCGGGCGAGGAGGTCGCTTACGAACTCTTCAACCGCGGCGGGGAGCTGACCGACCCGCAGGCCGCCGCCGGCAACGCCGGGACGACCGTCGAGGTGCGCAGCCTGTTCTTCAACGTGCCGGCCCGGCGGAAGTTCCTCAAGGGGACCGCGACCGAGTACGGCCACATCGCCGAGATGGTCCTGCGCCTGGCGCTGCCGCACCCGCACGTGGCGTTCAAGCTGCTGCACAACGGGCGCGCATCGCTCGACCTGCCCCGGGCCGGCGGGACCGACCGGCTGCTGGCGGCGTGGCCGGACGAGTTCCGCGAGCAGCGGCTTCCGGTGGACCTGCGCGACGCCGAGGTCCGCCTGCACGGCGTGATCGGCCTGCCCGAGCTGGCGCGGCCGACGGCGAAGTACCAGTACCTCTACCTCAACGGCCGCCCGATCCGCGACCGCTTCATCCAGCACGCCCTGCGCGAGGCGTACCGCGGGCTCTGCGAGCCGGGGCGGCACCCCGCGGCGATCCTGCTGCTCGAGCTCCCGCCGCAGGACGTGGACGTGAACGTCCACCCCACCAAGGCGGAGGTGCGCTTCCGCGACGGCGGCCGCGTGCACGGGCTGGTGATGGCGGCGGTGCGCGAAAAGCTGCTGGGAAGCGAGCTGGCGCCGCAGGTCGTGGCGAAGTCCGACGCGGTGGACGAGGTGCAGCGCGCCGACCTGCGAACGAAGCTGGCGGACTTCTTCAAGATCGCACCGACGCAGGGGACGCTCCCAATCGAAACCGGTGCGTCCCACGCGCCGTCCGCACGAGACACGATCCTCATTCACGGTCAGGCGTCCGCGCCGGCGCCGTCTTCGACATCCGCGCCCGCGCCCGCCGCGGCGCCCGGCGCACCTCCGGTTGCACCGTGGTCGGTCCCGCGCCATCCGCTCCCGGACTCCCTGCGCGACTCGGTCCCGCAGGCGCGCGCGGCTTCGCACCACGCACCGCGCGAGACCGCAACGGATAGCGAGCACCACGCTTCCGGGAACGGGCGCGATGACCACGCAACCGCCGCTGAAGATCATCCCGCGCCCGCGCCGCGCGCCCACCCCAATTCATCCTTCCCGACAAGCGCCATCCAGCTCCACAACAGCTACCTCGTCGCGCAGTCCGAGGACGGCATGGTCATCATCGACCAGCACGCGCTGCACGAGCGGATCATGTACGAGGAGCTCAGCGCCCGCATCATGCGCGGGCCGCTGGAGTCACAGCGATTGCTCATCCCCGAGACGCTGCCGGCGTCGTCGCGGCAGGTGGCGCTGCTGGAGCAGATCCAGCCGCTGCTGGCGCGGCTGGGGATCGAGGCCGAGCCGTTCGGGCCGAACACCGTCGCCGTGCACGCGTTCCCCTCGTTCCTCTCTAAGCTCGAGCCCGGGCGGTTCGTGACCGAGCTGCTCGAGCGCGGCGAGCAGGAGCTGCTCGACCTGCACGAGGAAGAACTGCTCCACGAGATCCTCGACATGATGAGCTGCAAGGCGGCCGTGAAAGCGGGCGACCCGCTCACGCCGGCGGAGATCGACGCGCTGCTCGCCCGCCGCGAGCTGATCGACCGCTCCAGCAACTGCCCGCACGGCCGCCCGACCACGCTGCGGCTGAGCCTCCGCGACCTGGAAAAGCAATTCAAGCGGACGGGGTTTTAGCTCGACCGAATGCCAGCCCGAGTCGACCCGTCTCAATCCCGTCCGATGAACGACCACCGCACATTCAAGATCGAACATCCAACGAGCAGGGAGGGAGCGGGAACCCGCCGCGGGTACGCTATGGCGGTGGCGGCGGTCGCGCTCCTGGGTTTCGCACTCGTGCTGCTGGCGACGCGGTGGGGGATTGGAACTTCGCACGACTCCGCTCGCTACGTTCGCTCGGCGCGGCACGTGCTGGGGCGGGAAGCGGTAGCGCCGACGCCGATCGAGGCGCCGGCGGAGCGGGCGCACTTCCCGCCGCTCTACCCGAGCGTCCTGGCGGCCGCTTCGCTGGGCGGGGCGGACCCGCTGACGGCGGCGCGCTGGCTCCACGCGCTGCTGATGGCGGCCAACATCGTTGTCGCGGCGGAGCTGGTGCGGCGCTTCACCGGCGCGCGGGCGGCAGCGGTGTTCGCGGCGGGTTTTGCGGCCGTCTCGCCGTCCGCGCTCTTCGTCCACGCCTTCGCGCTCTCCGAGCCGCTGTTCATCCTGCTCAGCCTCCTTGCGCTCGGGCTGCTCGCGTCACACGCTTCCCGACCGCGGGCGCGGTTCGTGGTGGTGGCGGGAGTGCTCGCCGGCGCGGGCGTGCTGGTCCGCTACGCGGGATGGGCGATGCTGCCGGCGGGCATTGCGGCGCTGTTGCTGCTCCCGCGCCGCCGGTGGCAGTCGCGGGCGATCGACGCGCTCCTCTTCGCCGCGTGCTGCGCCGTCCTCCCGGCGGCGTGGGCGGTTCGAAACGCCATCGTGCTCGGCAGCGCGACCAACCGCGACATTGCCTTCCACCCGGTCGGCCTGCCGCACGCGCGCGACGCCCTGCGCGTGACTTGGGAGTGGCTCGTCTCCGACGCCGCCGTCCGTCCGCTGCTGACGCTCCCGGCGGCGCTGCTGGTGCTGGGCGTCGCCATGGCGGCGCCGCTGCTCGCCTGGCGACGAACGCGAGACGAGGATGCGGCGCCGGCGTTCCAACTGTCCGCGTCGCTGCTGCTGTTCGCGATGGCGTTCGCGGGGCTCCTCGTGGCGTCGATCTCGCTGGTGGATTTTCACACGCCGATCGACCGGCGCGTGCTCGTGCCGGTCCACGCCGCGTGGATCGTGTTGGCGGCGTGCCTGCTCGGGGAGGCGTCGCGGGGTGGCCGCCGGTTCCGCGTCGCCGCATGGACCTTCGCCGGCGCGCTGCTCGTCGTCGCCGCCGGCCGCGGCGGGGCGATGGTGCGCGCGTACTGGAGCGACGGGGCGGGCTACGCGCACCGAACCTGGCGGCAATCGCCGATCATCGCGGCCGCCCGCGACGTGCCGGACAATCGATACATTTACACGAACGTCCCCGGCGCGATGTACCTGCTCACTCGCCACCCGGTGATCATCACGGTGCCTTCGGAGATCAGCGCCTCGAGCGCGCAGCCGAACCCGACGTTCGCGCAGGACCTCGCCCGCATGGCGGGCGACCTGCGCAGCGGGCGGGCGGTATTGGTCTACGTCAACAAGGGCGCCGCCGCGCGGCGCGACTACGCCCTGGACGGTCAGGATTTCAAGAAGCGGCTCGGACTGCACCGGATGCTCCACCGGTCCGACGGAGACATCTACGACTACGTCGCGCCCGCGACGACGATGGCGATCACCCCGTGACGCGGGGGGCACTCTCGCGCGCGTGTGCCGGCGACGCGTGGCGTCGCGGCTGCGCAGGCGTTGGCGCGGGCGCAGACCGTGCGGCGGCGGCGACGCGTGGCGCGTGGCGTCGGGGAGCTTTTGAATGCCCGTTCCGACAACGGGATGGAGTCGCGGTAGAATCCCCCGGCGATGAGTGACGACGTTCCGCCCATCCGGCTCGTGGCCGTCGACCTCGACGGCACGCTGCTCGACGATTCCAAGCGCGTGACCGACCCCACGGCCGGCGCGCTGGCGTGCCTGCCGCTGCGCGACGTGAAGCTGGTGATCGCCTCGGCGCGCCCGCCGCGGAGCGTGCGGCACATCTACCAGCAACTCGGGCTGGACACGTTGCAGATCAACTACAACGGCGCGCTGATCTGGGACGAGCCGAACCGGCGGCCGATCTTTCACCGCCCGATCCCCGGCAGGCTCGCGCGCGGCGTGATCGAGCACGCGCGCGACATGTTCGACGAGGTGATCGTGACCGCCGAGGTGATGGATCGCTGGTTCACCGACCGCACCGATCAATCCTTCACCACCGAGACCGGCAAGCTGTTCGGCCCCGACGTGGTCTGCCCGGTGGCCGAGATGTGCCAGCAGCCCGTCACCAAGCTGATGCTGCTCGGGGAGCCGCGGATCATCCTGCGGCTGGAGGACGTGCTGGCGACGGCGTTCGGCGACGACGTGACCATCCTCAAGACGGACCGCGACCTGCTCCAGATCATGCACCCCGAGGTCAGCAAGGCGGTCGCCCTGGCGAAGGTGGCCAAGTGGTACGGCGTGCCGATGGAGCAGGTGATGGCGATCGGCGACGCCCCCAACGACGTGGGCATGCTCCAGGCGGCGGGGGTGTCGGTAGCGATGGACAACGCCCACCCGCTGGTGAAGGACGCCGCCGACTGGGTCGCGCCGTCGAACAACGATCACGGCGTTCGCGCGGCGCTGGCGCGGTACGGGTTGTGTAACTGATCCGGTGGCGACCCCGGGTCGCCCGGCGGTTGAAAGGACAGCGCGCGTCCGCCGGCGCGCACTCGCCGCGCAACAAGAAAGGAACCCGCGGACCGAAGTCCGCGGGTTCCCTGCTTTTGGCGTCGTTGCGGGCGGGCGACCTTACGTCGCGTCCGAACCGGCCTGGGCGAGCTGCTTCTGCTCTTCGCTGCCCGCCTTGAGGGCCTCGAAGTACAGGTGCTTTTCCTTCTCGTCCGGGCTGTTGGTCTTGGCGACCGTGATGCGGATCAGGTCCTTGCCCTTGAAGTTGCCGCGGAGGATCTCTTCCGAGAGCGGGTCCTCGACGTTCTGCTCGATCGCCCGGCGGAGCGGGCGGGCGCCGAAGTCGGCGTTGGTTCCCTTCTCGATCAAAAACTCCTTGGCTTCGGCGCTGATCTCGATCTTCAGCCCGTGGTCGATCAGCCGCCGGGTCACCTTGCGCAGCTCGAACTCGACGATCTGCTCGAGCTGCGGGCGGCCGAGCGGGCGGAAGACGATTACGTCGTCCAGCCGACCGATGAACTCCGGGCGGAAGAAGCGCTCGAGCTCCTTCATGACCGTGTCCTTGATCTGCTGGTAGTTCCGCTCCTCCTGCGCGCCCTTGGCGGTGGGGCGAAGCCCGAACTGCGGGCCGCCGCCCTTGATCAGGTCCGAGCCGATGTTGCTGGTCATGATCATGACCACGTTGCGGAAGTCGACGTGCCGCCCGAAGGAGTCGGTGAGCCGGCCTTCCTCCATGATCTGGAGCAGCATGTTGAACACGTCCGGGTGCGCCTTCTCGACCTCGTCCAGCAGGACGACGGAGTAGGGGCGGCGGCGGATGCGCTCGGTGAGCTGGCCGCCCTCCTCGTAACCGACGTAGCCCGGAGGCGCGCCGATCAGTCGGGAGACGTTGTGCTTCTCCATGTACTCGCTCATGTCGATCTGCACGAGGGCGTCCTCGTCGCCGAACATGAACTCCGCCAGCGCCTTGCTCAGCAGGGTCTTGCCGACGCCGGAGGGGCCGAGGAACAGGAAGCTGCCCATCGGGCGGTGCGGGTCCTTTAGGCCGGAGCGGGCGCGGCGGATGGTCTTGCTGATCGCCTTGATCGCCTCGTCCTGCGAGACCACGCGCTTGTGCAGCTCGTTTTCGAGCTCCAGCAGGCGCTGCGCCTCTTCCTTCTCCAGGCGGGTCAGCGGCACGCCGGTCATCTTGGAGACGACCTCGGCGATGACCTCCTCGTCGACGACGCCGTCGATCTCCTTGGCCTTGTCGCGCCACGCGCGCTGCATCTCTTCCTTCTTGGCCCGCAGCGCCTCGGCCTGGTCGCGCAGCTTGGCGGCCTCCTCGTACTCGGCGTTCTTGACCGCCTCGTCCTTGGAGATGCTCAAGCGCTCGATCTGCTCCTCGAGCTCGGCGAGGTTCGGCGGCTTGGTCATGCTGCGCAGGCGAATGCGCGCGCC
Organism: Tepidisphaeraceae bacterium; assembly: GCA_035634055.1. Taxonomy (GTDB): domain Bacteria; phylum Planctomycetota; class Phycisphaerae; order Tepidisphaerales; family Tepidisphaeraceae; genus JAICTV01. Next base: position 4,168 of record DASQDR010000098.1, on the reverse strand, counting down.
CGCCTCGTCCAGCACGTCGATCGCCTTGTCCGGGAGGCAGCGGCCGGTGATGTAGCGGTCGCTCATCTCCACGGCCGATTCCAGCGCCGCGTCGGTGATCTGCACGCGGTGGTGCGCCTCGTAGCGGTCGCGCAGCCCCTTGAGGATGCTGACGGCGTCTTCCTTTGAGGGCGGGTCCACAGTGATCGGCTGGAACCGCCGCGCCAGCGCCGCGTCCTTCTCGATGTACTTGCGGTACTCGTCGAAGGTGGTGGCGCCGATGCACTGGATCTCGCCGCGGCTCAGCGCGGGCTTAAGCACGTTGGAGGCGTCGATGGCGCCCTCGGCGCCGCCGGCCCCGACCAGCGTGTGCAGCTCGTCGATGAAGAGGATGACGTTCTTCGCCCGGCGGACCTCGTTCATGACCGCCTTGATGCGCTCCTCGAACTGCCCACGGTACTTGGTGCCGGCGACCATCATGGCCAGGTCCAGCACGACCAGCCGGCGGTCGTGCAGGATCTCCGGCACGGTGTTGCCGACGATCATCTGCGCCAGCCCCTCGACGATGGCGGTCTTACCGACGCCCGCCTCGCCGAGCAGCACCGGGTTGTTCTTCTGCCGCCGGCAGAGGATCTGGATGACGCGCTCGATCTCGTTCTTGCGCCCGATGACCGGGTCGAGCTGCCCCTCTTTGGCCAGCTCGGTCAGGTCGCGCCCGAAGGAATCGAGCGCGGGGGTCTTGCTCTTGCCCTTGGTTCCCTGCTTTTCCTGAGCTTGTGGTTCTTCGCTTTCCACGCCTGCTCCCAGCAGATTTAAGACCTCTTCCCGAACCTCTTCGAGCTTCAGGCCGAGGTTCATCAACACCTGAGCCGCAACCCCGTCGTGCTCGCGGAGCAGCCCCAGCAAGAGGTGTTCCGTGCCCACATAGTTGTGGTTCAGGTTTCTGGCTTCCTCGATCGCGTACTCGATGACCTTCTTGGCCCGGGGGGTCTGGGGCAGCTTCCCCATGGTGACCATGTCCGGGCCGCTCTTGACGAGCTTCTCGACCTCCAGGCGTACCTTGCGCAGGTCCACGTCCAGGTTCTTCAGGACGTTGGCGCCGACGCCGCTCCCTTCCTTCACCAAACCCAGGAGGATGTGTTCCGTGCCAATGTACTCGTGGTTGAAGCGCTGGGCCTCCTGGTTCGCCAGCGCCATGACTTTGCGGGCCCGATCCGTGAAACGTTCAAACATGTCCATCTCCTGTCGGCCGGCGCGCTGCAACGACCGCCGACCCGCTCGACTTCAGTCTTCGGTTGCACGCCGGGGACAATGAGTAGTACGGCTCACGCCCCGGTCAGTTCAGCACCGCCATTGCCGCAACGATCGATTGTAGACCGGGGGGACCGGTAATCAAATGACCACGACCGCGTCGAGCCCGCCGGAGCCGACGCTGGTGACTTGATCTTATCGGCTGTAACACCCCTGCGGCTGCACGACATTCTGTGCGCGCGATCGCGGCCGAGGGGAGCAGCCGGGAAAACCCATGGCGGAGCGACGGGCGCGAGCGGGGGAGGGATCGAGCTGCCGGGGCACGACGCCAATGCGCGCGACGCGCCCGTGCGCCCGCCGCGGCTATTCGAGTTGGGGGGCCGTGTTGTCGTTCTGGAGGAACTGATCGGTGGGGATCATCGTGATGCAGTCCCACGGGCAGACTTGGTGGCAGAGCGTGCAGCCGATGCAGCGCGGGAGGTCGATGGTGCAGACCTGAAAGGCCGCCTCGTGCCGCGGCCCGGGGATGATGTGGATGCAGTCGACCGGGCAGACGGTCATGCACGCCTCGCAGCCGGTGCACATGTCCTCGTCCAGCAGGGCCAGCACCTTGGGCAGCTTCTTCTTGGCCATCGCCACACATCTTACCGCGCCGATCCGCCGCAGGGAAAAGCCGACGGCGCTGCCCCGGGCGGGGGCGGGCCGGGGTCTGGTCCGCTGGCAACCGGTTGGCCGATACGGTAAGAGGGCGGCCGGCAACACGCGCTTGGAGACGTGATCTCGATGGAATTCTTTTCTCGGCTGTACAACCTGCTCCGCCACCTTGGCGACGACTCCGCCTGGGCGTCGATGGTCTCCTACATCGGCCAGCCGACGCTCTACGCGGTGCTGTTCGCGATCATCTTCGCCGAGACCGGGCTGGTGATCACGCCGTTCCTGCCCGGCGACTCGCTGCTGTTCGCGCTGGGGGCGATCGGCGCCCGGCACGAGATCGGGATCAACCTGCCGCTGGTCACCGTGCTGCTGATCGTCGCCGCCATCCTCGGCGACGCCGTCAACTACTGGATCGGCTACAAGCTCGGCCCGGCGGTGTTCAAGGAGGAGGACGACGCGCCCGCCGCCGCCGCCGCCGGCGAGCCGAACCTCGCCCGCCCGCCGGGGAAGCGGTCGATCAAGAGCCGCCTGCTCAACCGCAACCACCTGCTGAAGGCGCAGGCGTTCTACGAGAAGTACGGCGGCAAGACGATCATCCTCGCCCGCTTTGTCCCCATCGTCCGCACCTTCGCCCCGTTCGTGGCGGGCGTGGGGCGGATGAACTTCTTCCGCTTCTGGCTCTTCAACATCGTCGGCGCCATCGCCTGGGTGGTGATCTGCGTCGCGGCCGGCTACTTCTTCGGCGGCTTCGCGTTCGTGAAGAAGCACTTCGAGCTGGTGATCGTCGCCATCATCGTGATCTCGGTGCTGCCGATGGTCTTCGAGCTCTGGCAGGCCCGCCGCGCCGCCAAGCGCGGCGGCAGCGAGATCCTGGCCGCCACCACCCTCGGCGAGCGCGCGGGGAACGAGGCCTGACCGCCGCGGGCGGGCGGGCGGGCGCGCGTGACCGGGCACGCGCCATCGACACCCCCGCGCGCGCCCTCGGCGCTGTCGGTCCGCACCCGAAGCGCCGACTGGCACGAATACCGGCGGGGATTTATCATGCCCCCGCCAGCCGCGCCAGAAGGCACCGCAAAGGCGGCGCAGCCACTTCGCTGCTGAAACGTCATCGTGTTGAGCTATCCCACGCCCGAGGATCCGCCGCCCGCGCCGCCCGCGCCGCCCGCGCCGCCCGCGATGTTCGCGATCCTTCACCTGTCGGTGCCGAGCATGCCGCACCTGTTCCTGATGGGGGCCGCGCTCGCGTGGCTGCGGCAGCGCAGCGGGTCGCTGTTGCCGGGGATGATCGCCCACTTCGGGCACAACTTCCTGGTCCTGCTGTCGGAGCAAGGCGGGGGACTGCTGCCATGGTGATCGAGCACACGTTCGTGACCACGATGGACGCGCCGCAGGCGATGCGCGCGCGGCGACGGAGTTCCTCGCCGCGCGCGGCTTCGAGCGCGGCCCGCGCGAGGTCGCCTTTCCGGTTGCCGGCGAGTGGGACACGCTGGAGCTTCGCCGCGGCAAGAAGAGCGCCGCCCGCGCCAGGAACGTCGCCGAGCTGCCGCAGACCGCCCACGTCAACTGGGACCGCGGGCGGGTCACGGTCGTGCTCTGGATCGAGGCGAACTACGCGTGGGGCGGCTCGGCGGCATCGTTCGGCGTGGGGACGGTGGGGGAGAACCCCAGGAAGATGGACCTGCACGCCCGCTTGCTCGGCGCCATCGCCACCGGCCTGGAGCAGTTGCTGGCGCACCACGGCGCGCCCGGGGCGGCCGGGCAAGCCTGGCGCGACGCCGAGCAGGCCATCCGCGCCGCCGGCCGGCGCGCTCGCGCCGACACCTGATCGTCCTGCTGGTGGTGGTGACGCTCCTGGCCGGCGGCGTCACCCTGGTCATCGCCAACCTGTGACGCGGCCGCTCTGTCACGGCCAGATCGGCGTCCCCTCCAGGCCGGCGGTCTCCGGTTGGCCGAGCATCAGGTTCGCGTTCTGCACCGCCTGCCCGGCGGCGCCCTTGCCGAGGTTGTCGATGGCCCCGATCGCGATCGCCGTGCCGCGCTCCGGGTCGGCGGCGTAGTGGACGAACGCCAGGTTCGACGCCAGCGCCCACTTGGTGTGCGGCGGCCTTTCGACCACGCGCACGAAGGGGCGATCCTGGTAGAACGCCCGCGCCGCCTCCATGCACTGCTGCGTCGTCGCGCGCGACCGGACGTAAACGGTGGACAGGATCCCGCGCGTCATCGGGATCAGGTGAGGCGTGAACATCAACGCGTATCGGCCGCCCGCGCCCCCCGCGCCCCCCGC
>DASQDR010000097.1:0-11679 GCA_035634055.1 Tepidisphaeraceae bacterium | reverse complement strand
GCCGCCGCCGGGGTGGACCCAGCCGCAGGCGGCGGGCGCGCCGCTGGTTTACCTGACGGCCTACCAGGCGATGACGCAGTGGTGCGAGCCGCTGGCGGCGGGCTCCGTCATCCTCGTCACCGGCGCGTCCGGCGGCGTCGGCGTGGCCACGATCCAGCTCGGCGCCGCGATGGGCCACCACGTGATCGGCCTGTCGCGCGGCGACGCGAAGCGCGACGCGCTGCTGCGACTCGGGGCCAAGGCGGTCTATGATCCGGCGGACCCGACGTGGCGCAAGCAGCTCAACGAACACCTCGGCGGCGGCGGCAAGGTGGACCTGGCGATCGACAACGTTGGCGGAGAAGGGTTTTCCGACCTCGTCGACACGCTCGGCCGCAACGGCAAGGTCGCCGTGATCGGGCGGCTCGCGGGGCCGGTGCCGCAGTTCAACACCGCCGCCCTGTTCTTCCGCCGGATCTGGATCCGCGGCGTCTTCGTCGGCGACTACGCGCCCGACGAGGCGCAGCACGCTTGGGGCCAGGTGCTGGCTATCATGGCGCGCAGCGACGCACGCCCGGTGGTGGACGACGTCTTCCCGTTCGAGCGCCTGCACGATGCGTTCGAGCGGTTGAAGAAAGGTCCGCTGGGGAAGGTGGTGGTCGCGGTGCATCAGGATGAGCGGGCCAGCCGGTGAACGGGTGGCGGGTGACGCGAGAAGAACATGACGACAACTGATCCCATTGCTGACGCGCCCCGCGCGCCGGCCGCCGGCGGCGCACCGGCAGCCGCCGGAACGATCGTGCAGCGCCCGCGGATCGTGATCCTTGGGGGCGGGTTCGGCGGGGTGTACACCGCGCTGCACCTCGAGCGCACCCTCCGCCCGGCCGAGGCGGACATCATCCTCATCAGCCGCGACAACTACTTCCTGATCTCCCCCCTGCTGTTCGAGGCGGGCAGCGGCGTCCTGGAGCCGCGGCACGCGGTCAACCCGATGCGCACGATGTTCCGCCGGACGCACTTCGTGCAGGCGGAGATCCTCGGCATCGACCTCGAGGGGCGCAAGGTCCACGTCCGCGTCGAGGGCGGCGACCCCTACGACCTGGACTACAGCCAGCTCGTGCTGGCGCTGGGCGGCGTGACCAACACGCGGCTGATTCCAGGGTCGGAAAGCGCCAAGACGTTCAAGACGCTCGGCGACGCCATGCACCTGCGCAACCACGTGATCCAGCGCTTCGAGAGCGCCGACGTGGAGCGCGACCCGGCGCGCAAGCGGCGCGACCTCACGTTCGTGCTGGTCGGCGCGGGGTTCGTCGGGGTGGAGCTGATCGGCGAGATGACCGAGTTCATCCCCAACGTCGCCCGCGCGTACAAGAACGTCCGCCCGAGCGAGATCCGCTACGAGCTGATCGAGGCCGGCCCGCGGGTAGCGCCGGAGTTCGACGAGCCGATCTCGAAGTACATCGACAAGGTGCTCCGCCAGCGCGGCGTGAACATCCGCACCTCCACGTTCGTTGACCGCATTGACGGCTCTCACGTCTACCTGCGCGGCGGTGGCGGCGGTGGTGGTGGTGGCGGTGGCGATGGTAGTGGCGATGGTGGTGGCGGCAGCGCTGAGCCGATCGAGAGCAACACGATCATCGTTGCTGCGGGCGTCGCTCCCAGCCCGCTGGTGGCGCAGCTTCCGGTCGAGCGCACGCCGCGCGGCGCGGTCGTGGTCGAGCCCACCATGCGCGTGAAGGATCGCCCGGAACTGTGGGCGCTGGGGGACAACGCATCGATCCCCTCGCCGAGCGGGCGACCGTACCCGGCGCTGGCGCAACACGCGCTGCGCGAGGCGAAGGTGCTGGCTGGCAACATCGCCCGCACGATCCGCGGGCGCGGGGACCTCCAGCCGTTCGTCTACGAGACCATGGGCCTGCTGGCGGCACTGGGGCACTACCGCGGCGTCGGGCGCATCGGCAAGGTCCGCATCTACGGCTTCATCGCCTGGTGGGTCTGGCGCAGCTACTACCTGATGCAGATGCCGCAGTGGTCGCGCCGCATCCGCATCCTCATCGACTGGACGGTCGCCCTGCTATTCAGTAACGACGTGGTGCAACTGGACCCGGTTCGCGAAGCAGACGCGCGCAGGCTGCACGAGATGAAGCCGGCGGCGGCCGCGGCCGCAGGGGCGACAGGGGCGGCGGCGTCACCGTCGACGGCCGAGGCGCCGCCAACGCTGACGGCCCGCTCCCCCGGCATATGATCCGCCGCCCGGATGACAAAGGAATCGCGCCACAACCTGATCTTCATCACCGTCCTGCTGGCGCTAACGCTGCCGGGCGGGGTGATGCTGTTTCGGAAGAAGCTGGCGCAGGAGGCGGTGCGGTCCAATTCTCTGCCCGATCCGGTGCCGCGAACGGTGGCTTATATGTCCCCCGCCGAGACGCCGCCGGGGATGCGCCGGGTGGTGCCGCAGCGGGTGGCGGCGTGGACCGACGGGCTCGTGCGCCAGTTTGCCGGGGAGAGCGCGGTCCGGGCGCCCGCGGTTGACGGCCTGCCGCTGATGTCCCGGCAGCGAGCGTTTCAGGTGCTGGCCTTGAACAGGGATCGTGAAGAGATTCACGTTCTAGTGCTGCTCTGGGACAAAGGTCAGACCGGTCCGGAGACGCGGTGGTCGCTCGCGGGCGAAAGCCCCCGCCCCCTGCGCGTGCAGTGGAGCGAACGGGTGCCGCTCCCCGAGCCGGTGCGCGACGAATTGGGCGTGAACGGCATCCTCGTGCCGCCCAAGAGCCTGCTCCTCCAGCGGCTGGTGCTGCCTGCGGCTGAAAAGCTAACCGTGCTCACGCTGGTCGGAGAAAACGGGACCAGCGACTCCGTTGACATCGTGCCTTCCTTCACAAGCTCAGCAGCGACAGCGGATTACAAGAAAAAGACTTGATCCTGCGGCGTTCGTGCGGCATGCTGCCTGCATCACATCGACGCCGCCCCGGGCGTCCCCGGATCGGCTTGGAAAGGACAAGGCGCATCGAGAGGAGTCACTTCTATGGCCACAATCGCGGCAGTGCCCGTCCAGGAACATTCCCAGCTCACCGCCGGTCAGGCCCTGCGCATCGCGTGGGTCAGTTGGCTGGCGCTGATGTCGGTCCCCGCCCTGATGTTCCTCTTCGTCATGTGGCACCTCCTTGACAACGAGGCCGCCGTCGCCGACACCGCCATGGCGCAACGCTGGTTCCTCGCCTGCATGATCTACCTGGCGCTGGCGGTGCCGGCGTCGTTCTTCTGGCGCAGCCATGAGTTCAAGTGCTACTGGGACGGGTGCGTGGTCTCGCCCAAGAACTACCTCAAGGGAATGCTGATCGTCTGGCTGGCGATCGAGGTCGGCGGGCTGATGGCGCTGGCCGGGTGCCTGGCGACCAACTCGCTGCTGCCCAACCTGCTGCCGGCCATGGTGGCGTTCATCCTCTTCACCCCCTTCTGGCCCAGCGGGCGGGCGATGACCCACCCCGTGGGCAACGACGACGACTTCGAGGTGTACGAAGAGCCACGGTAGTTGAGATTGGCGGGCCGAATCACGCGCCCGCCGGCAACAGGCAGAGAGAGAGAGCACGACAGGTCCGGCGTACTTACTGCCGGACCTGTCGGCTTTTCCGGCTTCCCCCACGGGCGGGCCGCCACCGACTCAACCGTCGGTTTCCCTCGGGCGCACGCTGCGGGGATCACCCGCGTAGTCCCAAGGGACACGCGTCCATCCAACGGGCAAGCGCGGTCAGGAGGCTCGCTGCGATTCAACACGCACGCGCGCTAAACCAACACGCGACGGGCAGGCACGTGTCGCGCTAAAATGCGGCCGTGCACGTTACTCCGCCAATCGCCCCTGGTCCCACGCCCGCCGGTGCCGTCGGCCATGGCGCCGGCCCGGTCGGCGCGGCCGGCGACACCGGCGATCGTCGCGACTTCAACACCGGGCCCGCCCGGCGGCTGGCGAATGAGCCGGACATCGTCCTCACCTGGCTGGTGCGCCTCCGCTGGCTCGCCGTGGCGGGGCAACTGCTCGCCATCACGGTGGCCGGCGGGATCCTCAAGCTGCGCATCGCCGTGCTGCCGATCACCTGCGTGATCGCGGCGACGGTGGTCAGCAACCTGCTCGTCGCGCGGCTGATGCGCCGCGCCGCCGCCCCGCCGCCGCGCGGGCTGGTGCCGGCGCTGATCGTGCTCGACGTGCTGCTGCTGACCGCCCTGCTCTATTACACCGGGGGGGCGCAGAACCCGTTCAGCATCCTGTACGTGATCCACATCGTGATGGCGGTGGTGGTGCTGGGGGCGGCATGGACGTGGCTGATCGCCGCCGTCGCGTGCGCGTCGTTCGCACTGCTGATGTTCTTCCACCGCCCGCTCGGCGAGCAGCCGCTGCCGCCGATGGCCGCCGTCATGGGGCAGTGGATCGCCTTCGCGCTGGTGGCGGTGCTCATCGGCTCCTTCGTCAGCCGCGTGACGGGCGCGCTGCGGCAGCGCGAGGTGGAGCTGTCGTCCACGCGCGACCGCGTGGCGCGCAGCGAGCAGCTCGCCTCGCTCTCGACGCTGGCCGCCGGCGCCGCCCACGAGTTGGGAACGCCGCTGGGCACCATCGCGGTAATCGCCAAGGAGCTGGAACTGGCGTCGGCGAGGGACGCGTTCGTCAACGAGGACGCGAAGCTGATCCGCCAGGAGGTCGACCGCTGCCGCGCCATCCTCGACCGCATGCGCGTGGACATCATCGAGAGCCTGCACCACACCGTCACCAGCGTGCCGCTGTCGGAGCTGATCGAGCGCCTGCGCAGCGACCTGCCGCCCGAGGAGCGCGCGCGGCTCGAGGTGCACTCGATCCAGCCGCTGAAGTACGTGACCGGCCCGGTGCGGGCGATCGAGCAGGCGGTGCACGTGCTGCTGCGCAACGCGTTCGACGCCACCCCCGCCGACCGCCCGGTGCGGCTGGAGATCCGCGCCGCCGACGGGCGGACCATGTTTACGGTCATCGACCGCGGCACCGGCATGCCCGACGACGTCCTCCGCCGCGCGGGGCGTCCGTTCTTCACCACCAAGGAACCGGGCAAGGGAATGGGGCTGGGGCTGTTCCTGGTTCGGCTGGTGGCCGAGCGCTACGGCGGACAGTTCGAGCTGACGTCGAGCGAGGGGGTAGGGACGCGCTCGACGCTGGTCATCCCCGAGAGCGGCCCGAGCGATGACGGGGCGGCGTGAGAACTGTCTTGCAGTTTGCTCAGCGATATCCGGAGCAAAGCAAGCGTCATCGAAGAAGCGCTGCGGCTCACCGAGGGCCGAGCCCCTGGAGCTGGCCGACGCGCTCTACGAGAGCCTCGACGCGCCGGCTGACCTGGGCGCGGAGCCAGCGTGGGTTCGGGAACTCCAGCGCCGCCTGCAGAAGATCGACGTGGTCAGCGCCACGTTCCGCCCCTGGCCCGTGACCCGTCGTCAGATCGGCGGAGGCGACGCCGACAGCGCTGCCGGTTGAGCTGCTCGCCCGGGCCGGGGATGCAGCGCGGGCGGCGCACGCGCCCACGGCGTCGTGTCGCTATACTGCACCGCGCCGCATGCCCGCCGACCGTCACAAGATCCTGGTGGTTGATGACGACGCGACGTTTCGCGGACGGTTGGTGCGGGCACTGGCTTCTCGGGGTTTTGAAACGCATGAAGCCAGGGATGCGCAGGCGGCGGTGGAGCTGGCGCGCGCGGTTCGGCCCGGGCGGGCGATCGTGGACCTTCGCATGCCGGGCAAGTCGGGGATCGACCTGATCCCGGAGCTGGTGGCGATCGATCCCGACATGCAGGTGCTGGTGCTCACCGGTTACGGGAGCATCGCCACCGCCGTTGAGGCCGTCCGCCGCGGGGCGATCGATTACCTGAGCAAACCGGTCGATACCGAGCAAATCCTCGCGGTCTTCGAGCGCGACGGGGGCGCCGCCGCGACCGGCGGGGGCGACGCGCCGCCCGCGGCGGTCACGGGGGCGTCCGGCACGGCGGGCGGCGCGCTGCCGGAGACGCCGCCCTCGCTGGCGCGCGTCGAGTGGGAACACATCCAACGGGTGCTGGCCGACTGCCGCGGCAACATTTCTGAAGCGTCGCGCCGGCTGGGGATTCACCGCCGCTCGCTGCAACGCAAGTTGGCAAAACTCCCTCCTCTGGAGTAACAAGGCGCACCACGCGCGGGCCGAGCGTGTCACGATCGCGCGCGGGCGCGCGTGGAGGACACGGGACGCGCGGCGCGGATGGCTCGGCGTCCCTGCGGCAAAAGGCCGCACGACGGCGGCGTTGACGGGACGCGCGCGAGTCCCAATAGTTAGCCGCCACAGGGCGGAAGGCGCGCGCGCACCCGACGGCCCGGCCGGTCCTCCGCGACGCTTCTGTGGTCCGTCCGTGACGGCGCCCCACGCGCGGGACGTTGCCACGACGCAACCGGCCGCGGCGACCGGAGCGCGACAGCGAGAGCGAGCGAGATCTCGGAATGGCCGAAACTGATCCCACCACTCCCACGACCCCGACGCCGAACACCCGTTTCGTCTTCCCGCGTTGGACGAACTACGTCCTGCTGATCCTGGTGGTCGGCGGCGCGGGCGGCGCGCTGTACGCGCCGGTGCTAGCCGGGCTGGGGTTCAGCCCCAAGACGACCTCGGTCGGCTACGCGCCGGTCCAGCCGGTGCAGTTCAGCCACGCGCAGCACGCCGGGCAGCTCGGCATCGACTGCCGCTACTGCCACATCGGCGTTGACAAGGGCCCGCACTCGACGATCCCGCCGACCCAGACGTGCATGAACTGCCACGTCAGCATCAAGCCCGAGAGCGTCAAGCTCCAGCCGGTGCGCGACAGTTGGGCCAGCGGCAAGCCGGTGCCGTGGCAGCGCATCCACGACTTGCCGGACTTCGTCTTCTTCAACCACTCGGCGCACGTGAACCGCGGCGTGAGCTGCGTGGAGTGCCACGGGCGGGTCGACCAGATGGACGTGGTGGCGCAGGCGCAGCCGCTGAGCATGGGCTGGTGCCTCGACTGTCACCGCCAGCCGGAAAAGCGCCTTCGCCCGCTGGACCAGATCACCAACCTCGGTTGGCGCCCGCCGGCCGGCGAGGAAGGCAACGCGCTGGCCAAGCAGCTCAAGAGCGAATTCAAGATCCGCGACGCTAACTACATGCAGGCTTGCTCCACGTGTCACAGGTAAACCATCACGTCACCGGACCGCAGTACTGGCGCAGCCTCGAACAACTGTCCGAGAGCCCGGAGGTGCTCGCGCAGATCGAGAAGGAGTTCCCCGGCTACGACCCGGAGCAGATCCGCGGGCTGTCGCGCCGGCGGTTCATGAAGCTGATGGCGGCTTCGATGGCGCTGGCGGGCATCGGGCTGACCGGGTGCCGCCGCTGGCCGGAGGAAACGCTCGTCCCGCAGTCGGCCAACCCCGAAGGGCGCATCCCGGGCCTGAGCGAGCATTACGCCACCGTGATGGAGCTCGGCGGCGTCGGGCACGGGCTGCTGGCGGTCAGCTACGAGGGCCGCCCGATCAAGATCGAGGGCAACCCGCTGCACCCGATGAGCCGCGTGACCGAGCGCTACGGCTCGGCCGACGCGCTGGCGCAGGCGAGCGTCCTTGAGCTTTACGACCCGGACCGCAGCCGCGGCGTGGTGCAGGGCAAGGGACAGGCCGCCAAGGCGGTCAACTGGCAGGCGTTCCGCGCCGCCGCGCCGACGCTCTTCGCTGGCAACGGCGCCAACGTCGCCATCCTGCACGAGGCATGTAGCGGCCCGACCTTCGCCGACCTCCGCAAGCGCTTCCTCGCCAAGTTCCCGCAGGCGAAGTTCTACGAGTACGAGCCGGTCAGCCACGATAACGAGCGCCTCGCGACGCGCCTGGCGTTCGGGCAGGTGCTCCGCCCGCGGCTGCACCTGGAGAAGGCGGACGTCGTGGTCTCCCTCGACTGCGACTTCCTCGGCGCCCACCCCGCCCACACGCGCTACGCCAACGACTGGGTGCAGCGGCGGAAGAGCGCCGACCGCAACCGCTCGATGAGCCGCGTGTACGTGGCCGAATCGGTCTTCAGCATCACGGGTGCCGTCGCCGACGCGCGGCTTCCGCTGAAGCCGAGCCGCGTGACCACGCTGGCGTGGAACCTCGCCGCCCGCCTGGGCGTCGGCGGAGCCAAGCCGGTCGGCGAGCTGACGGCGGAAGAGGGCAAGTTCCTCGACGCGCTGGCGGCGGACCTGAGGTCCGCGGGGAAGAACGCCGTCGTCGCCGCCGGCTCGCACCTGCCGCCGGAGACGCAGGCGATCACCATGGCGATCAATGCTGCGCTCGGCTCGATTGGCAACACGATCACGTTCCTGGCCGTCCCCGACGCCGACCGCCCCACCCACGCCGAGGCGGTCGCGCAGCTCGCCAAGCAAATCCAGGGCGGCGGCGTGCAGACGCTGCTGATCCTCGGCGGCAACCCCGCGTACGACGCGCCGGCGGAGGTCGAGTTCGAGAAGCTGCTCGGTACCGTGGCCAACGCGGTCCACCTGAGCGGTTACTACAACGAGACGTCCAAGGCTTGCGCGTGGCACCTGCCCAAGGCGCACTACCTCGAGAGCTGGGGCGACGCGCGGGCGTACGACGGGACCGTCAGCGTGCAGCAGCCGCTGATCGAGCCGCTGTTCGGTGGAATGTCGTCGATCGAGTTGCTGGCGCTGCTGGCCGGCGACGACCTGACCGGCGGACGGGCGCTGGTCCGCCGGACGCTTGAGCCGATGCTTGGCGGCGGCGGCGGCGGCGGCGGCGGCGCGGGCGCGGAGAAGGACAAGGCGTTCAACGTCGTGCTGCACGACGGCATCGTTGCCAACACTGCCGCCGCGGCCGCCAACGTCACGGCGCAGGCCGTCGCGCAGCCGAACATCGCCGGCGGCGACGCGATGGAGGTTCGCTTCATCGCCGATCCCACGATCTACGACGGCCGCTTCGCTAACAACGGCTGGCTCCAGGAGACGCCCGACCCCCTTAGCAAGCTGACGTGGGACAACGCCGCGATGATCAGCAAGATTGACGCCGACAAGCTCGGCGTCGCCAGCGGCGACCTGCTCACGCTGCCGCTCAACGGCAAGTCGCTTCAGATCGCCGCGTACATCCTGCCCGGGCAGCCGGTGGGCGTGATCACGCTGCCGCTGGGGTACGGGCGGCGCGACGGCGGCAACGTCGGCACCGGCGTCGGCTTCGACGTCTACCCCGTCCGCACCGCCAACCAGTGGTCCGCCGCGCTCGGCGGCAACGTCGCCAAGGCGGGCGGCACCTACAAGCTGGCGACCACGCAGGAACACCACATCATCGACCCCGTCGGCTTCGCCGGCCGCGAGGCGCGCGTCGGCGAGAAGCACAAGAGCGGGATCGTCGTGCGCGAGACGACGCTGGCGGAGTTCAAGCAGAACCCCCGCTCCGCCCACCCGCACGGGCACGGCGACCTGCGGCTCCAGCTCTTCGATCCGCCGCACGTCGTCGCCGAGGGCGGGCAGGAGAAGGCCTTCACCGAGCCGCACGCCTGGGGCATGGCCGTCGACATGACCGCCTGCATCGGGTGCAACGCCTGCGTCGTCGCCTGCGTGAGCGAGAACAACATCCCGGTGGTCGGAAAGGTCGAGGTCGCGGTCAACCGCGAGATGCACTGGATCCGCATCGACCGCTACTTCAAGGGAGCGATCGACGACCCCAACCCGGAGGTCGCCTTCCAGCCGATGATGTGCGTCCACTGCGAGAACGCCCCCTGCGAACAGGTCTGCCCGGTCGCCGCCACCGTGCACGACACCGAGGGGCTGAACACCATGGTCTACAACCGGTGCATCGGCACCCGGTACTGCTCGAACAACTGCCCGTACAAGGTGCGGCGGTTCAACTACTTCGACTGGCACTCGCTGGACCCGCGCGGCGGGCGCTTCCCGGCGCCGTGGCTGGACATCCCCGACACGCAGCAGAACAAGTCGGTCAACCCCATCAAGGCGATGGTCTTCAACCCGGAAGTGACCGTCCGCATGCGCGGGGTGATGGAGAAGTGCACCTACTGCACCCAGCGCATCGCGCAGGCGAAGATCAAGGCGAAGAACGACCACCTCGCCGGCGGGCGGCCGAGCGACGTGCTGGCCGACGGCGAGGTGCTGACCGCCTGCCAGCAGGCCTGCCCCACGCAGGCGATCATCTTCGGCAACCTCAACGACCGCGCCGCGACCGTCACGCAACTGCACAAGAGCCCGCGCGCCTACAGCGTGCTGGAAGAGCTGAACACCCGCCCGCGCACGCAGTACCTGGCGAAGGTCCGCAACCCGGCGGAGTCGCTCGACGCGATTCCCGCCGGCGCCGGGACCGGCCAGGCCGTGGGCCACGGTGGTGCTGGTGGTAGCGGACAGCATCATGCCGCCGGTGCCGCCGCATCCACCGCGCCCGCCGCGTCCCCCGCCGCGACCAAGGAGTCGGAGCATTAAATGACCGCCATTTCTCCCGACGAACTGCCGCGGATGCACGGCGAGGTGGACAACACCGTCGAGCGCCCGGGCCAGCGCGCGCCGCTGGTGCTGGGCGGCAAGACCTTCGGCGACGTCACCGAGACCGTCACCTCCATCAACGCGCGCAAGACCCCGCTGGCGTGGTACATCGCTTTCTCGATGTCACTGGGGCTCCTCAGCCTGCTCGGCATCACCATCGGCTACCTGGTGCTGACCGGCGTGGGCGTGTGGGGCAACAACACGCCGGTCAACTGGGCGTTCGATATCGTCAACTTCGTCTTCTGGGTCGGCATCGGCCACGCCGGCACCCTGATCAGCGCCATCCTCTTCCTGTTCCGACAGCAGTGGCGCACCAGCATCAACCGCTTCGCCGAGGCGATGACCATCTTCGCCGTGATGTGTGCCGGCATCTTCCCCGCGCTGCACGTCGGCCGGCCGTGGCTGGCGTACTGGTTGTTTCCGATTCCCAACCAGATGGACATGTGGCCGCAGTTCCGCAGCCCGCTGCTGTGGGACGTGTTCGCGGTCAGCACCTACGCGTCGGTGTCGGCGCTGTTCTGGTACGTGGGGATGATCCCGGACCTGGCGACGCTGCGCGACCGCGCGACGTCGAAGGTCAAGCAGATCGCTTACGGCATCTTCGCGCTCGGCTGGACCGGCTCGTCGCGGCACTGGCACCGGTTCGAGAAGGCGTACCTGATCCTCGCCGGGCTGTGCACGCCGCTCGTGCTGTCGGTGCACTCGGTCGTGTCGTTCGACTTCGCGACCTCGCAGGTGCCCGGGTGGCACACGTCGATCTTCCCGCCCTACTTCGTCGCGGGCGCGGTGTTCGGCGGGTTCGCGATGGTGCTGACGCTCGCGATCCCCGCCCGCCAATGGTTCGGCCTCAAGGACCTGATCACCCGCCGCCACATCGACAACATGTGCAAGGTGCTGCTCGGCACCGGGCTGATCGTGGCCTACGCGTACGCGGTCGAGTTCTACATCGCGTGGTACAGCGGCTCGAACTTCGAGCAGTTCCACTTCAAGAACCGCGTCGCCGGGCCGTACTGGTGGGCGTGGCTGTGCATGACCGCGTGCAACGTGCTGGCGCCGCAACTGTTCTGGAGCAAGCGGCTGCGGAACAACCTGGCGGTCGTGATGTTCGTCGCGATGTGCGTCAACATCGGCATGTGGTTCGAGCGGTTCGTGATCATCGTCAGCTCGCTGCACCGCGAC
>DASQDR010000096.1:0-2284 GCA_035634055.1 Tepidisphaeraceae bacterium | reverse complement strand
GGGCCGGGATGTTCAGACCCGCACCCGCGCCACCGGGCGCGGCGGGACGCAGCCCGCCCGCCGCCGGCTGTGAAGCGGGCGCCTTGCCACCGGGCACCGGCGGCTTGGCGCCGGCGGGCTTGTGGTCCGGCTGGAGCACCAGCGTCATCCGCCGGCCCTCCATCTTCGCGTCGCGCTCAACCTTGCTGACCGCCCACAGCTCCGCCTTGACCTTGTTCATGATGTCGCGGCCAAGCTCCTGGTGGGCCATCTCGCGCCCGCGGAATTGCAGGGTGAACTGCACCTTGTTCCCCTCTTTGAGGAACTCGCGGGCGTGGTTCACCTTGATGGTCAGGTCGTGGTCGCCGATCTTGACCGTGCGGAACTTCAGCTCCTTGAGCTGCCCGCCGCGGGAGGAGGCGCGCGACTTGTCCTCCTTCTTCTGCTGCTGGTAACGCCACTTCCCGTAGTCCATGATCTTACAGACCGGCGGGCGGGCGTTAGGGGCGACCTCGACCAGGTCCAGGCCCGCCTCGCGCGCCTTGCGCAGGGCGTCGCCGGTGGACGTCGAGCCAATCTTGTTGTCGTCCTGATCGATCAGGAAGATGGGCGAGATCCTGATCTGCTCGTTGTGGCGGAAGTTCGTAGAAATGGCGTGTTACTCCAAACAGACAACCCCCGCCGGAAGACACCTCCCGGCCCGCGGGGGCCAGCACTTCATCTTATTATCGGCCCGAGGGCCGGGCCAATCATGCAAATTGTACGGCGCGTTTGCAAGATAAGATCGAGGAAAAGGGGCGGGTTTCTCGCGCGCGACGCCGCGGCCAACCGGGGCCTCCGGTCCCTCTCCCGGCAGACCAGGCGAGGGGTAGGGTGCGGGCTTGGCCGAGACATTTCGGCCGACAAACGCGATTTCCGATGTTAGATTGACCCTTGCCGCGGCCCCCGCCTGCTCGGGCGGGTTCGGCGTTCGCGGCCGGCACCCGGCCCAACGATCCCACGGGCCCTTGCCGTTGCTTTCCTCCCCCCCCACCCCGCCGGGCGCCGGTTCCGCGCGCCCGCGGAAGGAGCACGTCGCCATGGCCACGCAAGCGCAAATCGAAGCCAACCGCCGCAACGCCCAACTCTCGACCGGCCCGCGGACGCCGCAAGGGAAGGCGTCCGCCGCCGGCAATGCCACCACTCACGGGCTGTTCTGCCAGCACCTCTTGCTCGACGGGGAGCACGAGCAGGAACTGTCGTCGCTGCGGGCGGACCTGTTCCGCCGGCTGCGCCCCGCCGACGCGCTGGAGCGGCTGTACGTCGAGCGCGTGGTGCTGGCGGCGTGGAAGCTGAGGCGCCTGATCGCCGGGGAGCAGCGGCTGATGCTCGCGTTTCGTGAGGACCGGCGTTGCGTGAAGGACGCGTCGGACCTCTACTGCGAGATCGACGCCGCCGCCGCCATCCAGCGCTGGCAGGTGCACGCCGGGCGCCTTGAGCGCTCGATGGACAAGGCGCTGGCCGAGCTGGCCAAGCTGCGCAAGGCCCGCCAGGACGATGCCGGCGACGACGGCGGCGCGGACGACCTGCCGCTGCCGCTGGCTGACCACGATGACGCGCTGGCGAGCGCAACCGGCGGCGCGGCAAGCGCCGTCGACGCGTCCGTGCGCGTCACCGTCATCTGCGCAAACGGCGAAAACGAACCCAATTCCGCCCCGCCGACCGCGCCCGCGTCCGACCAGCCGCCGCCACCCGCACCCGCACCGGCACCGGCACCGGCACCGGCACCGGCAGAGCAGGCAGGCCGCAAGGCGACCCCACTCGCACCCTCACCCGCGGACGGCGAAAACGAACCCAATCCGCAAGCCCCTCGGCTTGCAATCGCAGGAGACGAAGCCACTTCCCGATCCGCCCATCCCGCGCGCGGCCAGGACGAAGCCAATGGCACGACCGGCGCAACACGCACGCACCCGGCCTGGTCGCACCGGGATCGCGCGCAGGGGTTGCTGACGACCGAGCCCCGCAAGCAGCCGCCCGGCCGCCAGTGACGCGACCTGTCAGCCGTGAGGGCGCCCGGGCGCCGAGGTGGAATATTACGAATTAAAGAGTGCGGACCCAGATGCGCGGCGGGTTCGAGTGGAACGGGAAGAAACGGAGAGGGCGGGATTCGAACCCGCGTTACAGGTTTACCCCGTAAAACAGTTTAGCAAACTGTCGCCTTCAGCCGCTCGGCCACCTCTCCGGCGATGGGAAAACTCTATGCCGGTGCGGCGGGGAACGCAAGTGAGTTTCGGGTTTCCCCGCGGCGGCGGCCGGCTCGCCCGCT
>DASQDR010000095.1:0-11653 GCA_035634055.1 Tepidisphaeraceae bacterium | reverse complement strand
CGCGCCCGCGCCCGCGCGGCTGGCGCGGGCGCGGGGCGGTGGACGGTGATCGGGGGGGGCCGTCGCGGGCGGGGTGTCTACCGCTTGCGACGGTCGCGCCGCGCTTTGCGCTTCTTGCTGCCGACCTTGCGGCGGCGCCGGGGCTTAGCCATGCGTCTGCTCCTTTCGGGCGTTGCGGGTCTTCGGGTTCGGGCCCGCGGCGTAAAACAGCGCGGCCATCGCGCCCGCGCCCCGGGGGGCGGTAGGGTAGCGTGGCCTGCCCCGTCACTCAAGCGGCACGCGCGCCCGCCCCTCGTCCGCCGCCCGCTGCACCAGCAGGGCGCGGCGGGCGGCGTCCAGCACGTCGCGCGTCGTCAACGGCGCGGACGAATCGCCGGACGCGCCCGCGGATCCCGCCCCTGAGCTTCCATTTGCGAACTCCCCGGTCGGTCCGGCGGTTCCTTCGATCTCGTCCAGGAAGTCGTCGAGGCAACCGCCGGGGCGGGCGGGGTCGAGGGGGACGCGCTGCGCGGCCGGGTCGGTCGAGCGCGTCAGCTCGACCACGTCGGCGTGGTAGTTGGCCTCGACCGATCCGGCGTCGCCGTGGCAGGTGACGCGCCAGTACTGGGCGGCGCGGTAACCGGCGGCGTCGGGGGCGAGGTAGGAAAGGTCGCCGAGCGCGCCGCCGTCGTTGTCCAGCCGCAGCATCACCTGCGCGGCGTCTTGGAACCAGGGGAAGCGCGGCAGGCGCGCGTTCCAGGCGCGGGCGGCGACGGCCTCCACGACCCGCCGGCCGGTCAGCCAGGGAATCAGGTCGAGCGCGTGCACGCCGATGTCGTTGATCGTGCCGCCGTGCTTGCCGGGCTCGAAGTACCACGCCGGCCGGCGGCCGAGCAGCAGCGGGTGCTGGGCGGTGAAGTTGACGGTGCGCACCGAGCCGATCGCCCCCTCGCGGACGATCAGCCGGCGCATCGTACGGAAGGCGGCGCGCTCCCGCAGGTCGAGCAGGCAGCCGACGCGCGGCCCGCGGCCGCGCAACCGCGCGTTGCCGCCGATCCCGCCGTCCCCGCCGTCCTCGCCGCCGCGCGGCTCCGGGCTCGCACTCTTCGTGCCGGTTAGGGTCATGATGCGCTCCAGTTCCGCGGCGTCGGTGCAGAGCGGCTTGTCGGAGATGACGTGCTTGCCGGCCTCCAGGGCGCGCAGGATCAGCCTTCCGCGGCGGGCGTAGACGTCGCCAATGGCGACGGCGTCGAAATCGACGTGCTCGAACACATCCTCGAACGAGGCATGGGTAAGGTGGACGGCGCCGCCCGCGCCGGTGGGAGCGTTCGCCTCCGCCGCGGCCGCGTGGCGCAGGGCGCTGGCGGTCTCGGCGTGCTCCCCGCAGGCCGCCACCACCTCGACCCGCGGGTGGCGCCGGGCCGCCTGATACAGCCCCATCACGTGGCCGTGCCGGAAGCCGAGGAACGCGATGCGTAGCCTGTCGCCCATCTGCCCGATCCTTCCGCGCCGGCGGCGCTGGGTGCCTCTGTGGGGGTAGTACTCCGACGCAACGGGCGCGTCCACCACCGATCGCCCGCGTGACGGAGATAGGATCACGCGGCAATCTTCCGCGAACGCGTCCGGGCCCGAACGCCGGCGGCCACGGGAGGCTTCGCCGGGGAGCTTCCGACGTATCGTGTGAAGTCACGGCAACGGCACCGGTTTGTAACGCCGGGCCGGCCATCTCCCACATTAAGGGTGGCCGCGCGGCCGAAGGGGGGACGCGCCGGTCGAGGGGGACTGGCCAACAGCACGTCACGAAGGGCAGGTGGAGGATGGGGACGGCGCTGCGCTTGTTCGGCGGGGTCGGACGGCTCGAGGCTTGCCGGCCGCTCGCTTCGCCCGAGCGGACCTTCGGCTTCCGCGGCATCGCGCCCCTGCCCGGCGCGCACGGGCGACCATTTCGTCCCCTGGCACCTCTCCCATGGCAAGAGCGTCGCCGCCGCAGTGCCGACCCGCATCGGAGCGACGACATGATGATGACCTGCCGGGACTGTGAGCCGCTGGAACCGCGACGCCTGCTGAGCGTCGTCCCCCCGGGTGACGCGGTCGACGTCAGCGACGCGAAACCGCTGCGGTCGTACGACCTGGCGATCGCGGGCACGGGTGAATTCATGATCGCGCGCGTCGTTGGCGAAGCGGATCCCGCGCTCGACGAAGTGCAGGTCGTGCGCTACTCCGCCGCGGGTGCGCAGGTGGGTGGGCCGGTCACGATTGCCTCCGGCAGCTCGATCTTGCGCGTGGCGGTCTCCATGGATGGCGACGGGGACGCGGTCGTGGCGTACGACGGCGACGATGGCGAATTTACGTCGCCCGCCTCCCCAAGAACGCCGCCGCCGCCGCGCCCGTGCGCGTCGCCGACGGCCATGAAGCGGACGTCGCGACGGACGCCAGCGGCGGTTTTTTCGTGACATGGACGCAGGAGGACGCGACCACGCCGGGCTACCTGGACCTGCGGGTGCAATCGTTTGACGCCGCTGGCGCCGCGCGCGGAAGCACCTTCACGGCGATGTCGGTCAGCACCATCAGCGGCTCCATCGATGACGTTCAGATCGACGCCAGGCCCGATGGCAGCGGCGCGGTCATCGCTGCGTTGCAGCGCTTCGAGGCGGCGCCGGACAACGTCGCCTGGGCGCGCGTCAGCGCGACGCAACTGCTCGAGCCCACCCGGCGGCGTCGGCTCGCGTCCGCACGAGTTCAGCACCCTGGGCGGCACCACGTATTTTCTTGCTTACAACGAGTTCGACGACCCGCAGTTGTGGAAGACCGACGGCACCGGCGCCGGCACGCAGCTCGTTCGCGACCTGCGCAGCGAGGCGGGGCGGCGGGTGCAGGCGGAGCAGTTGACCCGCGCGGGTGGCACCCTCTTCGTCGCCGCCAATTCCTCGGGCGTCTACCAGCTCCTGATCAAAAGCGACGGCAGCGGCCGCGAAACTATCGCGGGCGTCGCCGGCAACGACACCCTCTTCGGCGGCGAGGGGAACGACCGCGTCGACGGCGGAGAGGGCAACGATTCCGTCTGGGGCCAAGGCGGCGACGACACCGTGATCGGCGACATCGGCGTCGATTCCCTCTACGGCAACGGTGGCAACGACCGCCTTGAGGGCGGCGCCAACTCCGACCACGTCCGCGGCAACGGCGGGCGCGACACGCTTTACGGCAACGGCGGCAACGACCGCCTCTACGGCGACGACGGCTTCGCCGACACCCTCCGCGGCGGGGCGGGCGACGATGCCCTCATCACCGTGGATGACGTCATCGACCACCTCTTCGGCGACGGCGGGCGCGATACCGCCATCGCCGACTCCGTTGACCTGCTCACCAGCATCGAAGTGCAACAGTGACCACACCCGCTTGCCCCGACGCGCGATAACGCCCGGTCGGTGGCCGAATCGCATTTGCTGCGATACGATCCGCCGCCGGTGATGAGGCACCTGGCGGGCAAGTTCATCGTCTGCGACGGCGGCGAAGGGTGCGGCAAGAGCACGCAGGCGCGTCTGCTGCGCGAGCGGCTGGAGCGCGGCGGCGTCTCCGTGCTGCCCGTGCACGATCCCGGCGCCACGCGTATCGGTGAGATGGTCCGCGAGATCCTGCTCAACCCGAGGAACACCGACATGGGCATGCGCGCCGAGATGCTCCTCTACATGGCCGCCCGGGCGCAGATGATGGTCGAGAAGATCCTGCCCGCGCTCGACGCCGGCAACGTGGTGGTCTCCGATCGCTTCGTCTCCAGCACGCTGGCGTACCAGCTCGGCGGCGACGGGTTGTCCGCCGATGAGATCCGCCGCGTGGGCGACATCGCCATCAAGGGGCGCTGGCCGGACCTGACGCTGATCTTCGACCTGCCGGTCGAGTCGAGCATGGCCCGCGTGCGGCCGAAGTTCACCCTCTTCCCCGACGATCCCGCGGCCGGGATGGACCTCGACCGCATCGAGCAGCGCTCGCTGGCGTACCATGACCAGGTTCGCCAGAATTACCTGGCGCAGGTGCAGCTCGACCCGACCCGCTACCGCGTGATCGACGCCGACCGCGCGATCGACGCCGTCCACGCCGACGTGGTCAGCGCGGTAGCCGAGCTGGCGTAACCAGCGCGCACGCGTGCGCGCGCCACAGGAACACGGCATGGCCCGATCGTTGCGACCGCCCGGCCCGCTGCGGATGGTTTACTGGCTGGTGATGCTCGCCGGCATCGCGCTGTTGCTCTGGTATCTTCAGCGGCTGCTGGGGCCTCACAGTCCAACGCCTTGACCACGCTCGACGACATCTTCGGACAGGACGCCGCCGTCGCGACGCTGCTGCGCGCGTACCGCGCGGATCGGCTGCCGCACGGGCTGATCTTCGCCGGGCCCGCCGGCGTCGGCAAAGCAACGGCGGCGCGCGCGCTGGGCACGCTGTTTTTGTGCGAGAAGCCGGCGGAAGCGCGCCCCTGCGGCCGGTGCCATAGCTGCACGCTGATGGGCGTCGCCAACCCCGACGGGTCCAGCAACCACCCGGACTATCACGTCGTCTACCGCCAGCTCATCCGCCTGGAGAAGGACGCCAGCAAGGCGCGCGACCTGCCGATCGGCGTGGTGCGTGATTACGTCGTCGAGCCCGCGGGTCGCAAGGCCGGCATGGGGCGCGGCAAGGTGTTCGTGATCGAAGAAGCCGACCTGATGAACCCGCCGGCGCAGAACGCGCTGCTCAAGACGCTGGAAGAACCGCCCGGGCCGACGCTGCTGATCCTGATCACCGACCAGCCGGATTGCCTGCTCCAGACCATCAAGAGCCGCAGTCAGACGGTGCGCTTCGGGCACCTTGACGCCAGGATTGTCGCGCGCGAGTTGGAGAAGCGCAAGATCGACAAGGCAATCGCCACCGACGCCGCCGCGCTGACCGAGGGCTCCCTTGGCGTCGCGCTGCGGTGGATCGAGGACGGCGTGGTCGCGTCGGCGCGCGACCTCATCCAACAGCTCGACGGCCTGCTCAACGGCCGCGCGCCGGGCGACCTGCCCGACTGGTTCAAGAAGGCTGCGGAGGCCTACGCCGTCAAGCAGCTCGAGCGCGACAAGCTGGCGAGCAAGGACCAGGCGACCAAGGAAGGCCTCTCCATCTTCCTCCGCATCGCCGCGTCGCGCTTCCGCCAGCGCCTTGCCGAGACGACCGACGAGGCGGAGCTGGACCGCGCCTGCGACGCCATCGACGCCATCGTCCGCGCCGAGCAGTACCTCGACGCCAACGTCAACGTCGCCCTCACCCTCCAACAACTCTCCGCCCACCTCGGCCGGCAGTTCGTCCGCGCTTAGCCGCACGCCCCGGAAGCCGCACGCCCCGAGAGCCGCACGCCCCGAGAGCCGCACGCCCCGAAACAGGGAGATTGTCGCCCGGCCCGGCGCGGCTAGAGTCACGACATCATGTTGGTTCGCTGACCCGGCCGAGCGGCCGAGCGATGAACCACCTTCCGCGAGGCGGCCGGCAAAAGATCTCATCGGTCCGCCGAAACAAAAGAGGATGATTATGAACCGCTCCACCGCAGCCCGCGCCCTCCGTTCGCGCGCCGCTCACGCCATGCTCTTGACCATCGCGCTGCTCCTGCTGGCGCTCATTGCGCCCGCGGGCGCCGCACCGGGCAACGACAACCGCGCCCCAAACCTGGAGGCCTGCCCCGAGCTGAAGGTGCCGGCGGGGCACAAGGTCGCCTTCCACACCTACGCCGCCGGCGTCCAGGTCTACCGCTGGAACGGCACGAGCTGGGCGTTCGTCGGGCCCGAGGCGCTGCTGTTCGCCGACGCCGACGGTCAAGGCGTCGTCGGAATCCACTACGGCGGCCCGACCTGGGAAAGCAACGGCGGCGGCAAGGTCGTCGGCTCGGTGCTCGAACGCTACACCGCCGACGCCGACGCCATTCCCTGGCTCAAGCTCGCCGCGGCACCGGACGGCCCGGGCATCTTCCACCGCATCACCTTCATCCAGCGCGTGAACACCGTCGGCGGCAAAGCCCCGACCGCGCCGGGCACGGCCAAGAACGAGGAGGCGCGGGTGCCCTACATCGCCGAGTACTTCTTCTACCGGGCGCAGAAGTAAACGCTGGAGGCGAATGCGGATCAGGGGTGGGTGCGATGCGCGGAAATGAAGTCGGGGCGACAGGATTTGAACCTGCGGCCTCCTGGTCCCAAACCAGGCGCTCTACCAAACTGAGCTACGCCCCGCGGCGGTCGTCTGCCGCCAGAGTCTAGCCGGCGGGTGCCGTCCGCGGCAAACGGCGGCCGCCCGCGCGGCTTGGTCCGGCGGGGCGCGACGGATTCGTTTTGACTCTACGCATTCGTGTGATATACCTGAAGTGGTGAACACTCAGCTCGCGGGCGCGTGGTTTTGGTTTAGCGGGTATTTCTACCGGCCCGCCCATCCCGCGCACTGAGCCGATTGTTTCGATCGTGAACGAAATGAGCCTCAGGACGCGGGTCCTGGGGCTTTTTTATTGGGCCGATGTGCCGGTCCGCCGGGAGCATGTGATGCGCTGGTTGGGTTGGCAATTCGCCGCCGGAGGTCGCAGATGATCGTCGTCATGAAACCCGGCTCGTCCTCCGCGCAGGTCGAGCACGTCGTCAAACTGGTGCAGGAAATGGGACTCAAGGATCACGTCATCGTCGGGACCGAGCGGACCGTGGTCGCCGTGCTCGGGGACGATCGCTTCAAGGATAAGGGGCGGCTCGAGACCGTCGAGGGCGTCGACAAGGTCGTGCCCATCCTCGCGCCGTACAAGATGGCTTCCAGCGAGGTGAAGAAGGACCGCACCGTGGTGCCGATCGGCAAGGCGGGGACGATCGGCGGGAGCCGCGTCGGCGTGATCGCCGGGCCTTGCAGCGTTGAGGACCGCGTCAAGCTGCTGGAGATCGCCCACGCGGTGAAGGAGGCTGGCGCGATCGGCCTGCGCGGCGGGGCGTTCAAGCCGCGCACGTCCCCCTACGCGTTTCAGGGGCTGGCGGAGGAAGGGTTGAGGTACCTGGCGGAGGCGCGCGAGCAGACCGGGCTGGCGATCGTCACCGAGGTGATGAGCATCGAGCAGATCCCCGCCTGCGTCGAGCACGCCGACGTGTTGCAGATCGGCGCGCGCAACATGCAGAACTACAACCTGCTCTCCGCGGTCGGCGAAGCGCGCAAGCCGGTGCTGCTCAAGCGCGGCATGAGCGCGACGCTTGAGGAGTTCCTGCTGGCGGCGGAGTACATCATGGCGCGCGGCAACCACCAGGTGATCCTGTGCGAGCGCGGCATTCGCACGTTCGAGGACTACGTGCGCAACACGCTGCCGCTGGCGATCGTGCCCGAGCTGCACCGGCGCAGCCACCTGCCGGTGGTGGTCGACCCGAGCCACGGCACCGGCAAGACGCACCTGGTCGACAGCATGTGCCGCGCGTCGGTCGCGTGCGGCGCCGACGGCCTGATCCTCGAGGTCCACAACGATCCGGAACACGCGATGACCGACGGCGGCCAATCGATGACGCCGCGGCAGTTCGCCGACGCGATGAAGGCGATCAAGCGCATCGCGCAGGCGGTGGACCGGGACGCGTAGCAGCGGAAAGCGCCGCGTGCTCGATTCTGCGTCGCCCCCAATCGCGCGCCTACGCCCACGTGCGGCGTGACGCGAAGTTGGTCACGCCGCGTCATATGGCATGGCGCCGTTGCCGCCGCGCTCGCCGCCGCGCGCTTGCCCGCGTTGCAGCGGGGCGCGGGCTCCGCGCGTGCGTGTGGGAATCCTCAGTCAGCGTGCTTTGCCCCCGCGGGGCGGCGCGCCTACGGTTCGCCTCTCGCATGGATTCCTCCGCCACCGATCTCGACGACGCCGACGTGAAGCACCTCGCAGAGGCGCAGGCGCCGGCCGCCGGCAGCCTGATCGTCACGGCTGGGTCCGAGGAACCGCCACGCGCCAAAGCTGTCGGCCCGACCGCGGCCAGCGCGAGCATCGCCGCCGCCGCCGCCGCCGCCGCCGCCGCCGCGCCTGATCCGGAAGATCGCCGCGTCCCCGGCCGCGCGTTCATCACCGCGGCCATGCTGCTGGTCATGGTGCTGGTCTCGATGGAGCAGACCATCACCAGCACCGCCATGCCCAGCATCATCGGCGAGCTGCACGGGCTGGAACATTACTCGTGGGTCGCGTCGATCTACCTCCTTGCCTGCACGGTGACGATGCCGCTGTACGGGCGGCTGGCCGACGCCTTCGGGCGCAAGCGCGTGGTGCTGGCGGCCATCGCCCTCTTCTGCGTCGCGTCGCTGCTGGCGTCGACGGCGCGCTCGATGACGCAACTGATCGTCTTCCGCGGCCTGCAAGGGCTCGGCGCGGGCGGCGTGATGCCGGTCGTGCTGACGATCCTCGGCGACATCTTCACCCTGCGCGAGCGTGCCCGCATCCAGGGGTTCTTCAGCGCCGTCTGGGGCACGTCTGCACTGGCCGGGCCGGCGCTGGGGGCGCTGCTGGTCAAGACGCTCGGCTGGAGATCAGTGTTCTGGGTCAACCTCCCGATCGGGCTGCTCGGGCTGCTCGTGCTGGCGCTGAAGTACCACGAGCGCCGCGACGAGCACGAGATGGACCTCGACCTCCCCGGCGTCGCGTCGCTCGGCATCGCCAGCATCGCGCTGCTGTCACTGGTCTCGCGCCTCGGGCCGGGCGGGTGGTCCTGGCCGATGATCGCGCTGCTGGTCGCGGCCACGGTCGCGTCGGTCGCCTACTTTGCGCGGCACGAGCGCGGCGCGGCCCACCCGATCCTGCCGACGGAGCTGTTCACCCGCCGCGACGTCGGCCCGGCGATCCTCGGGAGCTGCCTGTTCGGCATCGGCTTCCTCAGCCTCGACACCTTCGTCCCGCTCTACGTGCAGGGCGGGCGCGGCGGCGACGCGACGGCGGCGGCGGGCGTCGTCACGCCGGTGATGCTCACGTGGGCCCTCAGCGGCACGGTGGCCGCGCCGCTGCTGGTGCGCTGGGGCTTTCGCCGGACCGCCGCCCTCGGCGGCATGCTCATCGTCGCCGGCTTCGGCGGGCTGGTCGCCTGCGCGCTGCTCGCCGCCCCGCACTGGGCGATCACCGCCACGCTCGCCGTCACCGGCCTTGGCTTCGGGCCGGCGTCGATGTCGTTCCTCATCTCCGCGCAAGAGGCGGCCACCTACTCGCAGCGCGGCATGGTCACCAGCGCCATCAGCTTCTTCCGCACCATGGGCGGGGCCGTGGGCATCGGCATCCTGGGGGCGATGTTCAACGTCGTCACCGCCGCGCAGTCCACGCGGCTGACCGACCTCGGCGTCCGCCCGGCCGAGCTGCTCGACCCGCACGCGCAGTCGAGGATTGCCCCCAACCTCCTCCGCGACGCGCAGCACATGATCGCGTCGGGGCTGACGTGGGTCTTCGTCGCGATGCTGACCGCCGCCGTGCTCCTGCTGGCGGTGACGCGTCTGATGCCGAAGGGAAAAACCGCGCCCCGAGCGGCCGCGCCCGAGCAGTTGGATGCGGTGGGGGCGTAGGCGTGACCGGACCGGCGCGCGCGTGCGCCTTGCCGCCCCGCACACCGCCTCGCCGCGCCCCTTCGCCACGAGCAAGACATGGCATTGCGTTGGGGTGTTCACGCAGCGCGCCCCCCGCCCGGCTTGCCGAATGGTTTGACCGGGCGCTTCGCACGGGCGCGGCGCTCCGACAACCGGCGCGGCGCTCCGCCCACACACGCGCGCGGCCTCCGCCCAACTACCAACTGGTGGAACGCGACCTCTTGCCCTCGTCCGTGACGGTGCCGCTGCGCGTCAGCGTCGCCAGCCGCCTGAGCGCATCGGTCTTCTCGGTGTCGCCGACGCGCGACTTGCGGACGGCGTCGGTCAGGACGGCGATGCTCGTGTCGTACGTGGGGCGGTCGACCGGGTGCGGCGTGCCGTCCTTGCCGCCGTGGGCGTAGCTGTAGTCGGCCCAGGCGCGATCCTTCAGGACGGGCGGGAGCGCAGCCGGCGGTCCGCCCGTGGGCGGCGTTGTCGCAGTTGTTGTCGACTGCGGCGCTCTCGTTGATGTTGTCGACGTGGGCGGCTGCGACGTCGCCGACTGGGAGGGCGTCGCGTGAATCGGGTCGCGGTGCGACGCCGGGGCGTCGTAAATCAGCTCCGCCAGCAGCGACAGCGCCCGCACCGCTGCCGGGCCGACGCCCTTGGCGCCGAGCAGCGCGGCGAAGTCGCTGGGCTGCTGCTCGTGGGCGGCGCGGATGACCGGCTCCAGTCGGTCGATGTTCACATCGCTTGGCAGCACCTCGTGGTGGGCGGGGGCAAAGAGCGTCGGCCCCTCGGCCCGGCGGCGCAGCTCGAAGATCAGCTTGTCCGGGTTCCACCCGACAAGGTCAACGCTCCCCTTGCGGTTCGCGTCCGCCTCGCACGCGACCATGTTGAGCAGGAGCTGCGCGCCGGGCGCGCCGGTCGCTCGGTCGGCGGGCCCGGCGGACCGTGGCGCCGCGGCTGATCGCGCATCGAGCGACGCGAGCGGATCAAGCCGATCGAGCGGTTCGGCGCTCGATGAATGAAGATCATCAATGGCGTGGTGCGGCTCGATGACGAAATCATTCAGCGATTCGCCCAGCCAATGGTAGCGCCGCGCGCACTTGCTCGCGTCGCTCATCCCCTGCTGGACCACGCACCACTGCCCGGCGGGGGTGAAGAAGAAGCTGTGGTGGTACAGGCCAAAGCCGTCCTGCACGGCCGCGGAGTCGACCTTGGCGCTCATCTTCGACGCGAAGATCAGGTCGTTGCCGCCGGTGATCGCCAGGCGGTGGGAGATCGTGCCGATCTCGCCCGGCGTCTTGCGGCTGGTGGCGCCCTTGCCGCCGGCGACGTGGATGCCGAGGTCGTCGCCGAAGTGCTTGTACGCCTCCTTCATCGCGCCGCAGGTGACGGTGGTGACGCCGGAGGAGTGCCAATCGAAGCCGAGCACGCAGCCGAAGGCTTGGAACCACCACGGATCCGAGAGCCGCCGGAGCATCTCGGCTGGGCCGTACTCGTCAACGACCGCCATGGTGATCGCGCCCGCGAGCCGCCACATCCGCTGAAACAGGTAGGCCGGCGCCGCGCCGGTGTGAAGCGGAAGCTGGGCGAGCTGGCGACGCATGAATACGAGTATATACGGGGGATGGTCGGGGCACCGTGCACGGAAGTGACCGACCGCCCGCAGAGTAGCAATCGAAATGACGGTTTCGGCGGAAATGCGGCAGCGCCAGCGGCCGCTACTTCTCGCGCACGATGAGGTTCTTGTCAGACGGGTTGGTCGTCGGCCGGGTCTCCACCGTCACGATGGTCTGCGTCTTCGGATCCTTGGGCGCGACAACCATGGCGGAGCGGCAGCCGCCGATCCATGCCAGCGTGAGGGAGACGGCGAAGATGGCTTTGGCGCAGCTCATGCGCGGGGACGATTTGACGGGCGATGCGTCGTAGCCGTGACCGAGGTTCGGTGGCGTCCGTTCGCTCAGGCCGACGCATTGGCACGGCGTGACGGCGGGGATGGGCCCTGCGTCGCGCCCTCACCAAGTGCCCGACCGGCGGGCACGCCCGGACCACCACAACTTGGCCCCGCACCGCCACAACTTGATCAGCAATGACAGACCGCCCGGCGGCGACGCCCGGGCGGATGGGTGCGCCCGGG
>DASQDR010000094.1:0-4855 GCA_035634055.1 Tepidisphaeraceae bacterium | reverse complement strand
GCACTCGCGCATGGCGATCACGCTGGCGATCTGGATGCCGGCGAACATGCCGTAGTCGTAGTAACCCTTGATCGTCGCCAGCGCCTTGACCATCTCGCTGTTGCCGCAGCAGAACCCGACGCGCCACCCGGCCATGTTGTAGCTCTTGGACATGGTGGTGAACTCGACGCCGATCTCCTTGGCGCCGGGCGCGCTCAGGAACGACGGCGCCTTGTAGCGGTCGAAGTTGATCTCGCCGTAAGCAAAGTCGCTGATGATCATCACGCCGTGCCGGCGGCACAGTTCGATCGCCTTCTCCCAGAACAACGGCTCAACGGTGATCGACGTGGGGTTGTGCGGGTAGTTGAGGATCAGCAGCTTGGGCTTGGGGTAGAGCCCCTCGATGACCTGCTCGACGCGATCGAGGAACGCCTGGTCGTTGCCCAGCGGCACGCGGATCACGTTCGCGCCCGCCATGGCGACGGCGTAGATGTGAATGGGGAAGGCGGGGTCGCCGACGACGGCGGTGTCGCCCGGCCCGAGCATCGCCAGGCAGAGGTGGCTGAACCCTTCCTTGCTGCCGATGGTGGCAATCACCTCGGTCTCAGGGTCGAGGTCAACGCCGTACTTCTCCTTGTACTTCACCGCCACCTCTCGCCGCAGGCCGGCGATGCCGTTGCTGACGGAGTAACGGTGGTTGCGCGGGTCCAGCGCCGCCTCGGAAAGCTTGTTGACGACGCACTCCGGCGTCGGGTCGGTCGGGTTGCCCATGCCGAGGTCGATGATGTCGACGCCCGCCACGCGCTTCTCGTACTTCATCTTGTTGATCCGCCCGAACAGGTAAGGCGGCAACCGGCTGATGCGCTGCGAGAACTCGATCTTGAAAGGCTGCTGGTCACTCATGTCAGTTTTCTCTGTTCGTTTGAAGCCGCCGATGAACGCAGATGAACGCGGGTGAAGAAATAGAGACAAAGCCCAGAGGCGATCTCCGCTCTTCTGTGCTCACTGATCTGTGTTCGTCCGCGTCTATCTGCGGTTTCGTTCACTCCGCGGTCATCCGCGGTTCACTCACCTGCTCGGCGCGAGATCGCTCCCCGTCGGGGCCGGCTGCGTTGTCGCTCGCTCCCGCTCGCGCTGGAGCTGGCGGCGGATCTCGTCCTTGTCCTTGATCTCCGCCTGGCGCTTGGCCAGCATCCTGTCCCACTGCTGCTTGAGCATCGGGTCGTTGATCACCATCCCCTGCACCGCCTGGTCGCTGAGCTGGTTGCGGAGCTGCTTCATGGTCGCCTGCACGGCGCGCTCCTCGAGGTCCTTGCGGATGCTCTGCTTCACGTCGTCGAACTTCACCACCTTGGGCGGGATGCGCTTCTCGAGCAGGATGAGGTGGTACGACCCCTCGGCCTGCACGACGTCGGAGACCTCGCCTTCCTTGAGGGCGAAGGCGGCGTCCTTGAAGTTCTGCGGGTAGCCCTGCGTCTGGAGGCTGAACGCCGGCACCTGTCCGCCAACCGCGCCGGTGCTGGGGTTGCGGCTCATGTCCTGAGCGACCTTGCCAAACGGCTGCCCCGCCGCCAGCCGGCGCTTGGCTTCCTGGATCTCCTGGAGGTTGGGGACCTGGATGTGCCGGCAGCGCACCGTCTCGCCGTAGAGCGCGCCGAACGCCTGCTGGAGGTTTTCCTCCGTGATCTTGCCCGCCACCGCCGGCTCCGCCAGCTTGCGCAGGTAGGCGTTGGTCTCGGTGACGACGTCGAACTCCGCGCGGCTGATGTGCTGGTTCTGGAGGAACTGCTCGAACGCCTGCTCGTTGTCCTTGCGCAGCTCGGCGCGGATGCGCTCGGCCTCCTCGTTCATCCGCCGGTCCTGGGCCGCCCGGAGCTTGTCGAGCTGCTTCTCGTTGGAGTCCTTGAACATGTTCTCGATGGTGCGCTCGCGCTCGGCCGCGATGTCGGCGGCGGTGACGGTGAGGTTCGAGCGCGCCACGCCCTCGCGCGCCATCTGGAGTTGCGCGACGTTGAGCAGGATGTTCAGCCCGTACCCCTCCAGCAGCGGGCGCAGGACCTGCTCTCCGGTCACCTGCACCGGCCCGATCTGCGCGAGCACCGCGCCCGGGCTGGGGACGGGCGGCGCCGGGGCAACCGACGCCTCTGACAGCGCCGGCGGCTGGAGCGACGACGCGGGCGCGGCCGCACGCTCCGGCTCCTGCGCCCGCGCGAGTGGCGCGGCGGCGATCGTCGTCAACAAGGTCAACCCCGCTCCCAGGGCGGCAACTGGCTTTCTCAAGGTGCGTCTCCTCGCGCGCTCTGGCCGCGAACATCGGTCGGGAATCGGCGAACCGGCCAGTATCGAAACGGCCGCGAAGGCCGTCAAGCTCGACCGATCGTAGGCACGGCTGAGCGCAGCCTGAACGAAACCGTCACCGGCCCCGCATCGTCGCCACCGGCGGGCCGTTGCGACGCGTTGCCGCGGGCTGTACAACCGCCCTTCCCCATGAAGCCGTTTGTCACCCTGGCCGTTCTACTCACCGCGCTGGCCTTCGCGGCTCCGGCGCGCGCGCAGGCGACGCGCCCCGCCGCCACCCGACCGGCGGCGCGCGTCGAGCGTACGCTGATCATCAGCATCGACGGCCTGCGCCCCGACGTCCTGCTCCGCGCCGACGCGCCGCGCGTGCGCGGGCTGATGAAGCGCGGCGCCTTCAGCTTCTGGGCCCGCAGCACCGCTCACTCCATCACGTTGCCGACACACGTGAGCCTGCTCACGGGCGTGATCCCCGAGGCGCACGCGATCATGTGGAACGGCGACCTCCCGCTCTCGCAGCCGGTCTACCCGCGCGTCCCCACGCTGTTCGAACTGGCCAAGAAGCGCGGCTACACCACCGGCCTGATCGCCGGCAAGAGCAAGTTCGACGTGCTGGACAAGCCGGGCACGATCGACTTCTCGCACTTCCCCGACGAGTCCAAGAGCAACGACGCGAGCGTGACCGAGCGCACCCTGGAGATGATCCGCCGGCACCGGCCGCAGGTGATGTTCGTCCACCTGCCCGACACCGATAGCGCCGGGCACGCCAAGGGCTGGGGGAGCGACGAGCAGCTCCGGGCCGTCCACGCCGCCGACGCCTGCGTCGGGCAAATGCTGGATGCGCTGGAGGCCGAGAAGCTGCTCGGCGGGACGCTGGTGATCCTGACCGCCGACCACGGCGGCGCCGGGCGCACGCACGGCTCGGATGACTTCCGCAGCCGCCACATCCCCTGGATCGCCGCCGGCCCGGGCGTCCGGAAAAACTACGACCTGACGCTCAACCGCGACTTGGTCCTCGAGGTCTACGACACCTTCACCACCGTCTGCACGATGATGGACATCCCGATCGGGCGGAAGGTCAACGGGAAGTTCATCGAGGACATCCTGGAGGTCAACGAGCTGCTCAGGCCGGACGCCGCCCCCCCGCCGCCGGTGCCGGGGGCGCTAAGATAGGCCTCGCCGGGGGGCCGAACCCCCGTCGGCGCGACCGGCGATCCGACGGTCCAGCGGGACGATGGTCGTGCGGAGCTGGGCCTCTCGCTTCGTGCTGGTGGCTGCCGCCGCCGCCGCCGCCGCCCGTCCCGCCGGGTGCGGGCGGTGGAACAACCGCATTGCTGGCAAATACTGCCCGCAGCGCCACCGTCCGGCGACTCCTCTACAACCGCAGGCGCCCTGCAGCGAGGGAAAGTGCGTCGGCGTGGCCGGGCGTCCGATGGCGGCGGCAGCCGGTAACGCGGGCGAAGTGGTCTAAGCGAGCCTGAGGTGACGGACGAAGTTCAGCACCCCGTTCCACGCCGCGTCGAAGCGAATGAAGGCCACGCCCGTGGATTCCCGCAGTCGCTCGTAATCGGCGCGGAGGTGTTCGGAGAGCTCGCGCGTGAACGCCCCCGGGGACGGACAACACGCGCGGTACCGCCCCTTCGCCTCGGCCAACTCGGCGAGCCGCCGCCGGTCGAGCTGCGCGACCGCGGCTGACGACACGACGCTGGCCACGTCGAACAGGTCCTGCTCGCGCTTCTTCTGCCCGCCTGCCGGTGCCGACGAAAGCACCGCGACGATCTTCTCCGCGAGGATGTCCTCGAGCGTGCAGACCTTGACCGTGGCCCCGCCATCGAAAACCGAACCCGGGACGCGTCTCAGGCAGCAGTCCACCACCGTCTCGCACGGCGACAGGTCGATCTTGAGAACCCCACCGCGAGCATCCGAGAAGTCTGCGCGGCGATAGCATCGGTAGGCAGTCTCTGCATGAGCGCACGGACACTTCGTGAACCTCTCGTCAGGCCGTCAGCTTCACCTGGCCGCGTTGCTCCGCCGCTCAGCCCCCGGCCGCGTGATTGGGTGTATCGCCAGCTCGCCGTCCAGCTCGTACTCCAGCAGGGACCCGTCGGGGGCCCCAAGCTCGGCCAGCTTCCGGGCGATGAGTGGAACGGCCCGCCCCACGTCGGCCACCTCGAGATCGATTCCGGCCAATAGCACCGACCCGTCCCGGTCCTGCATCGTGCCGCCGCCGGTGATCTCGCCGAGGTCGTGCTCGGCGAGGAACCCTGCCAGCGGCTCCTCGTACTCCATCTCGCGCACAGCCGGGCCGATGGGCTGGACGATCTTGGCGAAGACAATGGTCGGCATCTGCCGCTTTAGTCGCTCCACCTTCATGTCAATCGAGGCCGGCTTGGGCGGGTCACCTTCCACCGGCTCCGAGTCGCTCGTCTCCTTCTTCTTGTTGATGCCGCCCGCGTCTAAAGCTGGAATCACGCCGACTTCTCGTAGCGCACCTTTGGCAAACCTCTCTTGCAAAAAGGAGCCAAGGGTGGGCGGTAGCAGCGTCACCTGCTTGGTGATCCCATGCAGGTCCGCCGGGTCG
>DASQDR010000093.1:0-12433 GCA_035634055.1 Tepidisphaeraceae bacterium | reverse complement strand
GTCGTCGACTCGATCGAGTCCTACTTCGGCCTGCGCAAGATCGAGGTCGCGCCCGACGAGAAGGGCACCCCGCGCATCAAGTTGAACGGCAAGGCGATCATGAGCGTCGGCCCGCTCGACCAGGGGTGGTGGCCGGACGGCCTCTACACCGCGCCGACCGACGAAGCCTTGAAGTACGACCTCGACGTCACGCAGAAGCTCGGAGTCAACACCGTGCGCAAGCACGTCAAGGTCGAGCCGCAGCGCTGGTACTACCACGCCGATCGCATGGGCCTGCTCGTCTGGCAGGACATGCCCAACGCCCCCGCCTACGAGGCCGGGGCGTGGCAGGAGCAGTTCGAGAAGGAGTTCGAGCAGCTCGTCGCGCAGCACATCAATTCCCCCTCGATCATCATGTGGGTCCCGCTCAACGAAGGCTGGGGCCAGGACGCGCGCAAGAAGCCCGACGGCACCACCGGTAAGCCCCCGTACGACAAGGCCGCCACCGTCGCGCTGGCCGAGCGGGTAAAGAAGTGGGACCCGACGCGCCTGGTGAACAACGCCAGCGGCTGGACCGACGCCGGCGGCGGCGACCTGCACGACATCCACAATTACCCCGGCCCCGCCGCGCCGCCGGTCGAGAAGCGCCGCGCCATCGTCCTCGGCGAGTTCGGCGGGCTGGGGCTGCCGGTCAAGGGGCACCTCTGGCAGGAGAAGGACAACTGGGGCTACCAGAACATGGCGTCGCCCGAGGAGCTGACCGACCGCTACGTCCGCCTGCTCGGCCGGCTCTGGCAGCTCAGCGAAGACGCGGGCCTGTGCGCCGGCATCTACACCCAGACCACCGACGTCGAGGTCGAGGTGAACGGCCTGATGACCTACGATCGCGAGGTGATCAAGGTCGATCAGAGCCGCGTCCGCGAGGCGAACCTCGGCAAGGGCCCGCGCATCGAGATCACGCCGCTGGTCAAGACCGCGCAGGACGAGCCGGCGGAGTGGAGCTACACGACGGAAAAACCCGGCGATGACTGGGCCAAGCCCGGCTTCGACGACAGCGCCTGGAAGCGCGGCAAATCCGGCTTCGGCACCGACGGCACGCCGGGCGCGGTTGTCAACACAAAGTGGGACACGCCGGAGATCTGGCTCCGCCGCGAGGTTGAGATCGGCGCCGACGCGACGCGCGACGCCGAGTTCCTCTGGCACCACGACGAGGGGGCGCAGGTGTACGTCAACGGCGTGCTCGCCGCCCGCTCCGGACAGCACACCACCGGCTACGTCGAGCAGCGCATGCGCCCCGAGGGTCGAGCGGCGCTCAAGCGGGGCAAGAACCTCATCGCCGTTCACTGCACCCAAACCACGGGTGGGCAGTACATCGACGTCGGCCTGGTGCGACTGGTGGAGAAGAAGCCGAAGTCGGACTGAACCGTAGAGGCGCGGAGGGCGAGGAGGCGTTGTCGGCCTCCCCGTGCGTCACCGCGACCGATCGGTTAGGAAAGGATTTGCATGAACATCTCATCACAAACGGTGCGGCGATACGAGGCCGCGCGCGAGCGACCGGCCCGCCTCCGCGCCCTCTGCGCCTCTGCGGTGCTTCTCCTCCTCTCTTTAACCGGTGCCGCCATGGCCGACGCGCTCAAAGAGGCTCCGCTGACCGCCGTCAAGTTCACAGACGAATTTTGGGCGCCCAAGCTTCGGACGAACCGCACGGTCACCGTCTGGCACAACATCAAGATGTGCGAGCAGACCGGCCGCCTCGCCAACTTCCGCCGCGCCGCGGGGATGGAGCCGGGCACGCACCAGGGGCTGTTCTTCAATGACTCCGACATCTACAAGGTGATCGAGGGCGCCAGCTACATCCTGGCGACCGATCCCGATGAAAAGCTCGACGCCAAGCTCGATGAGTGGATCGCCATCGTGGCCAAGGCGCAGCAACCCGACGGCTACCTCTACACCTTTCACCAGCTCAAGGCTCCGCAGAAGCGCTTCACAAACCTGAAGGACGAGCACGAGCTCTACTGCGCCGGCCACCTGATCGAGGCCGCCGTCGCGCATCACCAGGCGACGAAGAAGAAGTCGCTGCTCGACGTCGCCACGAAGCTGGCCGACCTGATCGACCAGACCTGGGGCCCCGGCAAGCGCACTGACCCGGACGGGCACGAGGAGATCGAGCTGGCGCTGATCAAGCTCGCCGACGAGACCGGCCAGCAGAAGTACCGCAAGCTGGCTGACTTCTTCCTCGCTGAGCGCGGGCGCGGCACCGGGCGAAAGCTTTACGGCGAGTACCACCAGGACCACAAGCCGCTGGAGGAGACGCAAACCGTCACCGGCCACGCCGTCCGCCAGATGTACTTTCTGGCCGCCGCCACGGACGTCGCGCTGCGCGGCGACAAGCGCTACGTCGCGGCGATCGACCGCATGTGGGACGACATGACCGAGGGAAAGCTCTACGTCACCGGCGGCGTCGGCGCCCGCCACGCCGGCGAAGCGTTTGGGGAATCGTTCGAGCTCCCCAACGAGAGCGCCTACGCCGAGACCTGCGCCGGCATCGGCAACGCGATGTGGAGCGACCGCCTCGCCCGCCTGCACGCCGCGGGCAAGTACGTCGACACCTTCGAGCGCGCGCTCTACAACGGCTTCCTGTCCGGCGTGTCGCTGTCGGGCGACAAGTATTTCTACGTCAACCCCCTGGCCAGTCGCGGCACGCACCACCGCGTGCCGTGGTTCGAGTGCGCCTGCTGCCCGCCCAACGTGCTGCGCTTCATGGCGTCGCTGCCGAGCCGCGTGTACTCGACCCAGTACGATCCCGCTGAAAACGTCGATACCGTCTACGTCAACCTCTACGCCGGCAGCGACGCGACGCTGAAATTCCCCGACGGCGACGTGCGGCTGAAGCAGGAGACGCGATACCCCTGGGACGGCAAGGTGCGACTCACGGTCAACCTCTCGCCGAACCGCCCGCTGAACCTGCTCGCGCGCATCCCCAGTTGGGCCGAAGGCGTGACCGCTACGGTGAACGGGACGAACGTGCCGGTGCGGAGCGAGGACGGCTACGCCCGCTTCGATGGGACGTGGAAGGACGGGTCGGTGCTGGAGCTGAACTTCCCGATGCCCGTCCGCCGGCTCAAGGCGGACCCGCGCGTGAAGGACAACGCCGGTCGCGTTGCCCTCCAGCGCGGGCCGATCGTTTACTGCGCGGAGGCGGTCGACCACGGCGGCCACGTCTCCAATCTGTACCTCCCGCCCGACGCCCAGTTGACCGCCGAGCATCGCCCCGACCTGCTCGACGGCGTGACCGTCATCACCGGTAAGGCAATGGCGAAGGTGTCGGCGAAAGATCCCGCGCCGAAGGAAGTTCCGTTCACCGCCGTCCCTTACTACGCCTGGGATAACCGCAGCGGCAACGCCGCCAGTGGATCACCCAAGGCGGGCGGGGAGATGGCGGTCTGGCTGGCGGAGGACCCCGCGCTGGCGCAGCCGCCGCCCGAGCCGACCGTCGCGTCGCTGGCCAAGCCGAGCGCCTCCCACGTCGGCGGCAACGGCAACCTTGCCGCCCTGCACGACCGCGAGCCGCCGAAAAACTCGCGCAGCGGCGCCCACTTCGCCTGGTGGCCGCACAACGGCACCACCGAGTGGGTCCAGTACGACTTCGACCGCGAGCGCGAGGTGACGGCGTCGGAGGTCTACTTCTTCAGCGACGTCCCCCACGGCGGCTGCGACGCCCCCGAATCCTGGCGCCTCCTCTACCGCACCGGCGACGCGGCGAGCGCGGGCGCAAGCGCGGGCGGTGGCGAGTGGAAGTTGGTCGAGCAAACCGGCGGCGACTATTCCACCAAGAAGGATGCCTTCAACCGCGTCACCTTCAAACCCGTCCGCACCACCGCCCTCCGCCTGGAAGTCCAACTCAAACCCAAGGTCTCCGGCGGCGTGATGGAGTGGCGCGTGGAGGAAGCGCCGCCCCGCTGAGCGGGTCCGCCGGCAGGGAGGCAGCAAACGCACTACGAAGTCATCCGAGGGTACTGGCGAAGGATCTCGGGCGGGCCAACCGCTCTGGGTCCCGAGATCCCTCGCGAGTACGCTTCGGGATGACACCCGTTGCTCCCGCATCACACGCGCCCGTACGCTTCGGATGAAGCGCGCGACTACGCTTCGCGGCGCGGCACGGCACGGCACGGCACGGCACGGCACGGGCGGCTACGCTACAACGCGGCACGCGAGTTTGCTGGGGGATGGACGCGCGCCGCTGTAGCGAGAGCAGGTTCGCGCTGGCCGCGCTTGCCTCGCCTATCGTTGCCACATGGACGATGCGGCGCCCGATCGAGCGTCGGGCGGCGGGCCGGCGCGGTTGGAGTACTTTGCGCCCAACGAGCCGGATCGTCGGCGGGCGCGCGGCGTGGTGCTCTGGTCGGTCGTGCTGCTGCTGAGCTGGGGGCCTTACCTCTGCGGGCTGGTCAGCGCGTCGACGGTCGCGCGGTCCTACGTGCCGGAGACGACGCGGTCGCACGCCAACGCGGCGATGATCGGCTTTGCCGCCGGCCTGGTGCTCTCCTCCACCAGCCTCGCCTGGTTCACCCGCGGCCGCCACTGGCCAGGAACGATCGCCGCCGCGGCGGTAGTCGCAATGCAGCTTTGCATCGCCGTGTGCGCAGGCGCAGGGTGAGGAACGTCCGGATCCAAAGCGAGACAGGATCGAGCGGGAAAATGAACCGACCGAAACGGGGAGCGCCCGCCTCGGTCATTCATTGATCGTCTTTCCGACCTTATTTCGTGCTTCGACATTCGACATTGGATAGTCGAATGCTCCGCTCACCCTACTGCTGCTTCGCTCTCCTCAGTCCGACCAATTCCACGTCGAAGGTCAGCGTGGCGTTCGGCGGAATGACGCCGCCGCGGCCTTCTTCGCCGTACGCGAGCGTGGGGGGGATGATTAGCGTGCGCTTCTCGCCGACCTGCATGCCGGCGACGCCCTCGTCCCACCCCTTGATGACCATGGCCTGGCCGAGGACGAACTCGATCGGTTCGCCGCCGTGCTTTTCCGAGGCATCGAATACGGTGCCGTTCGCGAGCTTGCCGGTGTAGAGGACCGAGACGGTGTCGCCGTTCTTGGCTCCCGCGCCGGCGGCGACGTATGTGACCTTCAGGCCGTTCGGCCGCGTCTCGGTCTTGCCGGTCTGGTCGCGGGAACCGGTCGCGGTGGCAGTGGGGGAGGCGGCGGGGGCGGTCGCCGGCTGGGTGGCGGCCGGGGGATCGGCGGCGAAGAGCAGGGCGGCGGCGGAAAGGGCAACGGCGGCGGCGGCAGCGGTGATCGTGCGCGTGGGCATCGGGATCCTCAAGGTGAAAACGGGTTCGTGTTCCCCGCGGCGCGGCCACGCTGGGAAGGCAGAATCCTCCCGCCGAGCGGGCGCGCGTGCGGCGGGATGGATGATAAGGCCGTCCGCCCGCGGCGCGTAGTCCGGCGGCATGGCGCGCCGCCGCCGCCGTTATGGGACCGCGGCGCGCTGACGGGGTGCAGCAAAGCGCCGGCTCGCCTCACGGACGGTGCCGGGCGAGCCGATGGAAGGAACAGCCAGGCCCTCTCGAACGCCGGAGGGCGTGTATAATCCTGTCCCGCAGGACGGGGTCGAGTGCGCGCGTCGGGAGGTCGATCGTGACGAAATCATTGCAGGATTGGTTATCCGAGGGCGAGGCGCTCTACAACGCCGCCCTGGCGGAGTACCAGCACATCGAGCACCAGTTGGACGAGCTGGAAGCGAAGCTGGCGGCGAAGAAGGCGGAGTTGAACCAGATCGCCCAGGTGGTCGGCCGCCCGCCGGTCGAAACCAACCGCCGCCTGACCGCGCAGCTCGTGGAAGAGCACGGGCCGAATTCCGTCCCCAATAGTCCGGCGACGATCGCGCGAGCGCTGACCGGACGAGGGCTCGGGCGATAATTGCGGGCGAAGAAGAGATATCGAAGCACCAAATCCGAAACAGATCCCAAGGCAGAAAAGAGAAATGACCGAAGCGGGAAGTTCCGTTTCGGTCATTTCTTTTTGCCTTCTATTTCAGCTTTGTTTCGTCATCCGTCCTTTTTCATTCGCCATTTCCTCACCGAGCCGCGGTTTGCGTCTGTAGCGCCTTGCGCACTTCGGCGAGGAACTGATCGACCTTGAACGGCTTGAACAGCACCGCCTGCAACCCCTCCTGGCTGGCGCGGACGATGCAGTGGTTCGGGTCGTAGCCGAAGCCGGTCATCAGGATCACGGGCAGGCTTTCCTTCTTCTTCCGGGCGGCGGCGAAGACGTCGTAGCCGGTCTTGTCCGGCATCTTGATGTCGCTGACGACCAGGTCGAACTCCGCCCCGTCCGCCTCCAGGCGCGCGATCGCCTCGGCGCCGTTGGCGCAGGCGGTCACGGTGGCGTGATACTTGCGCAGCACGTCGGCGATGGTGCTGCGGATGTTGGGCTCGTCGTCGGCCACCAGCACGCGTGCGCCCGTCAGCACCGGGTCGTCCGCCTCCTTCACGTCCGCCGCCCCCAGCACCGTGTTGGGCCCCTCGGCCACCTGCTTGAGGCTCTTTCGGATGCCGCTGACGTTGTCGATGATCTGCTGAAGGCGGTGGCGCAAATCGTCGTGGCCGATGTAGTCGTCCATCAGCGCCGAGGCGTCGGAGACGATGTCGTTCAGCGGCCCGGCCACCTCCGCGCTCACGTCGTCGGCGACCTTGTGCGCCGTGCCGGTGCGCTCGACGACCATCAGGTCCAGGATGTTCAGCGCGATCGCGACGTAGCGGCCGAAGATCTCGGCGAACTGGCGGTCGTCCTCGTTGAACGCGGCGCGCTGCGTGCTCTCGACGTTGAACACGCCGATCACCCGGTCGTGCAGCCG
The DNA here is from genome assembly GCA_035634055.1 of Tepidisphaeraceae bacterium. Classification (GTDB taxonomy): domain Bacteria; phylum Planctomycetota; class Phycisphaerae; order Tepidisphaerales; family Tepidisphaeraceae; genus JAICTV01. The sequence continues at coordinate 5,591 of DASQDR010000093.1, read as the reverse complement.
CAGCGGCACCGTCAGCGAGCTCTTGGCCTGGTCCAAGCCCATCACGTAGCGCGGGTCGCGCTCGACGTCCGGGCAGATGTAGCTTCGCCCGGTGGCGGCGACGTACCCGCTGATGCCGTTGTTCTCCGCCGACGCGAACAGCTCGATGTTCAGCGCGTCGCTGGGCAGCCCCTGGCTGATGACCACCTCGAGCTTGTTCGCCTTGCGGTCCAGCAGGCGGATGGCGAAGTGGTCGAAGTGCATCAGGTCGCGCGTGAAGCTGATGATCTTCTCTTCCAGAAGCCGCAGCCGCTGCCCCACGTTCATCTTGCTCATCGCGTCGGCCTCGAGCCGCACGAGTTCGCGGCCGGCCTTATCGATGGCGTCGATCTTCTGCTGGAGGCGGCGCGTCCCCGTTGCGTCCCAAACCACCGCCACCACCTGCACGACCTGCCCGCCCGGGTTGATCACCGGGCTGGCGATCATCTCCAGGAATTGCTGGTCCTCGATGTTCAGGGCGTAACGTTTTGAGCGGTTGAACCCCAGCGGGCCCTCGGTGGTGGCTTGCGGGGAGACCTGCGTGGAGAAGAGGTGAAAGGCTTCCTGACACGTGCGACGGATCTTTTCGTGAACGCGTGCAGGCCAGGCCTGCATCTTCTTGTTCATCCAGTTACAGCGGCCCTCGCCGTCGACGATGCAGACGCCCTCACCGATGGTGTTGAGGATCAGGTTCGCCTGCTGCGAGACGAGCGCGCGCTCGAGGGGGAGGAAGTCGCCGGTGTCGGAGAAGACGGCCGAGAAGTGGTCGGTGCGAAGGGCGGTGATCGCCTCGTCGATGGTCGAAATCTCGACCACCTCGACCTGCTGCCGAAGCGCGTCGACAACCGGACCGTGAGCCCCGGTATGACCGGCGAGGATGAGGACTTTGTTCCGCGGTTCCTGCACCACCACGCCTGCACTTTCCGCCGAACGAAAGGGGGGAGCATACTTCGTGAAAGATTTCGCGGTCAAGACTTCGTGACCGCCCTCACGCCAAGATGCTTCCGGACTTCCTTACTACGCCCCACACGTTAAAGCGGTTCACACCACACTGCAAACCCGTCGTGTGCCCCATTTGCCGGCCCTTGCGGCCCCGGCGGGGCGGTTTATCACCATTTCAGCGCCCAAGGAGGGCAAAAACATTCTGCTCGGCGAGAGATTTGAGAACTTCCTGGACTGCCCGATCGTTGCGATCGGCAGGGCAGCGGGCAGAAGCACGCAGGAGCGGGGGGTTGCCTCCCCTGGCACCGACGGCCGCGCGCAGGTGCATCTCGTCGCCCTCGATTTCCGCCAGTGCCGCGATCGGCGAGTGGCAGTCGCCGCCCAGCGCCTGCACGATCACGCGCTCGGCGGTCACGCACGCCTCGGTTTGCGGGTCGTCCAGGCCTTCCAGCAGTTGGCGCGTCCGCTCGTCGCCGCGCCGGCACTGGAGCGCCAGGGCGCCCTGCCCGGGCGCGGGCAGCATTTGCTCCGCAGGGAGGATGACCATCTCCGCCTCGTGGAACAGGCCCGTCCGCCGCAGCCCCGCCGCCGCCAGCAGGATGGCGTCGTACTGCCCGTCGCGGAGCTTGCGCAGGCGGGTGTCGATGTTGCCGCGGAGCAACTCGATGCTCAGGTCCGGGCGCTGCGCCAGCAACTGGCAGCGCCGCCGGGGGCTGGCCGTGCCGATTTTCGCCCCCTGGGGCAGTTCCGCGATGCTCTTGGCCGCCACGGACACGAACACGTCGCGCGGGTCCTCGCGCTCCGGGACCGCCGCGATCGTCAGCTCCGCCTGCTCGACCAGCGGCTGCGTGACCGGCACGTCCTTGAAGCTGTGCACCGCCAGGTCCACCTCGCCCGCCAGCAGCGCCTGCTCGATCTCCTTGGTGAACAGCCCCTTGCCGCCGAACTCCGTCAGCGGCTTATCGAGGATCTGGTCGGCGGTGGTCTTGATGATGACCAGCTCGACGATGACACCCTTGTGCCGCTTCTCCAGGTCGGAGGCGATCAACTGGCTCTGCGTCTTGGCCAGCAGGCTGCCGCGCGTGCCGAGGCGGAGGGTGGTTGTCGGATTCGCTTCGCTCATGAGGCGCGTTCGGTTCCCGGGTGCCCCCTCAGCCTACCGCACGGGCCGCCGCCTTCGCCAGATGCGGAGTCGCCGCTTTGCCGCCCGTGATGAGCCGCGCGCGGCTCGGCTCGGAGCGGCCGTAAAGTTGATTCGCGCCGCGGCGGCGGCTCTAGTCTAGCACCGGCGGGCGGGTGCGCGGGGCCCGGGCGCGAAGGAGAGGTGCTGGTGGAAGCGGGTCGTGTCTTCGTCACGGGCGGGAGCGGGTTCGTGGGATCGGCCGTCATCGACGAGCTGCTGACCCGCGGGCGCGCCGTCACCGCGCTGGCCAACCGTGGGACGTTGGATGATCGCGGCGGGCGCGTGCGCGTCGTCCCCGGAGGACTCTTCGACGATCGCGCCCTCGACGACGCCATCGCCGCCTGCGACGCCGTCGTTCACCTCGTCGGCATCATCATGGAGCGGCCCGGCAGGGGTGTCACCTTCGAGCGGATCCACTTTGACGGCACGCGCCGCGTGGTTGACGCGGCCAGGCGCCACGGCGTGCGGCGCTACGTGCAGATGTCCGCCCTGGGCGTCCGGCCGGGCGCGGTCAGCACTTACCACAAAACAAAGTACCGGGCGGAGCAATACGTTTGCGGCAGCGGGCTCGATTGGACGATCTTTCGCCCGTCGCTCATCCACGGGCCCAAGGGGGAGTTCATGCGAATGGAGGCGGCGTGGGCGCGGCGCAAGGCGCCGCCGTTCTTCGCGATGCCGTACTTCGGCGCCGGCGCGCTGGGCCGCGGCGGGGCGGGGCGGTTGCAGCCGGTCCACGTCGGCGACGTCGCCCGCGCCTTCGCCGATGCGCTGGAGAAGCCCAGGACGATCGGAGAGGTCTACCTCCTGGGCGGCGCCGACCGCCTGACCTGGCCGGAACTGCACCGCGCTTGCGCCAGCGCCATCGTGGGCCGACCCCGCCCCGTGATGGCTCTGCCCGCGTGGTACGCCAAGGGGCTCGCGCGCGTTGTTCCGCGCTTGCTCCTGCCGTTCAACCGCGACCAGGTGATCATGAGCCAGGAAGACAACACCTGCGACCTGACCAAGTTCCGCGGCGACTTCGGCTGGGACCCGCAACCGTTCGAGCCGAGCCTGCGCGCGTACGTCAAGCAGCTTTTGGGGTAGGAACAGGCGCGCCACGGGGGACAGGCGCGGGCTGACGCCGGCGGCTACGACGACGAGGTAGAGCCCGAGGAGAAATCGCGCGTCGGCGCGTCGCGTCGGCGCCGGCTGATGTTCGCGCAGCGCGCTGGGTGCGGCGACGGCGTCACCCGCACGCGCTCGCCTACCCGATCACCGACTTCAGCGAGACCGCGCCGGCGGCGGTCGCGCCGTCGCTCTTGGGGATCAGCCGCTGGCCGCGCGTGTTGCTGATGCGCAGCGCCCGCAGGTATCGCCGGCGGAGGATGGTGCGGACGCGCTCGACCTCGGTCGGCGTGCCGGTGGAAAGCTTGATCATCCCGCCCGCCTTGGTGCGGTGCCCGCCACCCTCGCCGAGCTTACGCACCAGCCGCTTCATCATGTCCGCCGCCGAAACCTTGTTGTTGTAGGTGCGGAGCGACAGCAGCAGCATCCCGTTCAGCACGCCGGTCACCAGCGCCCACTGCGCCTGGTCGAAGCGTAGCAGGAAGTCGGCGATGACGGCCGGCCGCTCCGGCGACGGCACCGTGTCGAGGTGGCTCATCAGCGCGCTGTCGTAGAAGACCGCGTTGGCCAGCCCCTGCGCATAGGAGACGAAGAAATTCTGCGGCAGGTCCACGTACCGCATCTTGTAGAGCTTGCGCGGGTCGGCGATGAGCGTGAGGCTGGAGAGGGCGATGTTGTCCAGCTCCCCCGGCTGCCCGGCGGCGCCGGCCAGGTCCGACTCGATCGCGAACAGCAGCGTGGCGCCCAGGTCCGGCGAGATCTTCTGCTCCAGCTCCATGAAGTAGCTGAAGATCAGCGACGACGTCGCGCCCACCTCCGGGCGGATGTCGCAGAACGGGCAAGTCGGATGCCGGCCGTGGCCGCGGTGGTGGTCGATGACGGCCGTCGCGGTGAAGTTCGCCGGCAGCGGGTTGTTGGAGAAGCCGGGCTGCGTGTCCACCAGCACGATGGCGTCGTAATTCGTCAGCGCCGCGTCGTCCCACGGGACCGGCTGGAGGGTGGTGAACTTCAGGAACGCCTCGTTCAACCCGCCGCCCATCTCCCCCTTGAGCGAGACGCTCACCCGGGTGCCGCCGCCGAGGTGCTGGGCCAGCAGCGCCTGGAGCGCGACGCAACTGGCCAGGGCGTCGGGGTCGGCGTACTGGTGGGTGGTGATCAGGATGTTCTTCTTGCCGGCGACCGCCTTGAGCAGTTGCCGCGCCCGCGGCTTGCCGCGCGAGCGGCGGGCGACGGCGGCGGCGGAGCCGCTGGCGGTCTTGGTGCAGGACTCGACGAAGGCGGTCATCTCGGTGGTCGATCCCGCCGCCGCTTCCGCCGCTTCCGCGGCTTCCGCCGCTTCCGCGGCTTCCGCCGCCGCGTGACCGGCGGCTTTGGCGATCGCCTGCGCTGTCGCCGCCGCCTCGGCTGTCGTGGCATGGGATGAGCGCGAGGCGTGGCCGTTCCGACCGTTGTCGGTGGTGCCGTGCCTCCTCGCGCGCGCCGCTTCGTCTCTCATCTTCTTCGCTGCGTGCCCGTTCTCGCGCCAGCTCGTTGCGTTGCCACCGCCGCCGCCGCCGCCGCCGCCCACAGGCCAAAACGGTGGTTCCGCGTGACCGCGAGCGCCGGCCCGGGGTCGCTCCTTCGCGCGGGACCGTACTCGTGGGTCACGCATCTGTTTCTCTCGCGACCGCCGAGCGGGCGCGCTCGCGGCCGCGACGGGGTTCGATCCGTGCGCGACGCTCTTTGCGCCCCTCGTCGTCTGGGGACGCGTGCCGCGGTCGATGCAAGGGTTTAACGTCCCGTGCTGCGGTTGCATCGTCTTGTCGTCCGCCTCACGTGAGCACGTTCTCCGCCCGTCCAATAACATATGCAAATGCGGTGCTAGCAAGGAATCAGTGAAAATCGCGGCTGCTCAGTTGGTAGCCGGCGAGCAGCCCGCTGAGGTCGAACAGCCGCTTGGCCATCACGTGCACCACCTTTCCCTGCCGCTCCACGCAACCGTGGCACTCGAGCAGCCCGGCGTGGCGGGCGGCGGGGCGGTACTTCTCGTAAATGTCCGGGCGGACGATCAGGTTGACCACGCCGGTCTCGTCCTCCAGCGTCTCAAAGACGATCCCCGACGCCGTCCCGGGCCGCTGCCGGATCAGCACCAGCCCCGCCACCCGCACCCACCCGCGCTCGAGCCGCATCAGCTCCGCGGCCGTGATGACCCGCCGCTGGCGAAGCTGCTCGCGCACCAGCGCCACCGGGTGCCGCTTGAGCGACAACCCGCCGGTCGCATAGTCGGTCATCACCTCCTGGCCGAGGGGCATGGGGGGGAGGGGGGAAGAGGAGAGCGACGGAGCGACGGAGCGACGGAGCGACG
>DASQDR010000092.1:0-13801 GCA_035634055.1 Tepidisphaeraceae bacterium | reverse complement strand
GGTGCTCGATCCGGGTAAGACGGTGCTGCTGGAAAAGCAGAAGGTCCTGGAGCTGGCAGACCGGTATAAGATCGCGATCGTCGGGTACGTCCCGCCGGCCGCGCCGTCGTCCGAGGCGGTGCCGGCGACTCTCACGAATCCCGCACCGCCGCCGCCGTCGCCCGCACCATGAATGACGCCACTGCCATCCTCGGACTGATCGACGAGCTGGATCGGCTCGGCAAGCAGCGCGACGACGCGTGGCAGGTGCCGCGCGTCGAGGGCGAGCTGCTCCACCACATCGCGCTGGCCTCGGGCGCGACGACGATCGTGGAGGTCGGCACCAGCTACGGCTTCAGCGGGTTGTTCTGGGCGATGGCGCTGCGGCAGACGGGCGGGCGGCTGCACACGATCGACCGCGACCCCAAGAAGTACGAGGCCAGCCGCGAGAACTTCGCCCGCGCAGGCGTCGCCGATCTCGTCACCAGCTACCTCGGCGAGGCCGGCGAGGTCCTCCGCAACATGCCCGGCCCGATCGACCTCGCCTTCATCGACGCCGACAAGCCGGGCTGCCAGACCTACTTCGACCTGCTCTGGCCGAACGTTCGCCCCGGCGGGGCGGTCATCACCGACAACGCGACCACGCACAAGGAACAGTTGGCCTCTTACGTGCAGTCGATTCGCTCGCGCCCGGACGCGCGGAGCACTGAGGTGGCCGTCGGCAACGGGATCGAGTGGACGATCAAGCTGCGGTGAGGGGCGCGCGCGCATGGCAGGCGAACCCGATTTCTTCTCCTTCGGCCGCACCGCGATGGTGGTGGCGGCTGCGGGGCAACTGCTGATCCCGATGCTGCTCAAGCAGCCGCCCACGACGTTCCTCGTCGTCACCTGCGCGTTGCTCGGCGTCGTCGTCTGGCTCGCGCTGAGGCAACTGGTGTCGCGCAAGGGGTACCCGCCGGCGTGGGCGCTCTTCGCGCTGATCGGCGTCGCGGGCTGCATCGTCGTGATGGCGCTGCCGGACCGCGCGACGGCGGCGGGCGGGTTTCCGGTTAGACCGCCGCGCGGCCGGGGGCGCGGGAGATGACCGTCACCGTCCGCTTCTTCGCCCTCGTGCGCGAGCGCGCCGGCGCCGCCGAGCTGTCGCTCCGACTCGAGCCCGGCGCGACGGTCACCGCCGCCGCCGAGGCCATCGCCCAGGCGATTCCCACGGTGCGCGACCTGCTGCCGCGCGCCGCCTTCGCCGTCAATCGGTCCTACGCCGCGGGCGACACGATCCTCAACGATGGCGACGAGCTGGCGGTCATCCCGCCCGTGAGCGGAGGGTGACGCGCGTGGCAGAGCAGGCAGGCGAGGATTGGGTCGAGCTGCGGGCGGACGCGCTGGACGCGGCGGCGGCGAGCGCGTTCGTCGCCGACCCGCGCGGCGGCGGGATCGCCGTCTTCGCCGGCACCACCCGCGCCGAGCGGCACGCGGACGGCCGCGAGTTGCTCGCGTTGGATTACGAGGCGTACCGCGAGATGGCGGCCGGGCAGATGCGCGACCTCGCCGCCCGCGCGCGGCAGCGCTGGCCGATCCTAAAGCTGGCGCTGCTCCACCGCACCGGCCGCGTCGGCTTGGCCGAGCCTTCGGTCGTCATCGCCGTCTCCACCCCGCACCGCGGCGAATCGTTCGAGGCGTGCCGCTTCCTCATCGACACCCTGAAGCAGGAGGTGGCGGTGTGGAAGCGCGAGGTGTGGTCCGACGGGTCCGGCACGTGGGTGCATCCCGAGCCGCCGCTGGCGCAGCGCCGATGACGCGACGCCCGCGACGCGACGCCCGCGACGTGACGCCCGCGACGCGACGCGACGCGACGCGCGCGAGTGCCGCGCCGAATTCAGTCGTTGAACTTTTCACCCTCGCCGCTTGCGCGGCCGGCGCGGTTGCCGCTGAGGACGCTCGCGCCGGACCTTCTAACGCTGTCATGGGCGCGGCCGGATGACGCGGGTCGCGCGAGCGATGACTTCGCTCGCGCGGTTGTCGGCTCCTTGCAGGCGCGAAGAGGTTTTGATAAACGGCAGGCTTCCGCGGCGCCGAAGCCAATCTGTTTCGGGCATGGACGCGCGCCGCGGCACGTTATCCGCACCACGAAGGAGTCTGCCGATATGGCTAAGTCCGCGAAGTCGAACTTGAAGTCCACCCCCGCTCCCGCCGCCGCCTCCGCCGCTAAGAAGGTCGCGAGCAAGGCGCCGGTGAAGACCGAGGTCCGCAACTCGCCGATCCCGAAGATCGCCGCCGCCAAGCCCGCCGCCGCAAGGGCGATCGTGGGCGCGACCGTCACGCACGAAGCGATCGCGCTGCGGGCGTACGAGATCTCGGTCTCGGGCACCGGCGGGTCGCAGGTCGAGAACTGGCTGCGCGCCGAGCGCGAGCTGCGCGGGAGCGTCTGACCGCCGGCACGCAGCACCGCGCGCGGTTTGCCAGCCACGGCGCCGGGAGGGCGCTGGGGCCGGCAGCGCGCGGGTGCAGCGCGGCGCGCCGGGCGTGCGCTGCCGCAACCCCGCGTCCGTGCAGGTGAATGGCACGCGAGCGGGGCGGCGGGGGAACCGTCGCAAAATCCACTTGGTTCGCGGTGCCGCACGGGCACGGGGGCTAAGATCGCCGTATGCCCGGCGCGTTCGACGACGTCGACCTCTCGGCCGTTGCGCTGTTCCCGCTCCCGAGCGTGGTGTTGTTCCCCCGCGCGGTGCTCCCGCTGCACATCTTCGAGGATCGCTACCGGGCGATGACCGCCGACGTCCTCGCCGGCGACCGCCTCGTCGCCATGGCGCTGCTGCGCCCCGGGTGGGAGAAGAGCTACTACGGCCGGCCGGCGATCGAGCCGGTCGTGTGCGTCGGGCAGATCCTCACGCACGAGAAGCTGCCGGACGGGAAGTACAACTTTCTCCTCCAGGGGCTGCTGCGCGCGACGGTGTCGCGCGAGCTGCCGGGCGCGGCGACGCCGTACCGTCGGGCGGAACTCAAGCCGCTGGAGGAGGCGCCCGCGCTGGAGATCGATCTGGAGGCGGAGCGGCGCCGGCTGGTCGAGCTGTTCCACGCCGGGCCCCTTGGCGCCAGCGGCACCGGGCGGCAGTTCCGCCAGATCGTGAAGAGCCACCTGCCGACGTGTGACGTGGCGGATCTGTCCGCCTTTACGTTCCTCGACGACGTGGGACTGAAGCAGTCGCTGCTGGCCGACGCCGATGTGCGGGCGCGCGTGGCGCGGACGGTGGACGCGCTGGCGAAGCTCAGCCGCTCGATGCGACCGTCCGCGCCGCCCGCGTCCCCGGCGGATGCCGCGCCGCACGGGGGCGCGAAGGACGCCGGGGCAAAGCAGGGGCCCGCCGACGCGTCCTCCCCGCCGCCGTTCGACCCGAACTTGAACTGAATTCGTAAAATGGTCGGTGGCGGCGCTGGCGGCGGCGGCGCGTCTTTTGCGTTCGCCGGAAGTTTCCCGCAGAATGCGCCCGGAGTGACCCCGACGGTGTGGTATTTCGCTTACGGCTCCAACCTCAACGCCGCTTCTGTCACCGAGTGGGCGCGCCACTACGGCCACAAGCCGCCGGGCATGAAGAACGGCCGCGCCGCCGTCCTGGACAACTACCGCCTCTGCTTCCCGCTCTACAGCGAGTACTGGGGCGGCGGGGTGGGCGACATCGCTTATGACCCCGGCAAATACGTCGCCGGCGCGCTCTTTGAAGTCACCCCGGCCGAGCTGGCGGTGTTCGACGAGAAAGTCGGGCGCAAGCTCGACGGCGCGGCCAAGGAGATCGGCATCTACAGGCAGATCGAGGTCAAGGTCGCGCCGCTGGGCAAGGGCGAGCCGGTGAAGGCGATCACCTATACCGGCGTCAACGTGGAGAAGTACCACATCCCCCCGACCCGCCACTACATGGATTCGGTCATCCAGGGCGCGTTCACGTACGGGCTGTCGATGATGTGGATCGCGTACCTCCAGAGCTTCAGCACCCAGACCGGCCGCAAGCCGCGCCCGCCCGCGCAACCGGGACGAGGGGACGCGGACGCGCGGCTGTGACACGATGAGGGTGCCATGTCCGTCGCCCCATCGCCCGCGCCCGCCCAACTGTCCCCGCCGCCCCAGCAGCCGATGCGCCGCTTCAGCGTGGACGAGTACCACCGCATGATCGAGGCCGGCATCCTGACCGAGGCGGACCGGGTCGAGCTGCTGGAAGGATGGATCGTCGCCAAGATGGTTCATAACCCACGCCATGACGCCACCGTAGACCGCACCCAGGACGCCCTGCGTCGCCGCCTCTCGAGCGCGTGGCGCGTTCGGGTGCGGTCCGCCATCACCACTCCTGAGAGTGAACCGGAGCCAGACATTGCGGTCGCCATTGGTCCCGCATCGCGCTACGAGGCGCGACATCCCGAGCCTGGTGAGATCGCACTGCTGGTCGAGGTCGCCGAGTCATCGCTGCCCAGCGATCGCGGCATCAAGGCACGGCTGTACGCCCGCGCGGGCATCCGGCAGTACTGGATCGTCAACGTCGTCGATCAGGTCGTCGAAGTGCACCTCCTTCCCACCGGCGCCCCCACGGCCGCGGCGGCGTACGGGGACATCCGCCCGTACGCGCTCGGCGCGACGTTGACGCTCGAGGTCCCCGACCTTCTCCCGATAGCGATTCCCGTCCGCGAATTCTTCCTCGATTAGCCGCTCCGCCTGGCGGTCACCTGCAAGTGCCCCGCGCGGCCGGCGGCGGCGGGGTCCCTGGCCAGCTCTTGTTCCAGCTTCAGCAGCCGCTCCACGGCGCGGTCGTGCGTCAGCAGGTGCTTGTTGTCGCGCACCGGGATGATCGGCTTGCCGTCCACCGCCAGCACCTCGAACCCGCTCTTCTCGAACAGCTTGCGCAGCGACGCGGGGGTGAAGGTCGTCAGCTCGAAGCGCTCGCGCTCGTCGCTGGTCAGCCATTGGGTCCGCCCGGTGCGCACGAACTCCTCCAAAGCATCAATGTTGCCGCGCTCGACGAAGTGGTCGAGGGCGGCAAGCTTGCTGTCGGCGGTGGCGATGACCACGCCGCCCGGGCGGGTGACGCGGTGCATCTCGCGGGCGGCGCGCGTCGGGTCGGAGCAGATCGACAGCGGGTCGCCCATCGCCAGCACCAGCCCGAACTGCCCGGGCGCGAGCTGCGGCATGTCGACGATGTCGGCCACCACCAGGGTCGCCTTCTTCGCGCGCGCCTCGCCCAGGTCGGGGAGCTTCTCGCGGACCTGCTCGACCATGGCGGCCGCGTGGTCGACGAAGGTGGTCGCGAAGCCGCTCTTGAGCAGCTTCAGCCCCCACTTGCCGGTGCCGCAACCGAGGTCGCAGCAGGGGACCGCCAGGTCGCGCGGCAGGTGCGGCTTGACCGCGCGCCAGGTCAGCTCGTCGTGGAAGTGCCAGTACGGGTCGTCGTAGATCGCGTCGTACTGGCGGGCAACCCGGTCGTGGTAACGTCGCGAAGCGTCTCGGGGACCTTTGGGCATGGCGCCGGGATCATACGTGAGGTGACGCGGCGCGATGAGCGGGAATGTTCCGCGCGGTGCGAGAACCTTCGGCAACGTTCGCGATTGTTCGGCAATGTGCGGGCATGTCCGGGGATGTGCGGGGACGTGCCCGCAGCGTGCGGAGATGTTCGAGAAGCCTCGGGGATTGGGTTCGTTTTGCGCTTTGTGACGCGCGGCGCGCGCCGCGGCAGGCGCGGGACGATGAGGACCGGGCACCGTGACGAACAACACATCCGGCTCTTCGCTCCGCTCAGAGACCGGCGTCTGAGCAAAATTGGGTTCGTTTTGCGCATTTGATGTGCGCCTCCAAGTCCTCATCCGCGAAGCCGGTGGATGAAGCGCACCCGTGTCCGCACCGTTCCGCATTCCCCGGGGGCGCGAGAAACACCGCGATCCGCTCACGTGCGCCCACCTCCTTCACCCTCACCCACATCGCGCCCCAATAAAGCGCGCCGCAGCGCCCGCTCCGAAAAACGCCGGTTTCTGAGCGAAGCGAAGAGCCGGATGTCTCTACTTCACCGGCACTCCGCAATCCCACCTCTCCGTCCCGCTCCCTCGCACCCGCGCCCCGCAACATAGCAACCCCATTCGCAGATCGCGGCGGAAATCCACCCCGCGCGGACGTTCCCCTTCACCCGCAAAAACAAAGACACCCGCGCCCGGGGAAGGGGCGCGGGTGCCGATCATCCCACCCGGTTCAGGGGGGAAGCGAGATGAACGATCAGTTCTGCGGCGGCGGCGGCGGCGGGGGTTGCTGCTGCCCCGGTTGCTGCTGCGGCGGCTGGGGCGGCTGGGGCGGCTGGGGCGGGGGCGGCGGGGGCGCCTGGTTCGGCTGCTCGATGCTCGTCAGCAGGTCCAGCGACGCATCGTTGGCGGCGCGGTCCTCGCCGTCGCCGCCGTTGAGCGTGTCCTTCGCGTTGTCCTTGGAGATGAGGAAGTCGTTGCCGGCGTTGCCGACGAGCAAGTCCAGCCCCGGGCCGCCGTCGAGGGTGTCGTTGCCGGCGTTGCCGGTCAGCGTGTCGTTGCCCGGGCCGCCGATGAAGCGGTTGGCGGCGTCGTTGCCGGTGATCTTGTCGTTCCCGAGGCCGCCGACGACGTTCTCCACGTCGCCCTTGACGTTGTCGTTCTCGGCCGGTCGGGCGGGTTGGGTCGCGGTGGCGGGGGCGGCGGGGGCGCCGTCGTTCGCGACGTTGTCCAGCGTGATGACGAGGTGGGAGCGCGCCTCGTGGTAGTCGGCGGTGTCGATGCCGCCGCCGCCGTTGAAGACGTCGGCGCCGGGGCCGCCGAGGAAGACGTCGTTGCCCTCGTTGCCGTTGAGGGTGTCGTTGCCGGCGTCGCCGCGGAGCTCGTCGTTGCCGCCGTTGCCGGTGATCGAGTCGTTCCCGCCGCCGCCCGCCAGGGCGTTGTTGGCGGCGTTGCCGGTGATGACGTCGTTGGCGTTGCCGCCGGTGACGTCCTCGATGTCGGCAGCGATGTTGTCCCCCTCGCCGGCCGCGCCGTCGTTGGCGACGCCGTCGATCGAGAGGTTCAGCGCCTGCGTGCGGCGCTCGTAGGTGGCGCGGTCTCGGCCGGCGCCGCCGTTGAAGACGTCCTTGCCCTTCGGCCCGCCGTTGAGCAGGTCGTTGTGGTTGCCGCCGTTGAGGACGTCGTTGCCGTCGCCGCCGAGCAGCCGGTCGTCGCCGTCGCCGCCGTTGAGGGTGGAGGGGAGCGAGATGCCGCGCTCCGCCCCGACCGCCAGCGACAGCTCGTCGTGCCCGGCCAGCCCGTTCATGACGATCTTGGTCACCGCCGACGCCGGCGTGGTCGCCCGGGCGCCGTTCTGGAGGATCACCAGGTTGGTCCCCTCGCGGGCCACGTTGATGCGGTCCGGGTTGGCCGTCCCGGTGACGGTGAGCACCCCGCCGGAGACGGAGAAGGACAACAGTTGTCGGCGTTCGAGCGGCTCGATCATGGCTTGATCCTCCCGGAAAAGTTTGCGTTCGCGTCGCACGATTCCGCCGTCTGTGCGGCAAGCGAGCGGGAGGTTTAGTGGAGGGAATTTTCTACCCGCACGCGGGCAGAGCTTTGAACAGGGAGGGGGCGTCCGCCGGCGGGGCACCGAGTACATCATGTGAGGAGCGACACGTCCCGCCCCCCGGGCTACGGGGGAGGGAGAGGGGAGGCGAAGATCGCGCGGCGATCAGAATCGTGACCCGGCCATCGCCTCGGTTATCGTGTCCGGCAGCCATGGCGAACCTCAACTACCAGAACCCCGACGAGGCCCGGCGCGAAGCGGTCGCCGGCTGGCGGCAGAAGATCTTCGGGGTCAGCCGGGCCGACGCCTGGTCGGCGTTGGCGCGGGAGATCGATGCGCGGTTTGAAGAGGGCGGCTGGTGGAAGCGCCCGCGCGTGGTGGCCGACGTCGGGCACTGGCAGTTGACGCTCGACGTCTACCACACCGGCGGCGAGAACAGCTCGACGTACACCCGGCTGCGGGCGCCGTTCCACAACCCGTCCGGCTTCCGCTTCCACGTCTATCGCGCGTCGATCTTCACCGGGCTGGGGAAGCTGCTGGGGATGCAGGACGTCGAGATCGGGGAGGCGGGCTTCGACGAGGACTTCGTCGTGCGCTCCAACGACGAGGCGACCGTGCGGGCGATGCTCGCCAGTCCCGAGATCCGCCGGCTGCTGACCGCCCAGCCGCGGGTGATGTTCCAGGTGAAGGACGACGAGGGTTGGTTCGGCCCGGACTTCCCGCCCGGCGTGGACGAGCTGCACTTCCTGGCGCTGGGGGTGATCAAGGACGTGGACCGGCTGAAGCGGCTGTTCGAGCTGTTCAGCCAGACGCTGTACCAGCTCGTGGAGATGAAGGTGGCGCTGGCGGTCCCGGCTCGGGTGAAGTTCTGACCGACCGCGCCCGCGCGGCGCAACGCGGCGCCGCCGCCGCGGTGGCCCGGCCACTACACTCGCCGGCGCGGATCGGGTATCTGTGGCCGGCGCGCATGAACGATCTGCCGATGCCTTCGGACGTGAAACGGGCGACCGCGGTCGCGGGCGGCGCCGCGCCTTCGGACGCCGGTGCTGACTCGGGTACGGCCGGGGCGGCGGGCGCGGGCGCGGCGGTTGGCGAGGCGCCGTCGGTCAAGCTCGTCGTGCGGCTGTTCCTCATCCCGCTGGTCATCGTGGCGGCGGCGGTGGGGATCATGTTCCTGATCGGGCGGCTCGCCGGCGGCACGCCCTCGTTCGAGCAGGCGCTCCAGCGGCTCCAGAATCCCGGCGGGCAGCGCACGGCCGACGTGCTGATCGGGCCGGGCTCCAAGCAGCGCTACATGGATGCCAAGACGGTCGCCGACAAGATCATGCGCACGGGCGCCGCGCCGGCCGAGCGGGTGACGATCAGCGATCAGTTGATCGACGTGCTAGATCACCGGACCAACGACGGCGAAGGGGAGGTCCGCCACTTCCTGCTGCTGGCGCTGGGTCGCGTGTGGGACCTGAAGCAGCCGCAGGGCGCGCAGGACGCGCCCGCCGCCGCCGACGCCCGGCAGCGCGCGCTGGCGACGCTGCTGAAGTACGCCGGCGCGGGGCAGGTTTCGAACCAGAAGGCGGCGATCCTGGCGCTGGCGTACCTGCACGATCGGCCGGAGGTCCGCCAGGCGCTGCCGGCGCTGATCAATAAGGTGCGGGACGCGCAGCAGGACATCGACGTGCGCCTCGCCGCCGCCACGGTGCTCGGCCCGCTCGCCCGGCCGGACGACGCCGAGGTAATCGAAGCCCTCAATGCCGCCACGCGCGACACCAATCCCGCCAACCTCGAGCTGGTCTGGGGAGCGGCCCTGTCGCTGGCGCAGCTCAACCAGAAGGACGTGGCCGACACCATCCTGCTGTTGCTGGACCGCGCGGAGCTGTCGAAGGTGAAGGTGCTGGACCGCGAGACGGACCCGAAGAACCCGACCTATCACCCGCTCAGCGACCAGGAGCAACAACGCATCCTGATCAACACGATGCTCGGCGCGGCAAAACTAGGCGTCCCGGGCGTCCAGGAAAAGCTCCGCTGGCTCAAGGCCAACGACCCGAGCCCGAGGGTCCGGGCCGCGGCGGAGGAAGTGCTGCGGGAGCAAAATCCGAATGAACAAACCAGAAACCCGAAGCAACGACCGGGGAAATCCGAATGACGAAACCGCAAACTGAAGCGATGACGGGATTAGAATGGCGATCACCGAACAAGCGGTGCGGCCGGTCATTCGTCATTCGGACTTGATTCGTCATTCTGATTTCGTCATTCGGATTTCGCCCTCCTCATTTCTTGCACCCTTCCCCGTCGCCGTTTAACATTTCGGGCGCTTCGCATCGGTCTTTGCCCGCGAGGTTTATGGCCGAAACACATCAGATCGTGACCAAGGTCTGGATCGCGCCCGGGTGCATCGTCTGCGATTCGTGCGAGAACGATTGCCCCGAGGTGTTCGAGGTGCTGGAGGACACCTGCGTGATCCGTCCGCCCGCGCAGGGGGTGGATTTCCTGCGCCCGCTGACGCCGTCGATCATCGTGGCGGCCGAGGGGTGCCCGGTCGAGGTGATCAAGTTTGAGGTGAAGGAAGTGGAGGGCGCCGCGCCGTGGGTGGGTCAGCCGGCCGAGGGCGTCGGCGCCGCCGCCGCTTCGCCCGCCGCCGCGGGTGGGGAAGTGAGCGCGCGCGCCCCCGCGGCCAAGGTGGCCGCGCCGCCCGCGCCGCCGGACCCGAAGTGGCAGGCGCTGATCTCCACCAGCAAGGTATCGCCGTCGAAGTCCGCCGGGCTGGCGACCACCGTGCGCAAGAGCGCCGAGGTGGTGCAGGCCGAGGAGATGATCCACGCGGTCAACCTCCCGAAGGACGCGCCGCCGGACCAGAAGATGGCGATGCTCTCGGTCGGCGGGGCGTACGCGCCGCAGCCGTCATTGGCCGACCGCATCCGCAGCGCCGCTGCCGGCGCGGGCAAGAGCACCCGGCGGAGCTTCAACATTGCGCTGGCGGTGGCGTGGTTCACCATGGCGGCGGTGGGGGCGACCTTCGCGGCGATGTTCCAGGACTTCTTCGGCCCGAAGGTGCTGAAGGAGCCGAAGAAGATGTGGCGCGTCGGGCGGCTGGAGCAGTACAGCATCCCGGGCAGCGTCGACGAGACCTTCAAGCGCACGCCCGCCGGCAGCGAGGGGTTCTGGATCGTCAACCTCCAGCCAAGCGAGGAGCGGCTGGTGGCGCTCAACACCATCTGCACGCACCTGGGGTGCATCCCCAACTGGCTGACCGGCGACCAGAAGTTCAAGTGCCCGTGCCACGGCTCGGGGTACTACATCACCGGCGTGAACTTCGAGGGCCCGACCCCGCGCCCGCTGGAGCGCTTCGCCATCACCAAGGACGCCGACGGGTACGTCTGGGTCGACCAGACCAAGGTCTACCGGCAGGAACTGGGGCAGTGGGACGACCCGGAGAGCTTCGTGGCGCTGAGCTGAAGCGGCCCGGCCCGCCGGCGCGCCGCGCCTTCGTCTGACGAGAAACGACGCGCGGACGCGCAGGGGTCCGCCAACCACGGGACGGGAATCGCGGCAATGTCACTTCTTGATGCCCCGCTGGACTACATCCGCAACTCGCAAGTCTGGAACTCGATCTTCCGCCACGGCGTGCCGCGCGACCGGCGCACGCGGGTGATGGCGGTGATGAGCAACGTCTTCCTCCACCTTCACCCGGTGGCCGTGCGCAAGAGCGGCATCCGGCTCTCGTTCACGTGGTGCATGGGCGGGCTGACGTTCTTCCTGTTCCTGGCCGAGACGGTCACCGGCGTGCTGCTGATGTTCTACTACCGCCCGACGATCGAGTACGCCTACCAGGACATCCAGGACCTGCGGGCGCACGTGACGCTGGGCATTTTGCGCGAGATCCACCGCTGGGGCGCGCACGCGATGATCATCGCCATCTGGCTGCACATGATGCGGGTGTTCCTCACCGGCTCGTACAAGCCGCCGCGCGAGTTCAACTGGGGCGTGGGCGTCATCCTGCTGGTGCTGACGATGCTGCTGAGCTTCACCGGCTACCTGCTGCCGTGGGACCAGTTGGCGATCTGGGCGATCACCGTCGGCAGCAACATGGCCAAGGCGACCCCGCTGGTGGGCGCCGGCGGGCCGTTCGCCAAGGTCATGATGTTCCCCGGCACCGACGTGCCGATGATCCACGCCGGCTCCGACGCGCGCTTCTTCCTGCTGGCCGGGACGTTCGTGGGGGAGAACGCGCTGCTGCGGTTCTACGTGCTGCACTGCGTGTTCATCCCGCTGATCGTGACGGTGCTGATCGCCATCCACTTCTGGCGCATCCGCAAGGACGGCGGGATCAGCGGGCCGCTGTAGGGTCAAGGAGAATCGATGGCAAAGGTGATCTTGAAAAAGGCGGGGGCGGCCGCGACGCAGAGCGTGTTGCGCGAGTTGATGCCCGACATTCAGAAGCCGTTCGATGCCTTGGCCGACGAGATCCGGCGAATGGATGCGAGGATCGAGGCGCTGGACGAGAGGGTGCGGGACGGGTTCGAGCGGCACCTCGCCGTGATCAATGAGATCAACAACAAGCTGATTCGCCTCGACGGGAAGATGGAGGGCTACATGGAAGCGATGCGCCTTCTGCAGCCCTTGCGACCAGCTTCGAGGAAACGCGTCGGTTGAGGATCGGCATGACTCACTTACTCGCCGCCGGGTCTGACGGCTTCACCTTCCCGCCGACCGGCGTGAAGCACCTGATCAACGCGCTGACCGCGCCGTCGATCTTCCTCACGCTCTGCACGGTCGTGTTCGTGCTGATGTTCGTGCTCTACAAGCTCTGGACCAAGCCGCCGATCGCGCTGGGGTTGTTCATCCTGTTCTGCGTCTTCTACTTCGGCTCGATCGCCGACCCCAACTTCCGCTCCATCGTGGCCAAGCCGGACAACGTGCCGATCACGATCATGGTCGTGAGCGTGTTGGTCTGCATCTGGATCGCGTTTCGCCGGGCGGCGATCAACGACTCGCGCGTCGCCGCCGGGCTGCCGCTGCTGGAGGAGGACCGCGACGACAAGGTCCTGGTCTGGCCGGACCTCGTCTACACGGAGCTGATCTGCCTGGTGCTGGCGACGGCCGCGCTGATGGTCTGGGCGATCGTCTCCAAGGCGCCGCTCGAGCAGCCGGCCAACCCGGGCTACGCCCCCAACCCGGCGAAGGCGCCGTGGTACTTCCTCGGGTTGCAGGAGATGCTGGTCTACTTCGACCCGTGGATGGCGGGCGTGGTCTACCCCGGGCTGATCATCCTGGGGCTGATGGCCATGCCGTTCATCGACGTCAACCCCAAGGGCAACGGCTACTACACGCTGAAGGAACGCCCGTTCGCCATCGTCACCTGGCTGTTCGGGTTCCTGATCCTGTGGGTGGTGCTGATCTTCTTCGGCACGTTCCTGCGCGGGCCCAACTGGTCGTTCTTTGGCCCCTACGAATTCTGGGACGCGCACAAGTCCGAGGCGCTGAACAACATCGACATCAGCAACCTCGCCTGGGGCGGCGCCCGGCCGACGCAGGCGAACAACCCCGTCCCGTTCCTGCCGCACTGGCTGGTGCGCGAGTGGCTCGGCTTCCTGATCACCGGCGGCTACCTGGTGCTGCTGCCTGTCGTGCTCCGCTTCACCGTCTTCCGGCGGATGTACGAGAACATGGGTGCCATCCGCTACGTGATCATGGTCTTCCTGCTGCTGCTGATGGCGCTGATGCCGATCAAGATGGTGCTGCGCTGGGTGTTCAACCTGAAGTACTTCATCTACCTCCCGGAGTTCAACGCGAACCTGTGACGGAGGCGCGGGTGCGCGGCGGGGTGCGCGCCCTGAACTTCCCGTCGTCGCTTCGTCGCTCCGGCGCTGGCTTCCGCGCACCGCTCTCCACGCTCGCGCAAGCACCGTTTTCCCGGACGTTTCGCAATCGTCGTAAGCACTGCGATTTGTTGACACTACTGGGGGGCCGTGCTAGTTTTCCGCGCTCCCGCCGGGCGTACCGGACGGCGGTTTGTCCGCCGCGGTTTTCGGTGCTCGCCCGACGCGCCCGGACAGCGGAAGCGGGGTGCGCGCCGCCGGGGCGGTCGAGTGCGGTTCGCGCGACCGCCGCCGCGCCGCACGGCGTCCCAAGGCTGGCGCTCGGAGATACCCCTGATGATTCGCAGCCGTGCTGCCGCGCTTCGCTGGTCGCTGTTCACCCTCGCTGCCGCCGTGCTGCCGTCCGTGACCGCGCCGAGCGAGGTCGCGGCCCAGGTGCCGCCCGCCGCGCCGCGCCCGGCCGTACCCGCTGCGC
>DASQDR010000091.1:0-48481 GCA_035634055.1 Tepidisphaeraceae bacterium | reverse complement strand
TACCGAAGGCGTGGTTCGCCCATTTGTTTGCGGGCAGGTCCGCGGGCGCGCTGCTCGAAATCGTCGTGAGCGCGACGGCGGACGCAGGTAATTCGGCGAGCGGGGCCGGACCGGCCGGGACGCGGTACGCGGAACACGGGTAGCCGGCGGAGGCTTTCGGTTCTGTATAGGGTGTACTTCGCTGGGGAGCGGTGAAGCTGGCGCCTCGTAAGACACGATTATCACCGCCACCCTCGCTCCCACGGCCGGCCTGACCGTCGAGCTACCCCTTTCTGCAACCCGCACAGAGTTCCGGCGAGGTATCGATGCTGTCGCAGCCGCGGGTCACACGCCTTTGGCAAGGAAGCCGCCGTCGACGATGATGGTTTCGCCGGTGGTGTAGCTGGCGGCGGGGGAGGCGAGGTAAACGGCGGCGCCGACGAGCTCGTCGGCGTCGCCGAAGCGGCCGACGGTGGTGTGGGCCTTGAGGCTCGCGCCACGGGTGGTCCCCTCGATCAGCGGGCGGTTCAGGTCCGTGGGGAAGACGCCGGGCGCGATCGCGTTCACGCGGATGCCGATCGCGCCCCACTCGTTTGCCAGTCCGCGAACCAGCCCGAGCACGCCGCTCTTCGAGCAGGCGTACGCCAGCACCTCGCTCAGGCTGATGTAGCTGTTGAGCGACGCGATGAGCACGATGTTCCCGCGCTCGCCCTTGCTGCCCTGCGGCGGCTGGTCCTTCATCACGCGGGCGGCCTCGCGGCAGACGAGGAAACTGCCGGTAAGGTTCACGCGCACGATGCGCTCGAACTCCTCGGTCGTCACTTCCAGCGAAGGCTTGCGCGCGATGACGCCGGCGGCGTTGATGACGACGTCGAGCCGCCCGAACTTCTGCTTCGCGTCATCGACGGCCGCGCGGACCGACGCCTCGTTCGACACGTCGATCTGCACCGCGTGATGACCGGCGCCAAGCTCTTTCGCGATCGCGGAAACCTTTTCCGGATTGGTGGAACCCGCGACCACCTTCGCCCCCGCCTGCGCGAATCCGAGGGCGATCGCCCGGCCGATGCCGCTGGTCCCGCCGGTGACGAGGGCGACCTTGCCCGAGATGTCCAGTGGCTTGTACATGGTTCCTCTTCAGTGATAGGGGCGTCTCGTCCGGGTAGTTCCATCGAAGCGGCCCGGCGGGTCGCTCCGCGAGATGCGCTGCACGGGCGCAGGGCCCGCGGCACGGATGCAATCAGAGCTCAACCTGCTTGAAGGTCGACTTATCAAAGGCAACGTCCGCCTCGCGGGCAACTTCCGCGAAGGCGTCGATCTCCGCCGGGGTGAAGAGCAAGCCGCCGAACTTCGCGCTCTGTTGCGCCGCGCGGGCCTCGGGTTCGCCGGGGAGCAGGACCTTTTCGTTGCCGTGCCCGCGGACGTCGTCGAGGACCGTCTTTACGTTCTGCGCCTGCGACCGACCGGCCGCGAAGTCGTCAGCCTGAATCGCGTCGGCGCGGATGCACTGGAAGAAGAACGCGCAGGTCCCCTTTTCGCCAGGCCGACCGTTCACCTGGTCCCAGCGATTGCGGATCGTCGGCAGGGATCCGCCGATGTACGCGGCGTACAACTCGTCGATCAGCGACAGGCCGTACCCCTTGTGCCCGCCGAACGGCAGCAGGGCGCTGACCTTGGTGGCGTCGGTGGTCTCGTTGCCGTCCTTGTCCACGCCGCTGCCGGGCGGAAGCGGCTTGCCTTCGCGGACGAACTGCTGCACGCGTCCCATGGCGACGGTGCTGGTGGCCCAGTCGACGCAGACGGGGAAGCCGACGGCGTCGGTGGTGGGGAAGGCCCACGAGTGAGGGTTGGTGCCGAGCGTTGGAAACTTTCCGCCGAACGGCACGACCTCCGCCAGGGCGGCGGTGCAGCAGGTGTAGGCGATGTACCCCTTCTGCGCCGCGTCGATGACGTAGCCGCCGCCCCAGAGGTAGTGGAACGCGTTGTCCACCGCGACGACGCCGACGCCGAACTCGTCGGCGAGCTTCATGCAGGTCTCCATCGCGTCAAACGCGGTGGCCTGCCCGAGCTTCTTGTTGGCGTTCCAGCGCTGGACCGCCTTGTACTTTGAGGGCAGCTTCTCGATGGTGGCCCGCGGCGCGCAGCCGCCGGCCTTGGAGCCGAAGTGCTCGTCGAGGTGCAGCGCCTTGAGCGCGTTGTGCGTCTTGATGCCGTGGCGGGCGGCCATCTCGCAGAAGCGGGCGGCGGCATCGGATTCGGCGGCGTCGTAACCGCGCTTGGCAAACGCCCGTGCGACCAGTGTATTGTGGACCTCGGGCGGGACGACGTAATTCAGGTTGGCCATCGGTGATACCTACTGTCGCGTCGAGCAATCGCGCGCCCAACGCGCGGGGGACAGTTTAATGATTGAACGAGCGGACGCCAGCGGGTGCAACTCTTGCAAAGCTCAAGAGCGGGCGCGCGCGGCAAGCACCTGGCGGGTGCTCTTCGCGTTTTGGCTGATGGCGGCGGCAGCAATGCCGGCGGCGGGGTTGGCCGCGCCCGCGGGCGGCGACACGTGGACGACGCAGCGCGACGTCCTCGGCCTGCTGCACCCGCGGCGGGACTCGCAGATCGACTCGTCCGACGAGCGGCACACCGCATATGTCACCGCCGCCGGCGACAAGTGGACCGTCGTGGTTGACGGCCAGCCGGGCCAGCCGCACGACGACATCCTCACCGACAGCCTCTCGTTCAGTCGGGATGGGCAGCGGATCGCCTACCTCACGCAAGAGGGGGACCAACAGCGCGCGTGGATCGACGGGAAGCCGGGCGAGGCGTACAACGAGATCGGCCTCAACACGCGCGTCGTCTTCAGCCCCGACTCGCGACGAATCGGCTACTTCGCGCGGCGCGGCAACGCGTGGATAGCGGTTATCGACGGCAGGGAGATCGGTCGGCACGAGCAGGTCGGGTTGCAGTCGATGCTCTTCAGCCCGGACTCGTCCCGCACCGCCGACGCGGCAAGGGACAAGGGCAGCTGGTGCGCGGTCATCGACGGCCAGCCGGAGCCGGGGCACGAGGGCGTCGACCTCTCCGGCGCGTTCTTCAGCCCAAGCGGCAAGCGCATGGCGTACGGGACGCGCACCGGCGATCAGTGGTGGATGCGCCTCGACGGCCGGTCGAGCGGGCCGTACGACGGCCTGGGCAGCGAGATGATGCGCTTCAGCCGCGACTCGCTCCGCACCGCCTTCGCAGCCGAGCGCGACGGCAAGTGGATGGCAGTGATCGACGGGGCCGAGCACCCGGCGTTCGACTCACTGACGGAGGGTTCGCTCCGCTTCAGTCCCGACGGCCGCCGCGTCGCCTACGCCGCGAGCCATGAGCGGCAACGGCTGTTCATGGTGGATGGGCGCGAGCTGGCGCGGTTCGATGGCATCGCCACCTTCTCCACGCGCTTCAGCCCCGACTCCAAGCGCGTCGCGTGCATCGCGCGCAAGGGCAAGCAGTGGGGCGTCGCGATCGACGGCGCGGTCGACGCGTGGTTCGACGGCATCGGCGACGGAAGCGTCGTCTTCAGCCCCGACTCCGCCCGCCTTGCGTACGTCGCCCGCAGCGGTGAAGAGTGGCACGCCGTGATCGACGGTGCGGCCGGTCCGACGTTCCCCGGCATCGGCACGGGTCCCACGTTCAGCGACGACTCGAAGCACGTGGCCTACAAGGCGATCGGCGCGGCGAAGGCGCACGTTATTATCGACGACTTTCACGCCCCTGGCTTCCACGGAATCCCCGCCGGCCGCATTCACTTCGACCCCGACGGAGGCACGGAGTACCTCGCCATCGACGGGCTCCACCTGGTGCGCGTTCGCCACCAGAAGCGCGGGTCGCGAGACGACGACGATGCGCCGCCCGCGCGCGGCCCGAGGAGGGGTGGGGAACTGTAACGACCGGCAGCGAAGTCGCGGGCGGGGTCGGACTCGCCGCCCGCTGCTCGCCTTTCAAAACTTGCGCACGCGTTCCCCCGGCTACCCGTGCTTTTCCTATACTTCTCTAACGATGCCCGACCTCCTCCCCGTGACCGATCCGCTGCTGCTCCCGGTCCGTGACAGGATCTTCGCGGGCGAGCCGCTCTCGCGCGCGGACGGCATCACGCTCTACCGCAGCCGGGACCTCCACGGCATCGGGCGGCTGGCGAACTTCGTCCGCGAGAAGCTCCACGGCGACAAGACGTTTTACAATCGCAACCGCCACATCAACTACACCAACGTCTGCGCCCTGAGCTGCAAGTTCTGCTCCTTCTACCGCAAGCGCGGCGAAGAGGGTGCGTACGAGATGCCGGTCGAGCAGGTGATCGCCACCGCCGCCAAGGCCGCCGCCGCCGGCGCGACGGAGGTGCACATCGTCGGCGGGCTGCACCCGTGGCTGAAGTTCGACTATTACCTCGAGATGCTCCGCGGCATCCGCCGCGAGTGCCCCGGCCTGCACGTCAAGGCGTTTACGGCAATCGAGATTGTCCACTTCAGCCGCATCGCGCGGGTGTCGATCCGCGACGTCCTGGTCGCGCTGGCGGAGGCGGGCCTTGGCTCGCTGCCCGGCGGCGGGGCGGAGATCTTCGACGATCGCGTGCACGATGAGGTGTTCAAGGGCAAGGTCCGCGCCGACCGCTGGTTCGAAGTCCACCGCACCGCCCACGCGCTGGGGATCTACTCCAACGCCACGATGCTTTACGGCCACGTGGAGAACGTGGAGGAGCGGGTGGGCCATTTGGTTGCGCTCAGGGAGTTGCAGCGGGAAAGCGTGGCGGCAATGCGGAGCGCCGAAGGGGAGGAGGAGAGCGACGAAGCGACGAAGCGAAGAAGCGACGGGGGGGAAGAAAGCGGCACTGACGGCACCCGAGGCAGGGAGGTAGCAGGCCAGCGCCATGCGCCTCGTCCCTCCGTCGCTTCGCCGCTCCGTCGCTCCGTCGCTCCCGCCTGCTTCAACTGCATCATCCCTCTCAGCTTCGTCCCGGAGAACAGCGAACTCGGAAACCTCCCGGGTCCGACCGGCCTGACCGATCTCAAGACGCTGGCCATCGCCCGCCTGATGCTGGACAACATCGCGCACGTCAAGGCGTTCTGGATCATGCAGGGGATCGGGCTTTCACAGGTCTCGCTCAACTGGGGGTGCGACGATCTCGACGGCACCGTCGTCTGGTACGACATCACCAAGCGGCAGGGCGGCGGGGGAACGACCCACCAGGAACTGCACGAGGGCGACCTCCGCCGGCTCATCCGCGAGGCGGGGCGCACGCCTGTGGAGCGCGACACGCTTTACCGCGAGATCAGTCGGCCCGCTCGGGGCGCCGCCGAACCTTCCCTGGCATGAATGCCCTTGGGCGGGCGCGGGCGCTCCCTGGCGGGGCGTTTGACCGTTGACCCGCGCCGCCGGCGGCGCGACGATGTCCGCCGTGCCGGGCGACGCGCAATGGTTCTACCGCCACGACGACCAGGAGAAGGGCCCGGTCGGGTTCTCGTCGTTGAAAGACCTGGCTTCGGCGGGGCAACTCGCGCCCGCGGACCTCGTCAAGCGGCGCGGCGCGGCCGAGTGGAGCCGTGCGGGCGACGTCGAGGGACTGTTCCCCGGCGGGGCCGATAACAGCACCACCACGCCGCCGACGCCGACGACCACCGGCTGATCACAGGGGATGCGCCCAGATGGATCCGACAGCGCCGCAACCGTCATGGGAAGTGCCGCCCGCGATCCCGGCGTCCGATCCGCCCTCGCCGCCGCTCGCGCCGCCGGTCCCGGTAATCGAATACGACACGCCGCCGCGCGCAGATCACGCGATGCGCCGGCGGTACGCGGTGATGCTGACCATCGCCGCGCTGCTGGGGTCGATCATTGCCGCGGTACTGGTCCTGCGGCTCGTGAGGCGCTCGGCGCCGGCACCGGCGGCGGTCGCGTTTTCCGCTTTGACGCCGGCGCCGCCGCCGGTCACGAGCGGCGCGTCTGGTCAACAGATCGCCGACCAGCGGCAACTCGACGAGCTGCTCGGCAGCAGCCCGATGCCCGACGCCGTCGCCTACGAGGAAGAGCCGGTCGCGGCCGCGCGGATGATCAGCGCCGACGGGGTCGTCATGGCTTCCCGTTCCGGCATGTCGCAGCCAACGTCGGGCGCGTTCCAGCCGCCGATCTACAAGGAGGCGCCGTACCAGCCACCCGGCATGGAAGCCGATGGGCTGCTCTTCGCGCACGCGCTGACGAGCCCGGGCGGCAACCGCCGGCTGGTCCTGCTGGAGATCGCCGTCAACCTCGAGCCGAACAACCGCTCCAATGGTGAGAGTGACGTGAAGCTCGTCCGCAAGCTCAAGTACCGCATCTGCGAGCCGAAGCTCTTCGTCAACGCGCCCCAGGTGCTGCGCGACGGGCAATCGCTGGCGATCGTGCAGTCCGGCGGGGCGGACGTGATTCCCATCCGCTGGGTGGACGGCAGCCTCCGCTCCGCACGCGCCCCGGAGCGTAACCTCCGAATATACGCCGGCGTCGCTGACGCGGTTGACCCGTCACATTTCACGATCGACTACGCCCTGGGCGGCAAGCGGAACATTATCGACGGGTGGCTCACCGACGACGACTTCCTGCGAATTATCCCGCGCGGCGGGAGCGTCAACGCGGGCACATGGACCATCGATGCGGGCGCGGCAACGGGCAAGCCTTGAGCCGTGTCGTCGGCGTAACGGGCACACACTGTTCAGTGGCGGATTTGCCCCTGAAGGCGCGGCCCTTGCCGTGCCGCCGGTGACTGCTATACTTCCCCGCTCGATTTTTGCCTCTGGAGAACAGCAAATGGCCCTCGATCTCAAGCCCGGCACCACGGTGCGGGTCACCATCAACAAGAACATCAACCGCGCGGCAGCGAAGAAGACGCTCGAACGCCTGTTTATGAAGGACAAGGCGGTCGCCGCCCCCATCGCGGCGCGCAGCCGAAACTTCAAGGAGCTGCCCAAGCGGCGCGGCGGCGTGATCTGGACCAAGCGCCCGAACAAGGTCCATCCCGAGCTCAATCGCGGGGCGTCAGCGACCATCCTGGCCACGCCGCAGGCGATCAAGGACCTCAACAGCGTCGCCACGTTCGTCGAAGTGCAGTCGGCGTAACCGCTGGCTTGCTTCGGCGCTGCCGCCGGCGCCTGGCATCGACATCGCAGAGCAAAAGCCCATGGAACGATCCGTGGGCTTTCTTTGTTGCGCGCGATGACAAGCGGGGGGCAGTCGGCGCCGGAAATGCCGGTGGCCGTGGCTTTCGAGCAGAGGATCACGATGATGGCCTGACAATGTCATCCGCCAGCCCGATCCGCACCGGCCCGTCCCGCTGTGGTCTGCGGCGCGATGTCGGCGTGCCGTTCGAGCTCTTGTGGCGCGAGCAGTCCTAGACGCGCGATATGTGTTCGGCCTGTCGGTGTTGCCACCTTTGTCGGCGCATCGGGCGGGCCGAGCGACGAGTTCCCGGGTGCCGCGGAAGGTGCCGAACGATGCATGAATTATCGGTCGCGCAGCAACTGGTCCAGCTGGTGATCGAGAGCCTCGACGGCGAAGGTGACGTGCGCGTGACCGCCGTCCGGCTGCGCCTCGGGCCGCTGGCGGGCGTGGAGGCGGGAGCGCTGCGCTTCGCGTTTGACTCCGCCACGGCGGGGACCATGCTGTGCGGCGCCCGGCTGGTCGTCGAACCGGTCGAGCTGGTGGCCTTTTGCGCCTCTTGCGGTGAAGAACGGTTGCTGGCAAGCGTGCAGCGGCTACGGTGCCCCGCCTGCGACGCGCCGACGCCGGAGATCGTGCGGGGGCGGGACCTGGAAGTAATTTCGGTGGAGGTGGTGGATGCAACCGCGGATCGTGCAGGTGCGCCAGCAGGTGCTGAAGAAGAATGACGTGCTCGCGCGCGAGCTGCGCCAACGATTTCGGGCCGCGGGCGTGTTGGTCGTCAGCCTCGTCTCCAGCCCCGGCGCCGGCAAGACGACGTTCCTGCGCGAGACGCTGCGCCGGCTGCGCGCCGAGCGCAGCCTGCGCGTGGCGGCGCTGGTGGGTGATCTGGCGACGGAGAACGACGCTCGGCGCCTGGCGGAAAGCGGGGCGCCCGTTCGGCAGATCGTCACCGGCACCGTCTGTCACCTCGAGGCGGAGATGGTCGAGCGCGCCTTCGACGGCTGGGACCTCGCCGCACTTGATTTCCTGTTCATCGAGAACGTTGGCAACCTGGTCTGCCCCGCCAGCTACGACCTCGGCGAGGACCTCCGCGTGGTCCTGCTCAGCACCACCGAGGGTGAGGACAAGCCGCTGAAGTACCCGACGATCTTCAACACCGGCGACGTCGCGATCATCACCAAGATGGACCTGGCGGCCGTGGTGGAATTTGATGGCGCCGCGGCCCGCCACGCCATCGAGAGCGTGCGGCCGGGGATGAGGGTGCTCGAGACGTCGGCAAAGACGGCGGCGGGAATGGACGCGTGGCTCGACGAGTTGGAGCTGCGCCTGCGCACCAAGCGATCCTCGGCCGAGGCCACGGCGGTGCCGTCATTGGCAAACTGATAGGGAAGGAACACTGATGATGAAGACAATCACGAAAGCTCGGACGCTCCTGCTCGCGCTCGCGGCGATCCCGCGCATCGCGTTCGCCCACGAGGGCCACGGCGAGGTCGCGTCGTCACACGAGGCGGCACACGCGCTGTTGGGGCTTGCGGCGGTCGGACTGCTGGCCGGCGGCGCGCTCGTCGGCCGCGCGGCGTACCGGCGGCTCAGGGCGCGCCGGGCGGCGACGTCGGGGCGGCGCTAATGTCCCGGCGGACGACGCTGAATCCCTCCGCCAGCTTCAATTCCTCCGGCACCGATGCCCGCAACGGTGAAAACCGCACGGTCTCCCGCTGCGCGCTCGCCCCGTAGCGCCGCAGCACCCCCTCAACCGGCCCGTCCGGCAGCACGAGCAGTGTGCCGTCCCGCCGCACCTCCAGCGGGACGTGGAGGTTCCCCAGCTCCGCCGCGATCATGCCCGTTTCCGCCAACGTCGCCGGGCGAACCGCAAGCACCTCGCAGGGTCGGACTTCGACCGCGATGATCCCGCCGTCGTCCTTCCAGACCACGTCGCCGTGATGCAGCGTGGTGCCCAGCGGCAGAAGCAAGCCGACGCTGCGCCCGCCGCGCGTGCGTTTCTTCACCGCCCGGCGGAAGCACTCGAACCACGTGAGGTCGATCACGTCGCGCGCGGCATGGTCCAGCCAGGGTTCGCCGTCGCCGAGGTTGCCGAGGATGCGGTCGCAGATCATCGCGTGCCTAAAGAGTGGGCGAGATCGTGCCGATGCCACCGGCGTCGCCCGCTCCGTGGGCGGCGGCGGGGGCGAAAACGGTCACTTTTCCGATTGGCACTATCTTTGTTCTAGGCCCCGCGCGTGGCGAACTTGCTCCGATGGCTCCCGGCCCTGTTGATCCCGATGGTAATCGGGTGCGGCGCCGCGTCCAACCGCGTGCAATCGTGGGCGCAGCGGCACGGCGGCGTGTGCGATTTCCAACAGGAGCGCGTTGCCGTGCTCGCGCAGCGGCTCGTCACCCACTGTGGGACCGGGCCGCACGACATTGACGTGCAGGTGCTGAACACCGACGTCGTCGCGGCCTATAGCTGGCGCGAGGGAAGGCTGTTCGTCACGCGAGGTTTGGTTGCGACGGCCGACGACCACGAACTGGCGGCGGCGCTGGCGCACGAGCTGGCGCACCTGCTGAGCGACGGGCACCTCAAGGGGCAGGTCGCGGCGCTGACCGGATCGGTGTCGGCCGAGAGCGACGCGGAATCCCGCGCCGACCTCGTGGCACGGGAACTCCTGGAACTCAGCGGCTACGAACCCGACGCGATGCAGCGACTGCTCGTGAAGGTTGCCGCCGCTTCAAGCAACGACTCTGGCCTCTCTCAGCAGCACCTGCGCAGGCGCATCGCCAAGCTGGCGCCGGAAAGGAGGACCGGGAACTAAGCCGCGGGTTTGGAATTGCCGCACTCGTTAAACGAGCCGATGGAGCGGGCGCGCGGTGCGCCCGCTCCATCGGCTGCATCTGTCGGAACGCCTGATACCGATCGTGGCGGGGTCTTACTGCTGGACCCACACGACGAACGGCAGCGAGTGCATCTGTCCGCGGCCACTGGGCACGTCGCGGTGGATGACCTTGCGGGTCACCTGCCGCTGCTCGCCCGTCAGGCGGTAGGGCTGGTCCTGCCGCTGGGCGCGGTAGCGATCCTCAACGCGGTGCGCCTGCCCGGGGGAGAACGAGCTGTCAGCGGCGCGGGCGACGCCGGCGGCAACGAGCGTTGCGGCGAGCGCGAGGGTGATGGCGGAAGTCTTCATGATGCGGCTCCTTTCGAGTGGCCGTTACGGGTGTCCGTCGTGCGCCGTCGGCCGGGTCCACGGTCGCGCCGGCGCACTTGTCGAACTGTAGGCCTGCCCCACACGGGGTCAGCGTACCTGTTCAGGGGGATCTCGTCCCTCTACGAAATGGCGCGGTGCTATGGCGGTTGGTCCATGAAAGGTGATTGGCTCGTCTGGCAGATGGTGGATTCCGCGTTTCCCACCGGCGGCTTCGCCCACTCCGCCGGACTGGAATCCGCCTGGCAGCAGGGCGAGGTGCGATCGCCGGAAGAGCTGCGCGACTTTATTGGCTATGCATTGGTGCAGCAGGCGGCGGGCGCGCTGCCGTTCGCGCTGGAGGCGCGTCGCCGGCCGGAGGCGTTTGCCGATCTTGACGCGCTGCTGGACGCGATGTTGACCAACCACGTCGCCAACCGCGCCAGCCGAGCGCAGGGCCGGGCCCTGGCGGCGACCGCGGTCGACGGATTCGGGATGCGCGACCTCTACTCGCTCCGACCCATGTTGCGCGCAGGTCGCTCGCCGGGGCACCTCGCGCCGGTCTACGGCATGGTGGCGGCGATCGAGAGGATCCCTCTTGCCGACACCGGGCACATGTTGATGTTCACGCACCTGCGCGGGCTGATCTCCGCTGCGGTGCGGCTTGGGATCATCGGGCCGCTCCAGGGGCAGCGGCTCCAGCGCGAACTGTCGACGCTGGGCGGCGACCTCGCTGAGCGGGCGGCGGACCGCACCGCCGAGGACGCGGCCCAGACGTCGCCGATGCTCGACCTGTTGCAGGCCTCGCACGAGCGGCTGTACTCGAAGCTGTTCGTCAGTTGATCGCACGTTTCGCAAAAGGAAGCGCATGCCGCTCGATCTCCCCGCGTCGCCCGTCTCCGCCCACGGCCACACTCACCCCGCCCTGGATGATCCCGGGGATTTCCAGCACCGGCCGATGCCGCTGGCGTATCGCGACTTCACCCAGCGGGCGTTCACCGTCGGCATCGGCGGGCCGGTCGGCAGCGGCAAGACGGCGCTGATGCTCCAGCTCTGCCTGGCCCTGCGCGACCGGACCAACCTGGCGGCAGTGACCAACGACATCTTCACCCGCGAGGACGGCGAGTTCCTCATCCGCAACAAGGCGCTGCCGGCGGAGCGAATTCGCGCCGTCGAGACCGGCGGTTGCCCGCACGCCGCCATCCGCGACGATATCGCCGCCAACCTGCTCGCGCTGGAGGACCTGACCGAGCAATTCTCGCCCGACCTGCTGCTGATCGAGAGCGGCGGCGACAACCTCGCCGCCCACTTCAGCCGTGAGCTGGCGGACTACACCATCTACGTGATCGACGTCGCCGGCGGCGACAAGGTCCCGCGCAAGGGCGGGCCGGGCATCACGCAGTCGGACCTGCTGATCATCAACAAGACCGACCTGGCGCTGATCGTGGGCGCGAACCTGGACGTGATGGACCACGACGCCCGCCGCATGCGCGGCCGCGGGCCGATCATCTTCGGGCAGCTCAAGCACGGCGAGGGCGTGGCGGCGATCGTCGAGCACGTGATGAGCGCTTGGCGCGCGTCGATCGCGCTGCGTGCCGCGGGGGCGGGCGTCCCCGCGCAGCCGTGAGGCGCAACTTGTGTTGCGATCGGCGTAATTACAGTACATCCGTTCGCGCCACCTGCCCAAAAAACAGTCGATCTCGCGTTGCGAACGCCCCGGCTGCTGCTTTCCCCTACCTCCCGCCCGCGCCGACCGCCGCCCCGACGCATAAAAACGCGGCTGCGGCGACTGGTATCGCGTTTGTTAAAGCGGTCCGATGAGTTCCCTCGCAGCGGGTTACGCGGGAGTCCGCGGGGCGGCGAGGGACACGTTCAATTCCGGTTCTCGGTCGTCGGGCAACATCGGTTTGGGATCAGCAGTTGCGCCTGTCCGCGTTCTTCGTGCGCCCCGGGAGCGGCGCGCCAGAGGGCACGGCGCCTGCGTCCCACGCGGTACGCCGCCGACAGCGGCGCGACGAGGCGGGAACGGAATTCACTTCCGGGAAGGTTGGTTCGCGGTCAATGAAGCATCTCATGAAGCGTTTGGCTGGTCTTGGAGTTGTGCTGGCATCGGGCGTCGCGATGGCGCAGACGACGCCGCCGCAGGAAACCGCGCCCGAGCGGCGCGGCACCGGCGAGCAGATTCAGCCCGGCACCGGCGCCGACACCCCCGCGCCGTCGAATAACCTCAAGGTTCACGGGCTGGTCGGCGTCGACTTCCCCACCCACTACATCTCCCGCGGCCTGGTCCTGGAAGACCAGGGCTTCATCGCCCAGCCGTACGCGGAACTGGACTTCACCCTCTACGAGGGTGAGGGCGCGCTGAGCAAGGTCGTCGGCTTCGTCGGCATCTGGAACAGCCTGCACTCGCAGCACACCGACGCCGGGCTCGCCAGCGGCACGCCGGGCGTCAGCACCACCGACATCTGGTACGAGTTCGACTGGTACGTCGGGTTCTCGATCGACTTGGCCAAGAACTTCAACCTCAACCTCTCCTACTGGGAGTTCGTGAGCCCCAACGACGGGTTCGGCACC
Source organism: Tepidisphaeraceae bacterium (assembly GCA_035634055.1). Lineage (GTDB taxonomy): Bacteria > Planctomycetota > Phycisphaerae > Tepidisphaerales > Tepidisphaeraceae > JAICTV01. Next base: position 35,597 of record DASQDR010000091.1, on the reverse strand, counting down.
AGCAAGAACTACCAGGCGAAGGTAAGCTTCAACGACACCGACCTGTGGGGCGGCGGCGGGTTCGCGCTCAAGCCGTACGGGCTGGTCTTCATCGAGACCGACGGCAAGGCCGGCAGCGGCTCCGACGAGGGCATCTATGTCGAGCTGGGCGTCGAGCCCACCATCTACACCTTCGGCAAGGAAGGGACCTACCCGCTGGCGCTCAGCGTTCCGGCGCGCGTCGGGCTGGGGTTCAGCGATTTCTACGAGGATGACGAGGTGTTCGGCTTCGCCACCGTCGGCCTGAAGGCGTCGGTGCCGCTGGCGTTCATCCCGTCCGATTACGGCTCGTGGAGCGCGTACGCCAGCGTCATGTACTACTTCTACGGCGAGGGCGTGGACGACTTCAACGAGGGGACCGGCGACGGCGAGGACGACATCGTCGCCGCCTTCGGCGTGAGCATGACCTTCTAGCCCACCCCAGCGCCGCACAGCTCCGGGGCTGCCCGCGGCGCCGTTCACCGCACAGTTTCAGGATCGAAGGGAAGAAACACCGCTGCGGCTGCCCTCGCGCCTTTCGGGCGCGGGGCGGCCGCCGCCAACGGTAAGCCGGGACGTCGGCCGCGCGCATCGGCGCGCCCCGTGTCACCGGCGGATAGGAGATACGATGCGACTGACGAATTTGAAGAACGGGTTGAAGCGCGTGACCTGCGGCGTGGCCGCCCTGGCGGCGCTCGGGTTGGCCTCGGCCGCCTGGGCGCAGGAGACGGTCAAGATCGGCGTCCTCCACTCGCTCAGCGGAACCATGGCCATTTCCGAGACGTCGCTCAAGGACGTCGTGCTGATGGCCGCCGAGGAGATCAACACCGCCGGCGGCGTGAAGGTTGGCGGCAAGAGCTACAAGATCGAGCCGGTCGTGGTGGACCCGGCGAGCAACTGGCCGCTGTTCGCCGAGAAGGCCAAGCAGCTCATCGTGCAGGACAAGGTCGCCGTCACCTTCGGGTGCTGGACCTCCGTCAGCCGCAAGAGCGTGCTGCCGGTCTTCGAGGCGAAGTACACGCCCGCCGACAACCCCTACGGCGGCGGGCTGCTGTTCTACCCCGTGCAGTACGAGGGCGAGGAGCAATCGCCCAACATCTTCTACACCGGCGCCAGCCCGAACCAGCAGCTCATCCCCGCCGCTGAGTACATGATGAGCAAGGACGGCGGCGCGAAGAAGAAGTTCTACCTGCTCGGCACCGACTACGTCTTCCCGCGCACGGCCAACAAGGTGCTCAAGGCGTTCCTGCTCAGCAAGGGCGTCCCGCAGAGCAACATCGTCGAGGAGTACACGCCCTTCGGCTTCAGCGACTACCAGACGATCGTCGGCAAGGTGAAGGACTTCGCCAAGGACGGCGACGCCTGCATCCTCTCGACCATCAACGGCGACAGCAACGTCCCGTTCTACAAGGAGTTCGCCAACCAGGGGCTGACGGCCGAGAAATGCCCGGTGGTCGCCTTCTCCGTCGCCGAAGACGAGCTGCGCTCGATGGAGACCGAGAAGCTGGTCGGCCACCTCGCGGCGTGGAACTATTACCAGTCGATCGACACGCCCGAGAACAAGAAGTTCGCCGATGCGTTCAAGGCGTACTGCAAGAAGATGAACCTGCCGGGCGGCGAGAACCGCGTGACCGACGATCCGATCGAGGCGGCGTACTTCGGCGTCTACGTCTGGAAGCAGGCGGTCGAGAAGGCAGGCAGCTTCAACATCGACCAGGTCGTGCCGGCGGTCGGGGGGCTTGAGTTCGACGCCCCCGGTGGCAAGAAGAAGATGCACGCCACCAACCACCACACCTACAAGCCGGTGCTGATCGGCGAGATCAAGGCGAACGGGCAGTTCGACATCGTCTGGCAGACGCCCGGCCTGGTCGAGCCCGAGTCGTTCAGCAGCTATCTCCACCCGCCGGAAGAGCTGAAGAAGCTCATCGGCAAGGCGGAGTAGCTCGGGGCGCGGCGTGACGCCAGCGCGGCAAGCGCGCCAGTGATCGAAAGAGCGCGTGCGCGTCACGGATGCCGTTGCGGCGGTCGCGGGCGCCGGTGGTGCGAGGAAACTCGCCTGCCGGCGCCCCGGCCCGACGGCATTACATGACCAGACGTGCGTGCACCAAACCAGCGAGGTTTGGTCCGGGGTGAGTGCGATGGGGTGAGTGCGTGGAGGCCGCGTGATACCGGTGGCGCCCGCTTCGGGCCATCTTCTGTTGCGACGACTGATCTGCCTTCTGTCCGTGGTTCTGTTGTTCGCGCCCGCCGGCATCGCGCATGCCGCTGCCGGGGCTGACGGCAAGGCCGAGGCGATTGCCGAGCCGCTGAAGGCAGCGGTGCGGCAGCTCAAGGAGGCGAAGGGCAAGGATCGCGAGGCCATCTTCGCGCAGCTTGCCAATGCTGGCGACGCGCGGTTGATTCCGCTCCTGGATGCGTTCCGCACCGGGCTGCTGGAAGACCGCGACGGCGCTCTGGTCATCTACGGGTCGAAAGCGCGCGTTGACGGGCGCGACGTCTACCCACTGCTCGACGCCTTCTCGGCTGCGCCGTTGACGGGCGCGGATGGCAAGCCGCAGTACGCCGAGAAGCTGCCCAGCGGCAAGAACGTCCTCGCCGCCAGCCGGGGCGAGCGCAAGGACGTGTCGGCGATCGTGTCGGCGCTGTCGCTGAATGATCCCGATCCCGCCCGGCGACAGGCCGCCATCACCGAGGCCGGAGACCGCATTGACGTCGCCCTGCTCCCGGCGCTGAAGGCGCAACTCGAGAAAGACCCCACCGGCCGCTTCGCTACCGATCTGAAGGAATCGATCGCACGGATCGAACTGGCCGGGGCGGATCGCGCCGCCCGCGTCGCCGCCGCCAGGACGCTCGGGCAGGTTGGCTCCGAGCGCGCCGTTGGGAGCCTTCAGCGCGCCCGCGAGGCGAACGAGAACGCCGGCGACGCCGAACTTCAGTCCATCATCACCGCCGCGACGGCAAAGGCAGACCGCTATCAGCGCATCGTCAAGTGGGTAAAGATCACGTTCGACGGGCTGTCGCTGACCAGCATCCTGGTGCTGCTGGCGCTGGGGCTGTCGATCGTCTTCGGGTTGATGGGCGTGATCAACATGGCCCACGGCGAATTCATGATGGTCGGGGCCTTCACCACGTTCGTCGTCTCCAACTGGTTCAAGACGGCTGATGGCGTGCCCGGGCCGTGGTTCAACTACTACCCGCTGGCGGCGGTGCCGATCGCGTTTGGGGTTTCGGCAGTGGTGGGGCTGGCGTGCGAATGGCTCGTCGTCCGTCACCTTTACGGCCGCCCGCTCGAGACGCTGCTGGCGACGTGGGGCATCAGCCTGGTGCTGATCCAGACCGCGCGGGTGGCGTACGGCGACACGCTCTCGGTCACGCCGCCGGCGTGGATGGTCGGCGGGTGGGAGGTGGCCCACGACCTGATCCTGCCGCGCAACCGCGTCTTCATCATCGTCTTCTGCCTGCTCTGTATCGTGGCCGTCTGGCTGGTCGTGAACCGCACCAAGCTCGGGCTGCTGCTGCGCGCCACCACGCAGAACCGCGAGATGGCCGCCGCCCTGGGCGTGGCGACGCGGCGCGTGGACGCGCTCACGTTCGCCTTCGGGGCGGGCCTCGCCGGACTGGCGGGCGTGGTCGTGCCGCTGTTCGACAAGATCAACCCGCAGATGGGCCAGGGTTACATCGTCGACAGCTTCATGGTGGTCGTGGTCGGCGGCGTCGGCAAGCTCGCCGGGGCGCTGGTCGCGGGGGCGGGGCTCGGATTTTTCAGCAAGTACCTCGAGCCGCTCATCAGCGGCACGGGCGCGGTGATCTACGGGAAGATCGCGGTGCTGGTGATGGTGATCCTGTTCCTCCAGTGGCGGCCGGCCGGGCTGTTCCCGCCGAAGGGCCGGGTGGCCGATGCGTGAAGCAGCCACCGAGCCGCTGGAGTACCTGCGCGAGCCCGCGCCGATGGCGGCGCACCGCGACCTCGCGCTCGACCCGGCCGTGCGCCGCCTGCGCGCGATTGTCGTCGCGTCGCTGCTCGCGCTGCTCTTCGTGGTCGTCCCCGCGCTCAGCCTCGCGGGCGTGGTCGATAACCACATCCTCAACCGCTTCGGGCGCTACGTCGCGCTCGCGCTGATCGCGTTGGGGATCGACCTGATCTGGGGCTACACCGGCGTGCTCTCGCTCTGCCAGGCGCTGTTCTTCTGCATCGGCGGCTACGCGATGGCGATGTTCCTCGCGCTGCCCGCCGGCCACGGCGACGTCCGCCCGGAATACAACAACATCCCCCAGTTCCTCTTCTTCAACAACTGGAACGTCCTGCCGCACTTCTGGCGGCCGTTCAACCTGCCGGCGCCGTTCGGCGCGCTGCTCACGCTGGCGGCGATCTTCCTGTTGCCGGCAGTCGTCGCCGGCGTCATCGGGTTCTTCGTCTTCCGCAGTCGCGTGCGCGGCGTCTACTTCTCGATCGTCACCCAGGCGATCGCCTGGGGCGCGTGGCTCGCCTTCAGCCGCAACGAGATGCTGCTCGGCGGCACCAACGGGCTGACCAACTTCTACAAGCCGCTCAACCAGGCCAAAGGGTGGATCCTTGGCCTCTACCTCGCCAGCCTGGTCGCGCTGCTGCTGGCGTACCTGCTTTGCCGGGCAATCGTGCGGTCCCGGCTCGGGCGGATCCTGGTGGCGGTGCGCGACAAGGAGACGCGGCTCTACTTCGCCGGCTATCGCCCCTACGCGTTCAAGCTGTTCGCCTTCGTCGTCGCCGCGGTGCTGGCCGCGGTGGGCGGGGCGCTTTACGTCCCGCAGACCGGCATCATCACGCCCAACAACATGACCGTTGCCGAGTCGATCGTGATGGTCATCTGGGTTGCGGTCGGCGGGCGCGGGCGGCTGTGGGGGGCGATCTTCGGCGCGATGGTGGTCAACTTCACCTACTCCGCCATGACCAGCGATCTGCCGAGCACTTGGCCGTTCGTGCAGGGGGCGATGTTCCTGGCGGTCGTGCTCTACTTCCCCGACGGGTTCGTGGGCGTGTGGGACAAGCTCGAGGCGCTCGTCGCCCGCCGCGCCGGCTTCGCGCCAATCGCGCTGACGGCTGCGCCGCTGGCGGCGGTGGTGCTGTTCGTGCTCCTTGAGGCGCTGGGGCTGGTGCCGCGCTTCCTCCGCACCGTCGCCTTTGACGCCGGCGCGGCCGGCCGCATCCAGTGGAAGTACGTGCTGCTGGTGGCGGTCCTGGCGGTGGCGGCGGCGGGGCACCGGGTATTGGCGGTCACGTCCCGCCCGCGACGCTCGCTGCGCGACAACACCATCCCTGCGTCCGCGTCGACGGCGGGGGAGCAAGTCTGATGCAAAGCATCCTCCCCAAGCCGCCGCCGCTCGAGGTCGACACGATCGACAGCCACAGCGTGATCGTGAAGGACGTCGTCGTCTCCTTCGACGGCTTCAGGGCGCTGGACATCACCGAGTTCAAGGTCCACTTCAACGACCTGCGCGTCGTCATCGGCCCCAACGGCGCCGGCAAGACGACGCTGTGCGACGTGATCAGCGGCAAGACGCGCCCGACGAGCGGCTGGGTCTACTTCAACCGCACCGAGATCACCCGCGCGCTCGACGCCGACATCGCCCGCCTCGGCGTCGGGCGCAAGTTCCAGACGCCCACCGTCTTCGACAGCTTGACGGTCTACGAGAACATGGAGCTCGCGCTCCCGGGCCGGCGCGGGTTGTTCCGCAACCTGTGGGGCCGCGAGACGGCCGCCCAGCGCGAGCAGATCCTGTCGGTGCTCGAGCGCGTCCACCTGCTCGACGTGCTTCACGTCCCGGCGCGGTTCCTCAGCCACGGTCAGCGGCAGTGGCTGGAGATGAGCATGCTGATCGTCGCCGACCCCAAGCTCCTGCTCGTCGACGAGCCTGCCGCGGGGTTGACGGATAAGGAAACGGAGCTGACGGCCGAGCTGCTGCTTGAGCTGAAGGGACAGCACACCGTCATCGTGATCGAGCACGACATGGAGTTCGTCCGACGGCTCAACAGCACCGTGACGGTGCTGAACGAGGGAAAGATCCTGGCCGAAGGATCCATGGACGAGGTGCAGCGGAACCCAGCCGTGGTGGAGGCGTACCTGGGGCGGTAGGAATTGCAGTTCTTCACGTGGCATCGGCCTCGCCCATGTGCTATGGCGGCCAGCGGCTGTGTTGAGGAGCGATCGGCCGCCGCGCCGCACGCACGGGCGAGGGCCCGTGTAGGTGAAGCTGGTCAGGTGGCAGTGGAGGCGAGCCGTGCTTTCGGTCGACAACCTTTCCTTCTCCTACGACGCCGTGCAGGCCCTGCGTGACGTTTTCATCACCGCTCCGCGCGGCCAGATCACCTGCCTGATGGGCCGCAACGGCGTCGGCAAGACCACGCTGATGAAGAACGTCATGGGCGTGCTGCGGCACTCCGCCGGCTCGATCCGGCTGGGCGAGCGCGAGGTGGACAAGCTCCCCGCCAACGCCCGCGCGCGCGCCGGCCTGGCGCTGGTCCCGCAGGGGCGGCAGATCTTCCCGAAGCTGACGATCCAGGAGAACCTCCTCGTCGGCCTTCAGGCGCGAGCGGACGGCCGGAAGAAGATCCCGGAGGAAATTTACGACACCTTCCCGGTCCTGAAGTCGATGGCCAACCGCATGGGCGGCGACCTCTCCGGCGGGCAGCAGCAGCAGCTCGCCATCGCCCGCGCGTTGGTGGGCGATCCGAAGGTGTTGCTGCTCGACGAGCCGACGGAGGGCATCCAGCCCAACATCATCCAGCAGATCGGCGCGGTCCTGCGCAAGCTGGCCGAGGAGCGCAACATGGCCATCCTGCTCGTCGAGCAGTACCTTGACTTCGTGAAGGAGTTCGGCCACCGCTTCTACATCATGAACCGCGGCCGCGTCGTCGCCGACGGCGCGACGGGCGAGCTGACCGACGAGATCGTCAGCCGGCACCTGAGCGTCTGATGCACACGACCGTTGCCGATGTTTTCCCCGACGCAGAGGTCGCGCCCCCGCAACCGACGGAAGCAATGTTGCGCGCGGCGGGTGCTGGGCAGCGCGCCGGCGATGGGATGCTGCGCGTGGAGCGCGTCCGCGGTCGCTCGGTCGTCGTCCGCGCCCGCGCCAACAGCCCGATGAAGCTTCTGACGCCCCGTCCGAAGTCCGGCGATGGCGCGACGGCACACGCGGTCGTCAGCGGCTACGGTGGCGGGCTCGTCTCCGGCGACCACCTGCGGCTGCGGCTGGACGTCGGCGATGCCGCGCGATGCCGCCTGGGTACGCAGGCTTCAACCAAGGTGTACAAGCGACTGCCGCACGGGCGCGCGTCGCGCCAGACGCTCGAAGCGACGGTCGGGCGGGACGCGGTGCTGGCCGTCGCGCCCGATCCCGTGACCTGCTTCGCCGGCGCCGCCTACGAGCAGTCGCAGCGAATCGATTTGCACGAGAGCAGCTCGCTGCTGCTGATCGACTGGCTGACCAGCGGCCGATGGGCCGGCGGCGAGCGGTGGGCATTTGACCTCTACCGCAGCCGGACGGAGGCGACCGTCGCAGGGCGCCGGGTCCTGCTCGACGCGCTGCGCCTGGATCCCAGCGACGGCCCGATCGCGGCGCCGCACCGCTGCGGGCGGTTCAACTGCATCGCGACCGTCGTGCTGCTTGGACCGGCGTTCGCGGCGGCATCAGAAGCATTGCTTGCGCGCGTCGCCGGGGAGCCGCTCGCGCGGCAGGCGCCGCTCCTGGCGGCCGCGAGCCCGATCGGCGGCGGGGCGGTGCTGCGCGTCATGGGCGGGGGCGCCGAGCCGGTCGGGCAGTACATTGGCGACCGCCTCGCCCGCGCGGCCGAGGTGCTCGGCGTCCCGCTGTTCGACCGCAAGTGGTGAAGGAGGATTTCCTGCGATGCGACTCTCGCCCCGCGAGCTCGAGAAACTCGTGCTGCACAACGCCGGCTTCCTCGCGCAGAAGCGGCTGGCGCGCGGCGTGCGCCTGAATTACCCTGAAAGCGTCGCGCTGATCGCGACGCAGGTGCTGGAGCTGATCCGTGATGGTCGCCGCGTCGCCCAGCTGATGGACCTCGGCCGCCGCCTGCTCGGCCGCCGGCAGGTGATGGAGGGCGTCGCGGAGCTGGTCGATGAGGTCCAGGTGGAAGGAACGTTCCCGGACGGCACGAAGCTGGTCACCGTCCACTACCCGATCTCGGCCGAGGATGGCGACCTGAAGCTCGCGCTCTACGGAAGTTTCCTCCCGGTGCCCGACCTCGCGATCTTTGCTGGAGCCGCCGCCGCCGCTTCCGGCCAGCCCGCTGTCACGCCCGGCGCGTATGAAATCGACGGTGGCGACATCGAGCTGAACGCCGGCCGCGAGGTCGTGCAGCTCGCGGTCACGAACCTTGGCGACCGGCCGGTGCAGGTTGGCAGCCACTACCATTTCGGCGAGACGAACGTGGCGCTCGATTTCGACCGCGCCGCCGCGCGCGGCCGGCGGCTGGACATCCCGGCCGGCACCGCCGTTCGCTTCGAGCCCGGCGAGACCAAGACCGTTCCGCTCGTCCCGATCGCCGGCAACCGCATCGTCCGCGGCGGAAATCACTTCGCGCCCGGTCCGGTCAAATCCTGAGGACCCATACCCGATGCCCCACCGCATCTCCCGCGCCGCTTACGCCGATATCTACGGCCCGACCACCGGCGACCGCGTCCGCCTCGGCGACACGTCGCTGGTCCTCCGGGTGGAGCGCGACCTGACCGTTTATGGCGACGAGTGCAAGTTCGGCGGCGGGAAGGTGCTTCGCGAAGGCATGGGCCAAGCCGCCGGCGTCGCGCAGGCGGACGCGCTGGACTGCGTGATCACCAACGCGCTGATCGTCGACTACACCGGCATCTACAAGGCGGACGTTGGCATCAAGCACGGCCTGATTGCCGCCATCGGCAAGGCGGGCAACCCGGACGTGATGGCGGGCGTCACGCCCGGCATGATCGTCGGCGTGACGACCGAGGTCATCGCGGGCGAGGGCGCGATCCTTACCGCCGGCGGCGTCGACACGCACATTCACTACATCTGCCCGCAGCAGGTGCACGAGGCGCTGGCGTCGGGCGTCACCACGTTCGTCGGCGGTGGCACCGGCCCGGCCACCGGCACGTGCGCCACCACCTGCACGCCGGGGCAGTTCTACATCCGCGCCATGCTCCAGGCGACCGATGACCTGCCGATGAACTTCGGCTTCACCGGCAAGGGGAACACGTCGCTCCCGCAAGGGCTGGAGGACCAGATCGTCGCCGGCGCGGTGGGCCTGAAGCTGCACGAGGACTGGGGCACCACGCCCGCCGCCATCGACTGCTGCCTGACCGCCGCCGAGCCGCACGACGTGCAGGTGACGATCCACACCGACACGCTGAACGAGTCCGGCTTCGTCGAAGCGTCCATCGCCGCTTTCAAGGGGCGCTCGATCCACACCTACCACACCGAGGGCGCCGGCGGCGGGCACGCACCGGACATCATCCGCGTCTGCGGCGAGCCGAACGTGCTGCCGTCTTCGACCAACCCGACCCGCCCGTACACCGTCAACACGCTTGACGAGCACCTCGACATGCTGATGGTCTGCCACCACCTCGACAAGAACCTGCCGGAGGACGTGGCCTTCGCCGAGAGCCGCATCCGCGGCGAGACGATCGCCGCCGAGGACGTGCTGCACGACCTGGGCGCGATCAGCATGATCAGCTCGGACTCCCAGGCGATGGGGCGGGTCGGGGAAGTGGTGACGCGCACGTGGCAGACGGCATCCAAGATGCGCGACCAGCGCGGGCGGCTGCCGGAGGATGGCGGGAGCGCGGGCGGCAACGACAACTTCCGCATCAAGCGCTACGTCGCCAAGTACACGATCAACCCGGCGGTCGCGCACGGCATGGCGCACCTGGTCGGCTCGGTCGAGCCGGGCAAGCTGGCGGACCTGGTCCTCTGGCGCCCGGCGATGTTCGGCGCCAAGCCGGAGCTGGTCATCAAGGGCGGCTTCATCGCGTGGGCACAGATGGGCGACCCGAACGCGTCGATCCCCACGCCGCAGCCAGTGCAGATGCGCCCGATGTTCGGAGCGTTCGGGAAGGCGGCGGCGGCGACGAGCATCGCCTTCGTCAGCCGGGCGAGCGTTGAACGCGGCGTGGTCGGCGGCTACGGCCTGAGCAAGCGCCTCGAGCCAGTCCGCGGCTGCCGCACCGTCCGCAAGCGCGACATGAAGCTCAACGACGCCACCCCAGCCATCACCGTCGACCCCGAGACCTACACCGTCACCGCCGACGGCGAACACCTCACCTGCGCGCCCGCGGAACGCTTGCCGCTAGCGCAACGCTACTTCCTGTTCTAACGGCGTCGCTTCTTTTCCCCGCCGGCCCGTGATCCTCAGATCCACTGGTCCCGGATCAACCGCAACTGCGCGTAGTCTTCCTCGATGAACCAATCGGGGCACTCGGGCGGGCAGATGCGGCCGAAGAAGCCCTCGGCGTCGTTCTCGATGCGCTCGCGGGTCTGGCCCATGGCGACGCGCGCGGCGTAGAGGTCGTCCTCGGTGCTCGCCAGGCGCAGCGCCTCCTGCCCGGCGTACTGGCGGACCAGGTCGGCCAAGCTGCGGTAGAACATCCAGACGTCGTCGTCCGGCAGCGGCGGCGGGGTGCAGTGCCGCTTGAGGGCGTGCCGGAAGTACTTGAGCTTCTCCTCCCACGTCAGGTGCGCGTCCAGCGCCAGCGTCACATATTGCCCGACCTTGAACGCCTCGTGCGCGTGGATGTCACCGACGCGGTCGGCCAGGTGGACCTGCTTGGCGTAGTACGATTCGGGATGCCCGATCTCGGGGAGCGGCGGAAGTTGGCGGGATTGCCCGAGCATCAGCTTGTGCGGCCGAAGGCGCGCTCGAGCGCGCCGGGAACCCTTCGTCCAATTCACCCGGCGGCTCACGAGGCACGACGTGACCGAACCGCCGCCGGACGCTTGCATCTTAAGCCAACGCCGCCCGGCGTGACAACCACAAGTTCGCGCCGTGCCCACCGCGCGCGCGTGGAAGCGCGGCGTCGGAGCGCCGCCGCCCGGCGGGTGGTGGCTACGGCCGCAGCGTGGCGCGGCAAACCGGATCCTCCAGGTCCCGCTCGACCCGGAAGCCGAGCTTGCGGCAGATGCGCTGCATCTCGGTGTTGTCCGGTAGGATCTCGGCCAGCAGCGTGCCGACCTTCTCGTCGCGGGCGACCTCGATCAGCAGCGACAGCAGGCGGGTCCCCAGCCCGCGGTTCTGCCAACGGTCGCCCACGAGAATGGCGAACTCCGCCTCGTCGGTTCCCGGGATCTTGCTCAGCCGCCCGACGCCGAGGATCTCGTGCTGCCCGGTCGCCGGGTCGCGGCGGTCGATCACCAGGGCGAGCTCGCGGTCGTAGTCGTTGAAGCAGACGCGCGTCAGCCGCTCGTGCGACGTGCGCGTGCCGAGCTTCATCGGGTGGAAGTAGCGCAGGCGGACGGTGTCGTCCGAGAGTTGCTCGTGAAACTTGATCAGCAGCGGCTCGTCCTCCGGGCGAATGGGTCGCACCGTCAGCGGCGTGCCGTCCTTCATCGTCCAATCATGCACGTACTGCGTCGGGTAGGGGCGGATCGCGAGCTTGGGCAGCGCCGCCTCCGTCACCGTCGCATCGTGCAGCACCACGCGCGCGTCGAGCGCAACCAGCCCGTCGGGCGAGGCGAGCAGCGGGTTGATGTCGACCTCCTTGATCCATCGCTGCTCCACCACGAGCTGGCCGAAGCGCACCATGAGCTGCTCGAGCGCCGCGACGTCGACGGGCTCGCGCCCGCGGACGCCCTTGAGGGCGGCGAAGATGCGCGTCTGCTCCATCATTCGCCGGGCCAGCGTGGCGTTGAGCGGCGGCAGGGCCAGCGAGCGATCCTTGAACACTTCAACGAGCTGTCCGCCGGTGCCGAACAGCAGCACCGGGCCGAACTGCGGGTCGATGGAGCTGCCGACGATCAGCTCGTAAGCGTCGGACAGCTTCACCATCTTCTGCACCGTCACGCCTGCGAAATGCTCCGCGCCCGCCTTCTCCGTCACCGACTTCTTGATCTGGCCGAAGGCCGCGGAGACCGCGTCGGCGCCGGTGAGGTTCAGCTTGACGCCGCCGACATCGGTCTTGTGGGTGATCGTGCGCGAAAACAGCTTGAGCACGACGGGGTAGCCGATGTCCGCCGCCCTGAGCAGCGCCTCGTCCTCGGTGCGGGCGACCTCGGTGCGCGCGGTGGGGATGCCGTAGGCGGCGAGCAACTGCTTCGACTCGTGCTCGTCGAGCAGCGCCCGCCCCTCGTCGCGCGCCCGCGAGACGATCGCGCCGGCGCGTTCGCTGGCGGCGCGGTCGTCGTCCCCGCCCAACGCGGGCGTCTCATACAGCCCGCGCAGGTTGTAGGTGTAGCGGTACATGTAATGAAACGCGCGGGCGGCGGTGTCGGGGTAGGGGAACGTCGGGATGCCGGCGCGGTTCAGGATCTCCTCGCCCGCCTGCACCGCCGGCCCGCCCATCCAGCTCGCCAGCACCGGCTTGCCGTCGATCTTCGCATAGGGCGCCAGGGCCTCGGCGGTGCGGGTGGCGTCGGTCATGTCCTGCGGGGTGAGGATGACGAGCATGCCGTCACTGTTGGCATCCTTCGCGGCGATCTCCAGCGCCCTGGCGTAACGATCGGGGCCGGCGTCGCCGAGGATGTCCACCGGGTTGTTGTGGCTCCACTGCGGCGGGAGGAACGCGTTGTACGCCTTCACCGCCTCGTCCGATAGCGGCGTCAGCTCGCCGCCCGCGCCGATCAGCGCGTCGGTCGCCAGCACGCCCGGCCCACCGGCGTTGGTCACGATGGTCAGCCGCCTGCCCGCCGGGCGCGGCTGCTTGGCGAGCACCTCGGCCATGTAAAACAGGTCGGCGATGTTCTGCACGCGCAGCACGCCGGTGCGGCGGAAGGCGGCTTCCAGCACTTCGTCGGACCCGGTGAGCGATCCGGTGTGGCTCGCCGCCGCCTTGGCCGCCTGCTCGCTGCGACCGGGCTTGATCACGATGATCGGCTTGCTCAGCGCCACCTCGCGCGCCGCCGACAGGAACGAGCGCGCGTCGCCGATCGATTCCATGTAGACCAAGATCGACTTGGTGTGCGGGTCGTTGCCGAGGTAGTCGATCAGGTCGCCCCAGCCGACGTCGAGCATGGAGCCGGTGCTGACGAACGCGCTGAAGCCGATGTGCTCGCGAAAGCTGAAGTCCAGGATGGCCGTCAGCAGTGCGCCGCTCTGGCTGATGAAGGCCACGTTGCCCGCACGGGCGGTGCCGCTGGCGAAGGTGGCGTTGAGCCCGGCGATCGGGTTCATCACGCCGAGGCAGTTCGGGCCGATCACGCGCATGCGCCCGCGCCGCGCGTGCTCGAGCACCTGTCGCTCCAGCTCGATGCCGGGCGCACCCATTTCCTTGAAGCCGGCGGAGATGATGATCGCTCCCTTGACGCCCGCGTCCGCGCACTCGCCGATGATCGCCGGCACCGAGCCCGCGGGCGTGACCACCACCGCGAGGTCCACCTTCTCCGGCACCTCGGTGATCGAGCGGTACGCCTTGATCCCCATCACGCTGGGCCGCTTCGGATTGACGGGGAAGACGGTGCCGCCGAACGGGCTGCTGATCAGGTTCCACAGCAGCGTCCGGCCGACGCTGTTGGGCGTCTCGGTGGCGCCGATGACGGCGACGTTGCGCGGCTTGAACAGGACGTCGAGCGGGTGGCTCTGCTGGCGGAGGACGTCGTGCGATTGATCGGTGATCGGCGGTTTCATCGGGGAACTCTCCTCTCCCCGGGATATTAGGACTTTGATGTCCGTTTATCAAATCGGTGGCATTTGTGGCAGCGGGCCGGCGTCTGTCTCGGCGCGCTTCGGCGAGCCGAAGAGCAACACCATCGCTACCGCGATCAACAGCGCCGCGCCGACCAGCATCCATGCGCTCAGGCCGCTGCCCTGCGACGTGGTGGCCATTTCCAAGACCTTGGTCGCGCCCACCTTGTTGATCTCGCGGCTGACGTGCAGCAGTTGCACGATGTCGTACGTGGCGTGCATCAGCATCGCGGGGAAGACCGAGCCGGTGCGGACGACCATCCACCCCAGCAACACGCCGAGGAACGTGCGGATGGGCAGCCCGTAGAGGTCCAGGTGCGCCGCGGCGAACAGGACGGATGCGGCAACGATCGCCGGCCACTTCGGCAGCCGGCGGAGCAGGCCGCGCTGGATCGGGCCACGGAAGAGCGTCTCCTCGCACGCGCCCGCCAGCACGCCGATCAGCAGCGGCAGGAACAGCGGGTGCTGCTCCAGCGGGCGGAGGAGGAACTGCGCCAGCCGTGCCTGCGCCTCGCCCGGAGGCCAGATCTTTGCCTGCAGGGTGCCGATGAACTGCATCCAGGGCGCCAGCCCGACGCCGAGCAGCACCGCCGCCACCAGCGCCATCGCCGCCGGGCGGCGCCAGGAGAACGTGTCTCGCCATCGCCACCCGCCCAGCCACGCCCACAGCAGCGCCGGCGCCGCCAGCAGCGCCACCTGCTGCACGACGATCATCGGCACCAGCCCGAAGCGCTGGAGCGACGGAGCGACGTAGAACGACAGCAGCAGGGCGACGGCGAACAGCGCCAGCGCCTCGTCCACGGCCGGCAGCCGTGCCGGGCGGTTGCGGCGTCCGCCCCGCCCGCGGCCGGGCGTCAACCCCTTCAGCGAGACCGGTTCCCACGACGGGTTGACGAGCTGCTCGTTGGTGAACACCCGCGCCGCCACGCTGAGCAACAGACCCGCGTACGCGCACGATGAGATGAACGCCAGCACGAACGGCCCCGGCGATACGCGCCCGGTCAGCACCTCGCGGATGATAATCGTGGTGTTGGCGACCGGCGTGACCAGCAGCCCGGGCGACATCTCCGGCTCGGCGATGCCGACCACCATCGATGCCAGCGGGATCATCATCAGCGGCGTCGCCAGCGAGTTCGCCTCGCGGAAGTTCCGCGCCAGCAGCCCGACGATCAGCACCATCGTGCTGAAGGTGATCAGCGTCGGTACGGCCGCCAGGTAGGTCAGCGAGAGGGCGGAGAGGCTGATGGTCATGTTCCCCATGGACGCCTCGATCAGCGAAAAGCTCCGCCAGATCACCAGCGCCATCGAGAACATGTTGAGGAACGCCGTCAGTAGCCCGCTGAGCAACACCAGCGTCCCCTTGGCCACCAGCAGCTCGATCCGACCGGCCGGCGTGACCAGCAGCGTTTCCAGGGTTCCCAGCTCGCGCTCGGTGGTGGTGGCGTTGAGCGCGGGGAAGAGCGCGCCGAGCATCCCGGTCATCAGCAGCAGCACCGGCAACGTCATCGACAGCACCTTGCCGAAGCGCTGGTCGGCGGTGGCGATGTCGCTGACGGTGCGCTTCAGCGGCCGGACCACTTCCGCCGGCTGCCCGCGCTCGCGCAGCCGCTGCTCGATCACCCATTGCTCGTAGGCGGTCAGCGCCTTGTTCACCTTCGATTCCGCGAAGACCGCCGACGTGCGGCTGCGGTCGAGGCGCGTCTCGAACTGCGGCTCCTTGAGTTCCAGCGCCGCCCGCTCTGCGTCGGGCGGGACGACCAGCACGGCGTCGATCTTCCCCGCCGCCAGGTCCTCCGCCGGCCGGTCCGTCGCGATCACGCGCAGGCCGCTGTCGGGTCGAACCAGCCGCTCCATCAGCTGCGGCGCCGCCCGCTCGTTCACCACCGCCACCCGCGCGGGCTTCTCGGCAAATTCCTTCTTCTTCGACATCCCGACCGACGCGATGACGACCGTCAGCAGCGGGTAGAGCACCAGCGGAATGCCAAACATGATCGTCAGGCTCCGCCGATCGCGCAGCATCTCGCGCAGCTCTTTGAGAAAGACGATCTTGATGATGCGAAGTCTCATGAGGGGACAACCGCAGATGAACGCGGACGAACGCGGATCACTCGGAGTTTTGGCCACGAGTGGCACGAATGGACACGAATAATGAGGAACTCAGTAAGGCTGTCTGCATTCGTGTCCATTCGTGCAAGTTCGTGGCTGAACTAGTCTTCTCGGCGTTCATCCGCGTTCATCTGCGGTTGCAACTGGTTCTGCACCAACGCAAAGAACGCCTGCCGCAGGTTGGCGGTTTGGGTGCGCGCGCAGAGCTCGGCGACGGTTCCCTCGCCCAGCACGCGGCCGTGGCCGATGACGCCGATCTTGTGGCAGATGTCCTCCGCCTGGCTGAGCATGTGCGTCGACAGCAGCACGCACTTGCCGCGGTGGGCTAGCGACTGGACCGCCTGCTCGACCGTCTGCGTCACGATCGGATCGAGGCCGGTCGTCGGCTCGTCCAAGATCAGCACCGGCGGGTCGTGCACCACCGCGCGCGCCAGTGAGACGCGCTGCTTCATCCCCGTGGACAGGCGATCGTTCGGTCGGTCCGCGTACTCCGTCACATCGAACAGCTTGAGCGTTTGCTCCACGCGATCATCCAGCTCGCTGCCGTCGAAGCCGTAGAGCGACGCGAAGAACCGCAGCGTCTCGCGCGGCGTCAGGCGGGCGTAGTTGCCGGTGGAGGCGGAGAGGAAGCCGATGTTCCGGCGGACCGCCTCCGGCTCGCGGATCAGGTCGTGCCGGGCCACCGTCGCGGTGCCGCCGGTCGGCGTCAGCACGGTTGCCAGGCAGCGCAGCGTGGTGGTCTTGCCGGCGCCGTTGGGGCCGAGCAAGCCGTAGATTTCGCCGGCGGAGCAGGAGAGCGACGCGTCGGTCACTGCCGCCACCAGCCCACCGTCGGGGTCCTCGTAGGTTTTCGTCAGGCTGCTGACCTGTATCATGGGCGCTCGCACGATGCCCGACCGTCCGCACCGCGCTGGCCGCCGGTGCCGCGCGGCGCGGGCGCGGAAGTCTACTGGAACGGATTGCCAATGACGACAACGACGACGCCCGATGCCCGGCCGACGCCGACGACGCCGCCGCTGACCCGCACCGACGGCACCGCGCTGATGGAACACGACCCGTGGCTCGGGCCCTACGAGCAGCGGCTGCGCGATCGCCACGCGCACTTCCGCCACGCCCTGTCGCGCTTCGATTCCACCGGCGGCCTGCTCGGCGCCGTCAGCCAGGGGCACAAATATTTTGGCTTCAACCGCGGCGAGCTGTGGGGCAAGCCGGGCGTCTGGTACCGCGAGTGGGCGCCGGCCGCGCTGCAACTGCGCCTGATCGGGGACTTCAACAACTGGGACCGCTACGGCAACCCGCTGGTGAGCGACGAGTTCGGCGTCTGGTCGCTGTTCCTCCCCGACGACAAGTACGGCGGCAAGTTCACCCACGGCTCGAAGCTGAAGGTCCACGTCGTCACCGAGAAGAGCGGCACGATGGATCGCATCCCCGCGTACATCCGCCGGGTCGTGCAGGACCCGGCCACCAACAAGGGGTTCGTCGGCGAGTACTGGCAGCCGCCGCAGCCGTACCAGTGGCAATATCCCAACCCGCCGCGCGACCGCAGCCTGCGGATCTACGAGGCCCACGTGGGAATGGCGCAAGAGGAAGGGCGCGTCGGCACGTACATCGAGTTCACCCAGCGCGTCCTCCCGCGCATCCGTGACCTCGGCTACAACGCGATCCAGCTCATGGCCATCCAGGAGCACCCGTACTACGGCTCGTTCGGCTACCACGTGAGCAACTTTTTCGCCGTCAGCTCCCGCTTCGGCACGCCGGAGGAACTCAAGCAACTGATCGACACCGCCCACGGCATGGGCATCCGCGTCCTGCTCGACCTGGTCCACAGCCACTCGGTGAAGAACACCCAGGAAGGGCTGAACATGTTCGACGGGACCGACTTCCAGTACTTCCACGCCGGCGGGCGCGGGCAGCACGTGGCGTGGGACTCGCTGCTGTTCGACTACTCCAAGTTCGAAGTGCAGCGCTTCCTGCTCAGCAACGTGCGCTTCTGGCTGGAGGAGTACCGCTTCGACGGGTTCCGCTTCGACGGCGTCACGTCGATGATGTACCTCGACCACGGCCTGGAGCGCGCGTTCAGCAGCTACGATCAGTACTTCGACGGCAACGTCGACCGCGATGCCGTCGCGTACCTTCAGCTTGCCAACGAGCTGGCCCACCAGGTTCGACCTGACGCGGTGACGGTGGCCGAGGACGTCAGCGGCATGGTCGGCATTGGCCGTCCGGTGCCGGAGGGCGGGCTGGGGTTCGATTACCGCCTGGCCATGGGCGTGCCGGACTTCTGGATCAAAACGCTTAAGGAGAAGAGCGACGAGCAGTGGCAGCTGGCCGAGGTCTGGCATGAGCTGCTCAACCGCCGGCGCAGCGAGAAGCACATCGCCTACGCCGAGAGCCACGACCAGTCACTGGTGGGCGACAAGACAATCGCGTTCCACCTGATGGACAAGGACATGTACTGGCACATGGCTCGCCAGAGTGAAAACCTGGTGATCGCGCGCGGGCTGGCGCTGCACAAGCTGATCCGCCTGATCACCTTCAGCCTCGGCGGCGAGGGGTATTTGAACTTCATCGGCAACGAGTTCGGCCACCCGGAGTGGGTCGACTTCCCGCGCGAGGGGAACGGCTACAGCTACCACTACGCCCGCCGGCAGTGGAGCCTGGTCGACAACGGCGAGCTGCTCTACCAGGGGCTGAACGAGTTCGACAAGGCGATGAACCGCCTGGACATCGAGTACAACCTGCTGGCTGACCCGTTCATCGAGCAGCTCGCGCTGCACGACGACACCAAGCAGCTCATCTTCCGCCGCGGCCCGCTGGTGTTCGCCTTCAACTTCCACCCGCACGCCAGCTACGGCGACCTCCGCATCCCGGTGCCGGACCGGACCGACTACAAGCTGCTGCTCAACAGCGACGCGAAGCGGTTCTCCGGGCCGGGGCTGGTGCAGGAAGGATCGACGTACCCGGTGCAGGACGTGCCGATGTACAGCCGGAACCAGACGGTGCAGATTTACCTGCCGAGCCGGACGGCGCTGGTGCTGGCGCCGGTGGGGGGGCGGACGTAGGAGCGCTGTCGCGCCGCGCTTGTGGGGTGGAGGGGGGTGGGCGCGGGCTAGCACGGGTTGGATGTTTCCGCAGCGATGTTCCCGCGTGTTGGGTACGCGGGTCGCACCCGCAGATCGATATTCGACTCGCTTCACGCCGCGGACGGGAGTCCCGGATGTACGTCCTAATCCGTACGCGCCACGTTCGAGCAGGTGGCGCGAGCGACAACCTACTCTTGGTGCCAGGAGCACTCACGCTCGCAAGCTCTCGACCACCTCGCGCACCGCCTCCGCAGGAACGTCGTCGCGGATCACCACGTGACCGATCCGGTCCGGCAGCACGAACCGCACCCTCCCGGCCTTCACCTTCTTGTCGAAGATCATGCCATCGACGATTGCGCCCACGTCCAGCGTCAACCCGCCCGTCGGCAACTCAGCCGCCGCGATGGTGGCAATGACGCGATCGACAGACGCGGCGTCGAGCATCCCCAGCCGGTGCGCCAGGCGGCACGCCGCCACCATCCCCAGCGCCACGCACTCGCCGTGGGCGTAGCGGTAGTTGGAAACGGTCTCGATCGAATGCCCGAACGTGTGCCCGAAGTTCAGGTGGGCCCGATCCGCGCGCTCGAAGGGGTCGGCCGAGACCACCTTCGCTTTGATCCCCACGTTGTGCGCGATCAGCTCCGCCAGGTACTCGGCGTCGAGCCGCAGCGCGCGCGGGATCGACCGCTGGAGCGTTTCAAAATGAGCTGCGTCACGGATCACGTCGTGCTTGATGCACTCGGCCAGCCCGCTGCGCAGCTCGCGCGGCGAGAGCGTGCGCAGCACCTCTGGGTCGACCACCACCGCCATCGGCTGGTGGAACGCGCCGATGAGATTTTTGCCGACCGCGTGGTCGATGCCGGTTTTTCCGCCGACGCTGGCGTCGACCATCGCCAGCAGCGTTGTCGGCACCTGCACGAACGGCACGCCGCGGAGCACCGTTGCCGCGGCGAATCCCGCCATGTCGCCCACCACGCCGCCGCCGAGCGCGATCACGGGCGTCGAGCGCTCGATCTTCGCCGCCAGCAGGGCGTCGTAGATGTCGGAGATCGTCTGAAGCGTCTTGTGCCGCTCGCCCGCCGGCACGGTCGCGACCACTGGCTCGAAGCCCGAGGCCGCCAGCGATTTCCGCAGCGCCGGCAGGTGCAGCGGCGCGACGACATCGTCGGTCACCACGCCCACGCGGGGCGCCTTCGTCAGCCCCCGCAAGACCTCCCCCGCGCGCCCCAGCGACCCCGGCTCGACCGTGACCGCGTACGGCGAATCCAACACGTTGACTTGAACCACTGGCACGCCCGCATTGTATCGGCCGCTCAACTCGCCGCTATCACGCGGCGGCTCATGCGGAGCCCGAGTGGTCGGCGCGCGTAGGGGCGAGGCTTGCGCCTTTTCGTGGTCGGCAGAGGGCGACACAAGTGTCGCCCATACGGCCGGCGCGCGCGGCGACCCCCTGCCGGGTCAGGGCAGGGGGTCGCGTTACAGGTCTCTGCCTACGCCCGCAGCCTCGTCGGGGCGGTCAGGCGAACGGGTCGAAGTGATCGTTCGGCTCGTGGAAGCCGTGGAAGCGGACGCTCACGTCGGTCAGGTCGTTCCCCGGCCGCGGGTCGACGGAGCTGAAGTAGACCCCGTCGAACGGCGCCAGGTGGATCGGGCTGTTGTCAATGTAGTCCGGGTCGTTGCGGAACTCGATCAGGCCCAGGTCCGGCACCGGCGTGTCGGTCAGGTCGACGCCGAAGGAGACGCCCTCGTTGGCCCAGAAGTCGACGAAGCCTTGGCCGATGACCTTCGGCGTGAAGTTGAGGTCGAGCGGGTAGAAGGTCGCGCCGAAGTCCGTCGGGTCAAGGGTGAGCGAGACCTCGAGCGACGCCTCGATGCAGTCGCGGGCGGCGCCGGTGACCAGCGGGACGTAGTCGCCGCCGTCGCTCTGCGTGCCGTCGTTCAGGTCCGACACGTCCGTGCGGTACTCGTACAGCCCGATGAACCCCGAGACGTCCGGCTTGGCGACG
Source organism: Tepidisphaeraceae bacterium (assembly GCA_035634055.1). Lineage (GTDB taxonomy): Bacteria > Planctomycetota > Phycisphaerae > Tepidisphaerales > Tepidisphaeraceae > JAICTV01. The sequence continues at coordinate 14,526 of DASQDR010000091.1, read as the reverse complement.
TTGCCGTCGATGTTCTCGCCGAAGCCGGCGGCGTCGTTGTCGATGCCCGCCTTCACCGCCAGCAGTTCCCACTCGATGGGGATGCCGGCGAAGTGGCTGACTTCCTCGAAGGAGAAGAGGTCGATGTCGTAGCCGAGGTGCAGCTCCTTGAGCGCCATGGCGGCGGCGACGCGGAAGTCGGCGTCCTGGGTGAGGAACAGCGTCTCGAATTCCTGGGTCGAATCGAACCAGACGCCGCCCTGCTCGAAGCCGAACTCCCAGTGGATCTTGACCAGCTCCGGCAGCGCCGGGATGACCAGGCGGGTGGCCGTCTGGCGATCGTTCGCGCCGGGGAGCGGGCCCTGGTAGAAGTCGATCTTGCCCGCCGACGCGTTGGCGTCGTCGTTGGTGTCAAAGACGATGTTTCCGCCGGCGGTGTCAACGGTGAGGATGATTTCGTCGGGGACGTTCTGGATCTGCACGGTGGTGAAGTCGCCGCCATTCTGGAACCCGCCGAACAGCGGGTGCTCGCCCGGCGCCGGGGCGCGGAAGATGAATTCTCCGCCGTTGGCGTCCGGCTTGATCGACAGGAGCTGGAAGCCGGTGAACTTGAAGCTGGCGATGTCGAGGCTTCCGCCCGCCATGCGGGCGACGACGTGGTCCTCGCCGGCGTTGAGCTCTTCGCCGTCGCCGTAGATCTGGTCGAGGCGCGACAGGACGCCCGAGGGGGGCGAGCCGATGCCCGCGTTCCAGGCGCGCTCGTCCACGCGCTGGAGGAACGGCGAATAGTTGATCTTCATGTCGCCCGGCGCGACCAGCCCGAACGGCGCGAGCTTGGCGGCGTTGGTGGCGGCGTTGGACGACTTTGAGATCATCGCGCTGACCGCGCCCGCGGGGGCGGGGTTGCCGACGGCGTCCTTGGTCTCGGCGACGATGTCGTCGCCCGCCCAGTTCGCCGACAGCCGCGCCGGCACGTCCTGCACCGACGCCTTGAGGAGCTGGAAGCCGCTGCCGAAGATGCTGGTCGTGCTGCTCATCTGCACGCTGATCAGCGACAGGGCGGCGTTCATGTTCAGGGCGACGCTGGCGGCGGGGTCGAGCAGGAAGTGGACCTCGCTGGGCAGCCCGGCCGCCAGCACGTTCAGGTCCGTGCCGTTGCCGGCACCGTCGCCCGAGTTGTCGTCGATGTGCCCGAGCAGCGAGATGCCGGCGATGCCGTCGCTGGCGGTGTAGTCGAAGGTGGTGGCGAGGTTGCTGCTGACGTCCCAAAGCTGCGGGACGTGGTCGACCAGCCCGTTGACGTCGATCTGGTAGTTGGGGAAGAACCGCCCGCCGAACGCCGTGTCCACGTCCAGGTCCATCCCGTGGTCCTGGTTGGCGTCGTAGTGCAGGGAGAGCTGGCGGACGGCGTCGTTGGAGCTGTAGCTGAACTCGTCGATGCCGAAGGCGCCCGCGCCCAGTTGCTTGTTCCCGCCCGCCCCGGCGTCCTTCAGCTTGAGGTAGTGCTTGGCCGACGCGTTGCCGACCGGCAGCGGGGCGGCCAGGTCGACGGCGGTCGAGACGAGGAACTGCGCGCCGCCGAGGAACGCGTTGTTGGCATCGGTGTTGAAGTTGACGGCCGTGTTGGCGCCGTCGGACCAGGTGCCGTGGAAGCTCGGCGTGTTGTCCACGCGGGCGCGGGCGTCCTTGATCTCCGCGCCGAACAGGCCGGCCGTGCCGTTCAGGCCCGTCGCGTCCCACAGGCGGATCGCCAGCTTGCCCACCTGCGACGGCACGCCCGGCGTCAGCTCCGCCAGCACCGTCAGGTGGCTGTCCGGATCGAAGTCATAGTTGAAGATCGGCGGGAGCCCGCCGGCCTCGACGTCGAAGTTGATCGAGTCGAAGTGACCGAAGACGTGGATCGAGCCGATCCCGGTCGGCGGGTCGCCCGGCAGCGGCGTGATCACGTAGCCGAACTTCCCCGGAACCTCGAGGTTGAAGCTGATCGTGCCGCGCGGGATCACGTCGATGTCGGCGGTGACCTCCGCGTCGTGGCCCGGGACGAGGTTGGACGCGGGCAGCGTGCGCAGGTAGAGCTGCGCCGGGGCGGCCTGGCCGAGGGTCATGGTGAAGTTCTGCGACGCGTTGGGATCGAGGTTCAGCGTCGCCGATTGCAGGTGAACCACGCGCGCGACAATCGTGCCGTGCGTGCCGTCGTCGACCACGGAGAACAGGTGGTGCGCCGGGAGATCGCTGTAGCTGGGCGGCAGCTCGAGGTTGGCGTCGTCGCCGATGACCAGCTCGACCGCGCCGATCGACTCGCCGGGGTTGGTCGCGCCGACGGTGAAGCTCGACGTGGCGGCGTCGTAGCCGGCGGTCAGGTCGGGCATGTTGGTGCCCTTGATCGACGCGTAGCCGATCTTGTAGCCGAAGAAGGCGTCGGTCCCGTCAAACCCGCCTTCCTGGATTGCCTCGAGCTGGAGGTCGAGCGTGTTGGCGTTGACGTTGAGCGTAGCCTTGCCGTCGGTGGCGAGCGAGAGGTCGAGCTCCGTCGGCACGTCGGTGGCGGTGCCGATGATCTTCAGCCCGTCGTTGCGCTCCGAGACGACCTGGAGCTTGCCGATCACCGCATTGGCGCGGTGCGACAGCGTAAGCGCCTTGGAGGCCTCGTCCAGCGAGAGCCTTAGGTGCTCGTGCGTGGGCATCTGGTCGACGGTGATGGTGGTGTTGAAGTCGGCGTCGCTGCCGTTGCCCGATTCTTCCTCCAGGTAGGCGAACTCCGCCTTCGTGGGGGAGCTGGCGTCCCAGGTCATGTCGAACGCCATCTCCGTGAGCCCGCTAAACAGCCCGTTCTGCCCGACGCCGAGCCCGATGCTCAGGTTCTGCGGCGGGGTCTCGACGTAGGCGGTGTAGGCGGCGGTGTTGAGGATGCCGGTGAGGTTCGTGCCGTCAAAGTGCCCGGTGATGAACCGCAGCGGGTTGCTCGCCCCGGTGGTGTTGAACTGAAGCTCGACGGTGTGGTCGTCGCCGGCCAGCGTGTGCGGGATCAGCTTGATCGTCTCCGACAGCGGCGCGATCCCGCCGGTGGCGCCGTTGGCGGCGGAGGTCTTGTACCCGATGAACAAATTCGGGTCCCCCGGCAGGCCGATCTCACTGTTGAACGCGTCGAATGGGAAGGCGATCAGCACCTCCAAGTCCGAGGCGAAGGGCGCGCCGTCAAGGCGGTTAATGGTCATCGACAGGTGGGGCGTCGGCGACAGCACCGTCTGCACCGACACCTCGATGTCGTTGCCCCCCTTGCCGGTCGCCTTGCTGCGGTCGGCGTCGATCTTGGCGAACGCCTTGCTCGCGCTGGAGTTGAACACCACCGGCGCCGCGCCGCCGGCGCTGGCGACGACGGAGAACGGCACGGGGAAGTTGTCCAGCGCGTTGAGCTGCCCGGCGGCGGCCTTCTTCAGCGCCTGGGCGAGCTGGTTGATCTCGCCGTTGTTCTTCGGAACGATCGGCTCCGGCGGGAAGGCGAAGAGCGCGCGCTCCTCGAGCCACTCCATCCGGCAAACGTCCCTCTTGATCTGCTCGATCGCCACCGCTGCCGGTTGACGCTGGTGGAAACGCGGGTTGCGTAGCCCTCGACGTGAAAGTGAAGTGCGCAGCATGGCTGGCCTCTCCTTGGCAAGAAGTAGAACGGGAACAACGGCTTCAAATACGAGAGCGGGACGAAAGAAGTGACAGAATCCCGCTCAGCCCGCGCGGAAAACTAAGTCTGCGGGGGAGCAAAGTCAAGTTAAATTCCACGGGCGCACGCTGGCCTGATCGGGCCCGTCGCGCCGGCGACGCGCAACGGCGCCGCACCTGTAGAGCGGCGGAGGGCGCGTGGCGCAAAAGAAGAGGGCGACGCAAGCGTCGCCCTTTTGATGCACGTTGCTCGCGAACGCAACTAAACGCTCATCCCGTCCTCGCTGTCCTGTTGCATCTGCGCCTTCATCGCTTCCCATTCCTCGATGGTGATCTGCGCTTCGCGCGCCTGTGATCCCTTGTAGCTGCCGACGATCCCCGCGGCCGCCATCGCCTCGATCAGGCGTGAGGCGCGGCTGTAGCCGATCGTCAGGCGGCGCTGGAGCAGGCTGACGCTGCCGCGCTTGGTTTCCAGCACCACGCGCACCGCGTCGTCGAACAAATCGTCCTTCGCCGCCTCCTCGTCCACGGTGCCGCTGGCCTTGATCTGCACCAGCTCCGGCTCGTACTGCGCCTCGGCCATCGCGCGCACCGCCTTGACGCTGTCGCGCACTTCCTTGTCGTCGATGAACGTCCCCTGCGCCCGCGTCGGCTTGCTCGCCCCGGGCGGGAGGAACAGCATGTCGCCGTGCCCCAGGAGCAGGTCGGCGCCGTTCTGGTCCAGCACGATGCGGCTGTCCATCTTGCTCTGCACGCGGAAGGCGATGCGCGTCGGCATGTTCGACTTGATGAGCCCCGTCACCACGTTCGCCGACGGGCGCTGCGTCGCCAGGATCAGGTGGATGCCGACCGCTCGCGCCTTCTGCGCGATGCGGACGATGTGGCTCTCCACCTCCTTGCCGCTGGTCATCATCAGGTCGGCCAGCTCGTCGATGATGATCACGATGTACGGCAGCTTCTTGGGGATCTTCGCCTCTTCCTCGGGCGTCGAGGGCTGGAAGCGCTCGATCAGCTCCTCCTGCGTCAGCGAGTTGTACCCCTTGATGTTCCGCACGCCGGCCTCGGCGAGGAACTCGTAGCGCTCGTCCATCTTCTGGCACGCCCACTCCAGGACGCTGGTGGCTTTGGCGGCGTCGTTGATCACGGGGCACATCAGGTGCGGGATGTCCTTGTACATCGCCATCTCGACCACCTTCGGGTCGAACAGCACCAGCTTCACCATGTCCGGGCGCTGCTTGTACAGGATGGACATGATGATCGTGTTGATGCAGACCGACTTGCCCGAGCCGGTGGTGCCGGCGATCAGGCAGTGGGGCATCTTCTCCAGCGACGTGATGAGCGGCTCGCCGCTGGCGTCCTTGCCCAGGAACAACGGGATGTCGCTCTTGGCCAGCACCTCCGGCGGGGCGAGCTGCATCAGGTCCTTGAAGCGGACCTTTTCCTTCTGCGCGTTGGGCACCTCGATGCCCACGGTGCTCTTGCCCGGGATCGGCGCGACGATGCGCACGGTCTCGGCCTTGAGGGCGCGCTGGATGTCGTTGGACAGCCCGCTGATCGTCGAGACCTTGATCCCGGGCGCCAGCGCCAGCTCGTACATGGTGATGACCGGGCCGGTGTCGATCTCGACGACGTTGGCCTCGATGGCAAATTCCTTCAGCGCCTGCTCGAGCAGCACCGCCTGCTCGCGGACGAACGCCTCCTGGCTCTCGGCGTACCCGTGCTCCGCCTCCTCCAGCACGTCCCAGCCGGGCAACTGGTACTCCCCCAGCTCCTGCGGCGGGGGCGGCGGGGCGACCTGCCGGGGCTTCATCATGTTCGGCAGCTTCACGATGATGTCGCGCTTGACCTCCGGAGGCTTGGGAACCGCCTGCTCCTCGACCGGCGGGATGAACGCTTCCTCTGATGGCGGCGAGTCGTGCTCCCCGTCCACGAACGCCGCCTCGATCGCCGCCGGCACCGGCTCGTCGTGGTCGTACGACAGCTCGATATCCGCGTTGGGGTCGATCTCCGGCGTCGGCACCACCTGCTTCGACGGCCTGCCGGCGACCGGGAGCGGTGCGACCTTCTCGCCATTGGAGCGCATCTTGTCCGCACCAACCGCTTGCGGTTTCGCCTGACGCTTCGGAAGCTCCGGCGGCAGCATCTCGTCGTCGTCCAGGTCGTCGATGTCCGCGCCGCTCCTCCCGCGCGCGGCGCCGATCTTCCCGCGCGGCGGGCGCAGCATGGCCATCGACTCGCGCGTCTTGAAGTTCGGCAGCGACGGCAGCTTCGGCAGCGACGGGAAGTTGAAGTTGAACTTTGGCAAGTTCAGGTTGGGCGCCATCTCGCGCACGTGCTGCACGGTCGCCATCGCCACGCCCGGCGTGCGCAGCACCAGGTCGTCGGCGGCGAGCAGCATGCCGATCAGGATTCCGGTCAGCAGGATCAGCCGGGTCCCCCAGACACTGAAGTGCGACTGGAGGAACGTCGAGGCGGTGATGCCCAGCAGCCCGCCGTGCCCTTCGGGGAAGCCATTCATCGAGCCGGGCTTGAGGTGGTGCACGGCGGCGGCGAAGGCGGTCGAGAGCAGCAGCAGCCCGATCACGCGAAGCCACACGTCGCTCACCCGGTTCTTGAACAGCACCAGCGCCAGCAGCACGCCGCTGAAGAACAGCACGGGGAAGACGCCCTGCCCGATGGCGAGGAAGCAGTAGTAGGCGACGAACGCGCCGGCCGACCCGCAGAGGTTCTGCATCGGCGGCCAGGGGAAGACCGTGTGGCTCGGCCAGTCGGTCGGGCTGAAGCTCCCCAGCGCGAGCAACAGGAAGGCCCACGCAGCCAGGGCGAGGAAGAGCGCGGTCTGACGGAGGACGTAGTTGCGTTCCATGGCGGTAATTGTCGCTAGTGGAAAGTGGCTGGTAAGTTAGTGGCTAGTGAGCAGTGGCTAGTGGCAAGTAAGACAGCGGCGCGTAGGGGAGATTTCTTCTGCTCTTCACTGGCCACTGGCCACTGACCACTAGCCACTGACCACTAGCCACTGATCACCAGCCACCCCTCCTCAAGTTCCCGTGTGCCCGAAGCCCCCTTGCCCGCGCGTCGTCTCGTCCAGTTCGTCGACCACCTCGATCTCCGCCTGCGGGACGGGCAGGACGAGCATCTGGGCGATCCGCATGCCGCGCTCGATCGTGAAGGGGTGCCGCCCGAGGTTGATCAGCGGCACGTGGACCTCGCCGCGGTAGTCGGAGTCGATCGTGCCGGGGGCGTTCACCATCGTGATCCCGTGCCTGCTGGCCAGCCCCGACCGCGGGCGGACTTGCGCCTCGTAGCCGTGCGGGATCGCCATGGCGAACCCGCAGGGGATGAGGCGAATCTCGCCCGGCTCCAGCACGGTCGGCCCCGCCACCGCCGCCGGCAGATCAAAGCCGGCGGCATGCTCGGTCATCCGGGCGGGCAACGGCAGGTCGTCGGTGCCCGGGGAGCGCTTGATCTGTACCCTTATCGGACGGCTCAAGATCGCTCCTCCAGCGCCGCACAACCAGCCGCCGCAGGCGCGGATGGCGCCGGCGCGCGGGGCGACGCACCTCGAAGCTATCGGACATTCATCGCGCCCGACTGCAACGGATCAAGGTTGCCGGCGGGGCGGGCGCGGCTTGTGCGCCTCGCTGCGAGACCGCAGGCGCGGCGCGGGCGCGCAACCGAATTCGACATGGCAGCAGGAGCGCCGTGGGGAAGTGTCGCCTACAGGGTCACGAACTGCTCCAGCGCCGCCGGGTCCTCCGCCGCGTCCATGATCCGCCGAATGATCAGCGTCTCGCGGCGGTCCACGTTCGGCGTGCCGGACTCGAACAAGTCCAGCACCGCGGCCGCGTTGTCCAGGAAGATCGTCTCCAGGACCACGGGAACGAGCTTCGTCTCCTTCTCGGTCGTGACGCTGGCGACGTAAGGCGTGTCGGTGTGCGTGTAAACGTTGGCGATGCCGGTGCGCTCGCCGGTGAAGTTGACCAGCAGTTGGCTGAGGTCGCCCGTGCCGCGCCGCATCATGCGGGTGGCGTCCGGGCCCATGCAGGAGATGAGCAGCTCCAGCGGGTGAATCGCGTACTCACCGAACGATCGGCCGCCGCCCCATGTGATCATGTGCTTGACCGGCGCCGTCTTCGCGTCGCGCACGTAAGCCTGCACGGCCGTGTAGCGAAGCGCCGAGGTCGTCTGAAGCGCCACGCCGTGCCGGTCCGCCAGCGCGAAGATGCGCTCGGCGGTCGCGAGGTCCGGGGCAAACGTCTTGTCGATGTAGACGGGCTTGCCAAACGGGATGATCCGCTCGGCCAGCTCCAGGTGAAGCTCCGGGTTGCTTGGCGCGAGGATCATGTACGCGTCGGCCTGCTCGTTGAGCTGCTCGGCCGACTCGAAGTACGCCACCTCGTTCTTCGTCGCCCACTCCCGCCCGCTCGCATGGTCGAGCGACAACGCGCCGGTGACGGTGGCGCCGCGGTCCTTCAGTTGGTTGCGATAGAGCTTGAGGAAGACGTTGGCGTGATAGTTTTCAAGCTGATAATCGAGAAAGGCGACTCGCTTGCCCATGGCCAACTGTTGTAGCACAGGCGGTGATGTGAGTCATCTTTTAGAGCCGCGCGTTCGGGTGTAGCGTCGGCAGCAGGAGTTGTGTCATCCCGAAGCGTGCTCGCGTGTCACCCCGAAGCGTACGCCCGCGCGTCCTCCCAAAGCGTACGCCCGCGTGTCATCCCGAAGCGTACTCGCGAGGGATCTCGGGCAGGTGAGCCGTTCTTCGTCCCGAGATCCCTCGCGGGTGAATGACATCGCCCGTGCCCGTCCACTACACGCAATCGCGCCCCGCTCGTCAGTTCACGATCGTTTCGATCGACGCCAGCTCATCGAGGTTGGCATCGCGGGAGGCGCGATCGGTGCCACCGCCGCCGAACAGGCCGTCGCGGGTGGAGTCGGCGGCGTAGAACAGGTCGTCGCCGGAGTCGCCGAACATGATGTCGGTCGCGTCGCCGCCGATCAGCCGGTCATTGTGCGCCCCGCCGCGCAGCTCGTCGGCGGACCGGCCGCCGTCCACGCGGTCGCGCCCCTCGCCGCCGTTGAGCACGTCCTTGCCGCCGTTGCCGTAGATGCTGTCGTTGCCGGCGCCGCCTTCCACCAGGTCGTTATCCAACCCGCCGACAAGGGTGTCGTCGCCGCTGCCGCCGAAGATCGTGTCGTGGCCGCCCTCGCCGTCGATGAACTGTGGGATCGGCATCGCGGGCTGCCCGCCGCGGAAGAAGTCGCCACCCGCCCGCAGCTTGGCGCTGACGCGCTTCACCGAGTCCGCCGGGAAGTGGAACGACTGCTCGTTGATGACGACACGCACGCGCTGGTTGTCGGTCTCGTTCAGGACCACGACATCGTCATCGCCGGCCGAGCCGGTGATGGTCAGCGTGCCGTCGAGCGCGAGGTTGACGTTGACGTTCACCGGCGACGGCTGCGGCAGCAGCTTGCGCAGCAGGAGCGGCCCGTTCGACCAAGTGCCGGGCGCGGTCGCGCGGGTGAAGTGGGTGGCGAGCACGACGCCGCCGTTGGGCAGGACGAGCGCCGCGCCTTCATCGGTCGCGTCACCATACGCCTCGAACAGTTCGGCGTGGTTCGGCAGCGGGCTCACGGGTTGCGCGGAGCCGTCGGCGGAATAGGTGGTGTCGAGCGTGCCACCGGCGTTGAAGCGCGTCGCGCTGCCGCCGCCGGCGATCATGATCTTCCCGTCGACCAGCCGGCCGATGGTGACCGTCTCCGCGGTCATGTTCGACGCGTTGAAGGTGTACGAGCCAGCCGCATCGAACTCGTACAGGCCGGTGCAAAACGTCGGTTGAAAGTCGGGTGAGCCGTTGGCGGCGAAGATCGTGTCGTCGGTCGCAAACAGCAACGCGCCAAAGCCGGTGCCCTCGTAGAAGGCGACGCCGTTCTCGTCGAAGCCCTCGTCGAGCGTGCCATCGGAGTCCAGCACCACGATGGCCGCGCCGTTCGGCCGCGCCTCGCCGGCGCGCTGCGGAAGCTTCTTCTCCGTCGCGTCGGCCGACGTGCCGAAACCCGCGACGGCGACCTTGCCGGCGGGGGAGACCGCCACGTCAAAGGCGTTGTAGGCGCTAAGGACAGTCTGCGATTTAAGGTCAAATTGCCCGTCACCGTCGAAGCCGGCATCCAGGGTGCCGGTGCCGAGGTTGTGACGGCGGATGGCGTGGTCGCCGACGGTGTAAAGCTTGCCGCCGGCGACTTCCATCGCGGCGATTTGCTCCCCCTTGGCGAGGCGCCGGACACCGGTGCCGGCACCGAAGCGCGTGTCGACATCGAGCGTGCCGTCGGCGCGGAATCGCGCCAGAAACGCGCTGCCGGCCGAGCCCGCGCTCCCGGTGGTGCCGGCGACGAGGATTTTCCCCTCGGGCAGGACGGCGACCTCAGTGAACTGCTCGTTGGCGCCCAGGTTCAGCCGGGCCGCACCGCTGGCGCCGAAGGTCGAGTGTCAAGGGTGCCGTCGGCGTTGAACCGCGCCAGCAGGCCGTTGCTGCTCTGGCGGCCGGCGACGAGGATCCTCCCGTCCGTATGCACCGCGGCGGCGGCGGCGACGGACTCGCGTCCGACATCACCTAGCGCGAAGCCCTCGCTGCCGAACGCCGTGTCCATGTCGCCGGCGCTCATGAGCCGCCGCTGTTCCAGCGGCTCGGTCACGGCGCGGGCGCGGGTTGCGCGGCGGCGGCGGCGGCGGCGAAGCTGCTCGGACATGGCCCCTCCCGGTGGCAGATAGGTCCGAGAATATCTTCGGCCGCCGGGCGCGGAAAATGTTGACGATTACCGCGCGAAGAGTGCCTCCGCCCGCTCGATGAGCACGCGGGCGAAGTCCGGCTTCTCGCGTAGCGGCAGCTCCTCCGCCCGCCCGTCCGGCCACAGCAGCACGGACTCGATCGTGCGGCTGCTCATGGTGTCCAGCGGGTTGTAAACGATCAGGTCGAAATTCTTCCGCGCCATCTTCTCGCGCGAGCGCTGGAGGTTGCCGCGCTCGACCAGGCTGAAGCCGACGCTGCGCTGGTCGGGGCGCTTGATGCGCCCGGCGGCGGCGGCGATGTCCTCGGTGGCTTCCAGCTCGATCGTCAGCGTCCCGCCGCGCTCGATCTTCTCCGTGCGCGAACCCTTCGGCCGGAAGTCGGCGACGGCGGCGGCCATGATCAGCAGGTCGTGGCTGGGAAACTCGCGTATGACGGCGTCGTGCATGTCGCGCGAGGAGAAGACGTCGATTCGCCGAGCGCCCAACGGCATCGCCGCGGTGACCGGGCCGAGGATCAACGTGACCGCATGGCCCCGCGCCGCCGCCGCGCTGGCGAGGGCCGCGCCCATCTGCCCGCTGCTGCGGTTGCCGATGAACCGCACCGGGTCGATGGGCTCGTACGTGGGACCGGCGGTGAGAAGGATTCGCATGCTTGCTCCCTCGCCCGGTCATCAGGGAGAGCACCGGGGTGACGGCCCGGCCCCTGTCGCACGCGCCCGAGACGGGTGGAGACGGCCTCTCACCCGAAGGTACCGGGAGAGGGGACCAGAGGCTCGCTCTCGGCGCCGCCGCTGATCGGCGGCGGGAGCGCGCCGGGCTCCGTGAGCATTTTCGTCACCTCGTCCACGATCTTCTGCGGCTCGCTCAGCCGGCCGGCGCCGACGTTACGGCAGGCGAGCCAGCCGGTCTCGGGGCCGATGAAGCGGTAGCCGATGGCCGACAGCTTCGCGTAGTTCTCCTGCGCGAAGGGATGGTCCCACATGCGGTGGTTCATCGCCGGCGCGAAGACCACCGGGCAGGCGGCCGCCGCCACCATGAGGGTGACGAGGTCGTCGCACAGGCCGCAGGCTACCCGCGCGATGACGTTGCTGGTGGCGGGGGCGACCAGCATCAGGTCGGCCCGCTCGGTCAGGCCGATGTGCTGCGCGTCGCCCGGGTCGGCGAGGTCGAACGTGTCAATGCGCACCTTCCGGCCCGACAATGCCTCGAAGGTGAGCGGGCCGACGAACTTCTGCGCTTCCTTCGTCATCACCACCGTGACGCCCGCGCCGAGCTGCACGAGCTTGGAGACGACGTCGGCGACCTTGTAGGCGGCGATCCCGCCGCAGACGCCAACGATGATCTCGCGCCCCTTCAGGCGCGGCGGGACGGGCTGAGGCTGCGGCGGGTTGAGCGCGTCGGACATAACGGTTGATTGTACCCGATAAGCTGCGGGCGGGCCGGGCGGGGTGCCAAGGCCGCCGCAAGGCGAAGGTTACCCCGGAGGCGCCGAGGGCGCCGAGGCGCCATCGAGCCTCGAGCGCGCCTCCGCGTGCTCTGCGCCTCTGCGGCGCATCATTCTTCAGATGCCGGAGCACCCTGCGCGCAGCAAACCATCCCGCTCGCGCGATTGGCGCGCGAGCGGGATCGTCTTATTCGTGGACATTGCTCACATTAGCGCAGGTCTTCCGGCCGGTGCAGGCCGGAGCCCTCGTAGTCGATGGTGATCTTGTCCTGGAGGATCTCCTGGATGACCACTTCGAGGTCGGTCATGTGTTCGCGGTCCACCAGCGGGCGGGCGCCGTCCATCAGCTCCAGCATCCGCTTCTGGATCAGGGCCGTCAGCTTGAACCGCCCGCCGACCTTGTTCACGATCTCGTCGCTCTTGAGTGCTTCAATCATGTTGCTTCAGATTCCTCCGGCTCGCTTGTGCTTGATGATCTTTTCGATCTCCTCGACCGCGCCGGCGAGGTTGTCGTTGATGACCATGTAATCGAACGCCCGCGAGCCCTTGGCCATGTGGATCTCGCGCTTGGCGGCGCGAAAGCGCTTGTTGATGTCCTCGGCGCTGTCGCGGTCGCGATCCGTCAGCCGCTGGAGGAGTGTAGGCTCGTTGGGCGGCAGGATGAAGATGAGCAGGGCGTCAGGGTAGTGGTGGCGGACCTGCAACGCGCCCTGCACGTCGATCTCCAGCAGCACGTCCTTGCCCTCAGCCAGGTAGTCCAGGGCCGGGTGCTTCGGGGTCGCGTAGTAGTTGCCGTGGACCTGCGCGTACTCGAGGTAGCGGTCGTTGTCCAGCCGGCGGAAGAACTCGCGCTTGTCGATGTGCTCGTACTCCTTGCCGCTCTCCTCCTCGCCCGGCTTGCGCTCGCGCGTGGTGACGCTGACGATGTACAAGAGGTCCATCTCGTCCTCCAGGCGGCGCGAGATGGTGCTCTTGCCGACGCCGGACGGGCCGACCATCACGATGAGCAGGCCCTGGTGTTTGGTCTCTTCTCCCATCGGCGCTATTCCACGTTTTGGACCTGTTCCTTCACCCGGTCGATCGCGCCCTTGATCTCCACGATGTGACGGGCGATCTGCGCGTCGTTGGCCTTGCTGGCAATCGTGTTCGCCTCCCGCAGCATCTCCTGCGTGATGAAGTCGAGCTTCCGGCCGGCGTGCTCGTCCTTGCAGCATGCCTCCTCGAACGCCTTGAGGTGGTGGCCGAGCCGCTGGATCTCCTCGGCGACGTCGGCGCGCTCGGCGAAGACGGCGACCTCTTTGATCAGGTCCGGCTCGTTCACCTTCAGCTCCGCCTTGCTCAGTAGTTGGTTGACGCGCTGGCTGAGCCGCTTGTGGTAGTCCTCGATGACGAACGGCGCCCGCCGCTCGATCTCGGCGAGGTTACTGGCGATCAGGTTCACGTGCTTCATCAGCTCGTTGAACAGCGATTGTCCCTCGCGCTCGCGGAACGTGATGAGCTTGGCGATCGCCTTGCGGCTCAGGTCGCGCACGGTGTCGCCGTGCTTGGCCAGCTCGTCGGTGTCGTCGCGTGGCTCCTGGCAGACGCCGGGCAACTGCACCAGCGCGGCCAGGTCGATCGTGATGAGCCGGTCCAGGCCCTTCACCGCCTGGAGCTGCTCGAGGTAAGCCTTCAGCGCCTGCGTGTTGATGTGGTAGGCGGCCTCGGCGGAGTCGGTCCGCATCTTCAGGATGTAGGTGATCGACCCCCGGCCGAGCTGCTCGCGGAGCATCGTCTCCAGCTCCGGCTCGAGCCCCGAGACGTTTTCCGGGAGCTTGATGACCGGCTTGAAGAAGCGGTTGTTGAGCGATCGGATCTCGACGGCATAGTGCGTGCCGCCGCGCTCCGCGGAGGCGTCGCCGAAGCCGGTCATGCTGACGATCATGCGGGGTCCGATCGTGTGCGGTTGCGCGGGCGCGGGGCGCGCCGGGGGCTGACGGAGAGAACGCTTACGGCGTGGCCGGCGGTCGCGGCGCGGCGGCGGGGTCGGTCGCGCCCGGCGGCACCTGCGGAAGGGACGTCTCGCCGCCGCGCGACGGGCCGGTCGGGCCGCCCGGGCCGGTGGTGGGCGCGGGATTGCCGGGCGTGGCGATAGCCGCGCCGCGCACGCGGGCGTCGTACGCGTTGGCCACCAGGTTCAGCCCGACCGCCAGCACGAGGAAGACGCCGAAGACGACGCTGGTCGCCCAGGTGAGCACGTCGCCGGTCTTGGAGCCGAAGGCGGTGTTCCCGCCCCCGCCGCCAAACGCGCTCGCCAGCCCCCCGCCCCGGCCCTTCTGGATCAGCACCAGCAGGATCAGGAACACGCACACGATGATGAACAGCACGAAGAACAGGTAAAGGAGGAAGCTCATAGGAGTTGCCAGTTGCCAGTTGCCGAGTTGTCAGTTGCCGGTGCCGAAGCCGCCTTTGCCTTCACTGGCAACTGACAACTAGCAACTGGCAACTCTTCTTCTTCATACCGCCGCGTTGACGATGGCGAGGAAGCTTTCCGCCTTCAGCGCCGCGCCCCCGATCAGGCCGCCGTCGACGTCGGCCTGCTCCATGAGGCCCTGCGCGTTCTCGGGCTTCATGCTGCCGCCGTAGATGATCCGTACGCGGTCGGCGTAGTCGCGGTTTGCGT
>DASQDR010000090.1:0-2026 GCA_035634055.1 Tepidisphaeraceae bacterium | reverse complement strand
CGCCCCGGGGGCGACCGGGGCGGGCGGGAGCGGCACGTCCAGCGTCTGCGATCCCGACCCCAGCGCCGCCAGCGCCACCTTCGGCGCGTTCTGCCAGCCCATGCTGTCGCGGAACGCCTGCACGTAGGTCGGCACCGTGAGGTTGATCTTCCCCCGGTCGCTCATGGCCGATTCGAGCTGCTTGCCGACGTTCTCCAGCGTGTACGGATCGACCTCGCCCGGCGTGCGGGTGGTGCCGCCCAGCTCCACGGTCGCCGGCGGGTTGAGCACGTAGGTGTAAACCATGAAGAGGACGAACAGCGCCCCCAGCCCGATCGCAACCCACTGGACGTACTTCTCGAGAAATTCAACGACCTTTTGCATATCGCACCCGCACGGTTGGATGACGGTTCGATGGTGTCGTCCCGCGTCTTCTTTGTCAGTTGCCAGTTGCTAGTTGCCAGTTGCCCGTATCAGCACTGCGGACGCGCGCCTCCGGGTTATGGGTGGGCGGCTGCCGAGGGTTGCGCCGGGGCGGCGGGTTGCTCGCCGGCGGGGACCTCGGCCGGGATCGCCAGCTTGTCCTTGATCCGCTGCGGCATCAGCGGGGCGTTCCACTTCCGCAGGTAGAGGATCTCGCAGCGGATGTTGCAGTTGACCACCGGGTTGTTGCCGTAAACCCGCCCGGCCGCCAGCTCGGTGGCGTTGTCGACCGCCCGCACGTTGACCCACAGCGGCGTGATGAAGCGGTTGCGCCCCAGCACGCGCAGGAACTCCGCCAGCCGCGCCGCCTCCACGTCGGCGTTGAGGTCGAAGTGGAAGACATCGTAAAGCCCGTTGCACACCCGCCCGGTCGGCGAGACCGGCGCTTCCTTGGGCAGTGCGCCATCGGCGTCATTGGTCGGCACGCCCGCGGCGGGGAAGATGAAGTTCGGCGGGGTGAAGACGTTGATCAGGTGCTTCACCGGCGCGTCCTTGATGTTCCGCGCGCTGGCGTTGGCCTCCTTCACCGCGGCCACCACGTCCTGCTGGATCCACAGGCTGATCTGCGCCAGGTAGATGTCTACCGGGTCGGGGGCGCCGGCGGCGGCGAGGATGGGGGCGTACGGCAGGAACGTCTCGCGGTTGATGTACACCTTGCTGTTGTTCGCCGCCTGCTCGCGCAGCTCCAGCGGGAGCTTGCGCGCGGTCTCGGCGATCTCGGCGTCGACCTGCGGCTGGTTGACCGGCTGCCCGTTCACCGTCCGCAGCCGCTTGGCGCGGATGTCAGCGGCGCGCTCCGCCTGGCGAAGGGTCACTTCCTCCGGCGTCGGGGGGATGCCCGCCTGGAGGTCCTTGGCGAACTGCCCGGTCAGCGGACTGGCGGTCTGCGGGGGGTAAAAGGCGGCGTACCGGTTGCGGAAGTTGAACTGCGCGGGCGAGCCCATCGGCGGCGCCGGGATCGATCCCGGCACCAGCGGCTCGTGCTTGTTCATCGCCACCGCCGCCTCGCGCATGGCGACGCTCTCGGCCTCGACCGCCTTGGTGATCGCCTCGCCCTGCTCGATCACGCTGGGGCTGGGGAACTTGGTGAGCTTGTCGGCGGTGGGGTTGTCCGGGTCGACCGTGGGGAGCGTCCGCTCCTTCTTGAGCATCCCGTCCAGCGTGCTGTGGACTTGCTTGCGCGCTTCCACGTCCGCCTGGAGCTGGGCGGCTCGGCTGGAAACCATGGTGACGGCGACGACCACCGCCGCCAGCGCCACCACGCCGCAGATGATGCTCACGATGTTCTTCTTGACGATTTCCATGGTGCCGTCCTCGGTCGCCTTCCCCGCCGTCCGCCTCGTAATGCTGGAGCTTTCGTCCTCGGGTCCGCCGTCCCGCGCGCTGCCTCGTCTCGCGCGCTCAGGGCGACGCGGTCGGCGGCGTGGCGGGCGCCGCGGGGGTGACGCCGCCCGGTCCGCCGGGATCAGACGAACCCGTTGGCGCGGCGGCGGGCGGCGCATCGGGCGCCGCGGCCGGAGCGCCGGCGGCGGGGGCGGCGGGGTCGGCGGGCGCCGCCGGGGCA
>DASQDR010000089.1:0-9069 GCA_035634055.1 Tepidisphaeraceae bacterium | reverse complement strand
GTCGGCCGTCCCTTTTTTCGCATAATCCCAGCGTCTCACATTAATTCGTCATATCCGTGTTCACGTCCTATAATTCGTATCGAGCTGGCACGGATTTCATGGAACGCCTTTCCACCCTTTGCCATTGTCCCGAATCTATTGCATGAACGAGTGGACAGGGAACGGATTGAGAGGAGACCCACTCATGTTGTACGTCGTTCGTGGCAAGACCAAGGAGAAGGACAGCGTGCTCCGCGTCCGCGCCGGCTCCGCCGCCGAGGCTGAGCAGATCGGCTGGAAGAACGGGCTGTTCGTCACCGAGGTGACCGTCGTCGAGGACGACCAGCCGACGCTCTCCAAGCTCGACCGCCTCGCCGGCCTGCTCCGCCGCGGCTGGCTCCACAAGCCCCGCCAGCCCCTCAAATGCTTCGGCCAGCCGGTCAGCACCGCGCAGGCGGTCGTGCTGGCGATCCTCGGCCTCACCACCTGGCTGGTCGACCTGCACACGCTCATCCTCGTGTAGCCCCGCCCCGCTTCGAGCCGCCCTCTCTCGCGCCTCGGGCAGCGCCGGTGGCAATCTCGCCACCGGCGCGGGACCGACCGGCGATCGACGGGCGAGCGATGGCTGAGCGACCCCGCGACTGCCGGAACGCGCGGCCCGGCGCCCGCGCCGTCACCGCCCGCACCTTCTCGCTGCCGCGCCGGTGTCGTCGCGACGCGGTCGCGCGTCCCGCGAACCGCCGGCCGCCCTTCTCGTAATCTGCTATAGTTGGCCGATAACAGGAGCGTGCTCGAGGAAATGATTCGTCCCGCCACCGTCCACGACGTCGCGCGCGTCGGTGAGATCATCAACAGCCACGCGGAGCTCGGCCGGATGCTCTTCAAGAGCTACGCGCAGCTCTACGAGGACCTGCGCGACTTCGCCGTCTTCCAGGCTGACGGCGGGAAGATCGTCGGGTGCGCCGCCCTGTCGATCATCTGGGCGGACCTGGCGGAGATCCGCTCGCTGGCGGTGGACGAGGATTACCGCGGGCAGGGTATCGGCCGAAGGCTTACCGAGTGGGCGCTCGAGGAGGCGCGTCGCCTCCAGATCCGCCGGATCATGTCGCTGACCTACGAGCAGGCCTTCTTCGAGAAGCTCGGCTTCGAGGTGGTGAGCAAGGACGCGCTGCCGCTGAAGGTCTGGAGCGACTGCGTGCGCTGCCCGAAGCGCGAGGGATGCGACGAGATCGCGATGGTCCGCACGCTGCTGGACGTCCCGGTTATCACCGCCCCGACCACCGCCCCGACGCCGAAGGGCGTGAGCATCCCGGTGCTCGGATCCATCGAGGAGTAACCCTCCCCCGCCGCCCCGCGGTGCGCTCATCGGGCGACGAAGAAAGAGGATTGCCCACGAATCGACACGAATTTACACGAATGAAGAGTTTTGCTGTCGCTTCGTCTTATTCGTGTTGATTTGTGTAAATTCGTGGCCACCCCTCCTCTCCGACGGCGTCCGTTGCGCCCGCGCATCTCCTTCGGCGTCGGCGGGTATGCTGCTTGGCCGGACGCTATACACGAGGTGCCGCGATGGCCGCTGGATTGCCGCTGGGACTGGACGGGCGACGAATGGTGGTGACGGGCGGGACCGGGTTCCTCGGCGCCGCGGTCGTGCGGGCGCTGCTGGACGCGGGGGCGAGTTGCGACGTCACCTGGCACAGCGACTCCGAGGGCCGACACCTGCCGCCGGCGTCGGACCGCCTCCGCCTGCACCGGGTGGACGTCACCGACGAGCAGGAGGTCGCCGCGCTCTACGCGGGGATGAACGACCTGTGGGCGTCGGTCCACCTGGTCGGCGCCTTCAGCGCCGCGCCCGTGGCCGACACGTCTGCCGATGACTTCCTCTCGATGTTCCGCACGAACGCGCTCACCGCGTTCCTCTGCTGCCGCGAGGCGGTCCGCGCCATCCGCAGGAGCGTCGAGCGCGCGGCTGGCGCCGGCGGCGAGGGCGGCGCGGGCGGCGGCGGAAATCTTCGCGGCGGGCGGATCGTTAACGTCGGCGCCCGCCCCGCCGTCACGCCCGTCGGCGGGATGATCGCCTACAGCGCCTCCAAGGCCGCCGTCGCCTCGGTCACGCAATCGCTGGCCGAGGAGGTGAAGGCGGAGCGCATCCTCGTCAACGCCGTCCTCCCGTCGATCATGGACACCGGCGCCAACCGTAAGGCGATGCCGGCGGCGAACTTCGACGACTGGCCGAAGGTGGAGGAGGTCGCGCGGTCGATCGCCTTCCTGGCCTCCCCTGCCAACGCGCTGACCAGCGGCGCGCTCGTGCCGGTCTACGGCCGGGCGTAGCGCGGCATTGAACGTCGGCCGCGCCGGAAGCTGTCCCCCCTCGTCCGGTTATGCCGGCAGCGCGGTCCGAGAATCGGCGTCGCCTGCGCTCGGGCGCGCCATCGCCGCCCACCTCACGGTCAGAACATTGCGACATTGGTAGCAGGAGACCCGCTGCCATGATCAACCGCCCGCGCCGCCCGCGCCACGCCCGTCGCCTGTGCAACTTCGAGCACCTCGAGCCCCGCCGGCTGCTGGCCACGTACTACGTGTCGACCGGCGGCAGCAACCAGTCCGCCGGCTCGCAGGCAGCGCCGTGGCAGACGCTCCAGCACGCCGCCGACCACGTCGCCGCGGGTGACACCGTTGTCGTCACCGCCGGCAACTACGTCGGCTTCGATCTTCGCACCTCCGGCACCGCCGCCAGCCGCATCACCTTCGCCGCGCAGAAAGGCGCGGTCATCAACGCCGTCAACCCGGCGACGAAGCGCGACGGCATCAACCTGGAGAATGTCTCTCACGTGACGGTGGACGGCTTCACGCTGCTCGGCACCAACGACCCCGCCACCAGCCGCGCCGGCATCCGCGTGGTGGGCGACGGCTTCGACACCGGCGTCTTCAGCACCGGTGTGATCGTCCGCAACAATGCCGCCCACCGCTGGGGCACGTGGGGGATCTTCACCGCCTTCGCCGACGACATCACCATTGAGGGCAACGTCTGCTCGCGCTCGGTCAAGGAGCACGGCATCTACTTCTCCAACTCCGCCGACCGCCCGGTCATCCGCAACAACACCTGCTGGGGCAACGCCAACTGCGGCATCCACATGAACGCCGACATTGAAACCGGCAACACTGCGCTGTCGAAGGTTGACGGCATCATCAGCGGCGCGCTGGTGGACGCCAATACCTGCTACGGCAACGGCGGCGGGTCGGCGTTCTCGGGCGTCGGCGGGTCGGCGATCAACTGCGACGGCGTCCGCGACAGCCGGATCACCAACAACCTACTCTACGACAACCACGCCGGCGGCATCGCCCTCTACCAGATCGACGCCGCCGCGCCGGCGACCGGCAACACGATCGCCAACAACACCGTCATCCAGGCCGCCGACGGTCGGTGGTGCCTGCTCGTCACCGGCGGCGCGGTCAACACCACCGTGTTCAACAACGTGCTGTTCAACCTGCACCCAACGCGCGGCGCGATCGAGCTATCGGGGGACAGCGCCGCCGGGTTCGTCAGCGACTATAACCTGGTGGAAGACCGCTTCAGCCACGATGAATCGTTCGTCACCCTCGCCCAATGGCGGACCGCCACCGGCGGCGGGGACGCGCACTCGGCCGCCATCTCGCAGGCGCAGATGGGGGCGCTGTTCGCCAACTACGCCGGCAACGACTTCTCCCTCGCCCCCGCCAGCGCCGCGATCGACCGCGGCACGGCCGGCGTCACCAACGAATCGCTCAAGCTCGCGCCGATCATCGACCGCGCCGGCGCATCCCGCCCCGCTGGCGGCGGGTTCGACGTCGGCGCGTTCGAGCGGCCGGTCTTCGCCAGCGTCACCAGCGGTAAGCTGACCATCAACGGCACCGCCGGCGTCGATGCCATTGCCGTCACCCTCGCCGGCGCGAGTTACACCGTCACCCGCAACGGCGCGTCCGCCACGTTCGCCGCCGCCGGCATCACCGGCATCGAGGTCTTCGCCCACGACGGCGACGACGCCATCACCCTCGGCCCCGGCATCGCCCTCGGCGCGTACGTGGACGCCGGCGCGGGCAACGACTATCTCCAGGGCGGCGACGGCGCCGACACCCTCACCAGCGGCGCCGGCAAGGACCGCGCCTTCGGCGGCGTTGGCGACGACCGCCTTACCGGCAACGGCGGGCACGACAAGCTTTACGGAGAGGCCGGCAAGGACCGCCTGTACGGCGGCGACGGCAACGACACCCTCGACGGCGGCTCCTCCTCCGACCGTTTCTGGGGCGACGCCGGCAACAACACCGCCTTCGGCCAGGGCGGCGACGACTACTTCTACGCCCGCAACGGCGCCGCCGACACCCTCTACGGCGGCGTCGGAACGGATCACGCGCAGGTGGACGCGGGCGATGTGCTGGCAACGATTGAGGACCTGTTGCCGTAGCCGTCGCGTGCCGTGTTGTGCACGGAGCTGCTGGGAAGCACGCTCGCTCCCTCAATCGCTCGGCCCCGCAATCGCTCTGTCCCTCTGTCCCTCTGTCCCTCCGCGCCATTGCGACAGTGGCGCTTCCGACGACGAGGCCCACCCTGCGGCGACAGCGTTGCGCCGCCCCGGTCGCGCACCTGCATTCGGGCCCGAGTGCTTGCGCCTCACGCGCTCGGCGTGAAGCCCATGACGACGTCGAAACGCGCGGCGAGCTCGTTGATCTTCGACTCGGGGATCGGCTTGAACTCCACCTGCACGGACTCGCGCTGGCGCGGATCGCGCACGCCGCGGAGGACGCCGTCGCCGGCGTTTTGCGCGTGGCCCTTGATGTAGCACTGGGTCGTTAGCCGCTCCTGGCCGGGCGGCTTGATGGCGAAGTGGATGTGCGGCGTGCGGCCGGGGTACGGGACCGGCTTGATGGTGCGGAAGTAGTATTCGCCGGTGCTGCCCGTCAGGAACCGCCCGAACCCCTGGAAGTGCTTGTCGCGCCGGTCCGCGTTGCCGCTTTCGGAGTGGACGTAGGCGCCGCGGGCGTCGGTTTGCCGTATCTCGACCACGGCGTTGCGCACGGGGTTGCCCCTGGCGTCGAGGATACGGCCGGTGAGGTGCGTCACCTCGCCGACGGCGGATGTAATCGAGTCGTTGACGATCAGCAGGTCGTTGTCGGTATCGAGCGGCAAGCGGTCGGGATAGAACGGCCCCTCGGTCTGCCTCGGCGTCCGAACGAGTTCCTCCGCCAGCGCCCACGTCGGCAGCCCGGTGGTGGCGGTGGCCGCGGCGACCGTGCCCAGCATCGTGCGGGAGAGGAAGCGTCGGCGGGTGAGGTCGGCCATGCTTCTTGGTTTCCGGCGAGAGCGGAAAACTTCCCCAGCCGCCGCCAGCAGCATCATGCTTCAGAGGGGACGGAGTTGCAGCGAGGTGCGGCGCGACGGGTTGCGTAGTGTGCGGAGTGGGGACGAAGCGGATTGCTCGCGGGAGCGGACCACGGGCTTGGCGCCGGCGGCTAGGAGAAGTGGGAAGCGAGCGTGCGCTCGTGAACGACCAACAACACCGGTGCCAGCACCGCGAGCCGTCGGGGACCGCCGCGTGAAGCCCCGTAATGCTCGAACCTGCGCACGCGCGGGTGCGGGTGCCGGCGCGGGTCAGATCTTGTCGTCGTTGAGCATGCGGAGCAGTTGCAGCTCGTTGAGGACGTTGCGCAGGTCGTGCAGCAGGCGGTCGGGGGAGGAGCAGCCGAGCAGCTCGGCGATCTCGCGCTCGCGGATGCGCAGGCGTTGAAGTTCCTCGCGCTCGTCGCCGCCCAGCGCGTGCAGGGCGCCCGCGCCGCCGGCGGGTGCGCCTTCTCCAGGGTCACCGGGGTTCAACAACATCTGGGGTTCGTTCTCACTGTAGAGGTAGGACGGCACGGTTACTTCTTGGCCTTGGCCCGCGCGCCGGACCGCGAGGCGGAGGACTTGGACTTGGCGCCGCTGGCGGCCCCGCCCTTCTTGCCGCCGGCGCGTGCCGAGGCGGTGCTGGTCTTCTTCCCCCTGCCCGAGCCGGTCTTCTTGCCGCCGCCAGTCTCCTTGTTCACCGTCGCCCAGGCGCGGCGGGCGGCTTCCTTCTCGGGGAGGCCGCGCTTCTCGTAGCCTTCTTCGATGTGGGCCGCCTGGCGCTTCTGCTTGCCGGTGTAGCTGGACTTGTCGCCGCGGGGCATGCGGGGGTTCTCCTTCCGGTCGATACGGTCGTGCGCGCGACCAATCGGCCGCGGCACCGGCGCGCGGCGTCACCCACGCCGTCACTCCAGCAAACGCCGTGCTAAGGGTTCCCCCGATGCGTCGGCCGGCGGCAAACATGGCTCAGGATCAACCTGAGCGGTGGCACCGCGGTTGCGGCGGTTGACAGCGGACGACGCGTTGGAACGCGTGCCGCGTCAGACTGGGCCGCGATCGGTGCGGGACCGTGACAGCCTGACCCTCGGCCAGCGAACGCCCTCAGGAGAACCGCCATGACTCAAGTCGATCAACCTCTCAGCCAGAACGCCCCCGACACGCTCCACGCGCGGCAGGACCAGATCTGGACCCGCGGCAACCCGCAGCAGCCGTCGCAGTGGATCAACGTCGCAGGGAGCGAGCGCGGCGTCTCGCTGGCGGCGGGCGGCATCCTGGCGGCGCTGGGGCTCTCGCGCGGCAGCCTGCCCGGGCTGGTGGTCGCGGCCATCGGCGGCAGCCTGGTCTACCGCGGCGTCAGCGGGCACTGCCACATGTACCAGGCGCTGGGCATCGACACCGCCCACAGCAACGAGCCCGCCCGACCCGAGGAATACTTCAACCGCGGCATCCACGTCGAGCAGAGCTTCACGATCAACAAGTCGCCGTGGGAGCTCTACGCGTTCTGGCGCGACTTCACCAACTTGCCCAGGATCATGTCGCACCTGGAATCGGTGACGTGCCTCGACGGCAACCGCTCCCACTGGGTCGCCAAGGCGCCCGCCATCGCGGGCGGCAAGGTGGAGTGGGACGCGGAGATCATCAACGACGAGCCGAACGCGCTGATCGCTTGGCGGTCGCTGGGCAACGCCGACGTGGACAACGCCGGGTCGGTCCGGTTCGTCCCCGCGCCCGCGGACCGCGGCACCGAGGTGAAGGTCGTCCTCGATTACATCCCGCCCGCCGGCCGGCTGGGGAGCTGGATCGCGCGGATGTTCGGCGAGGAGCCGCAGATCCAGATCAACGAGGACCTGCGCAAGTTCAAGCGGATCATGGAAACCGGCGAGTTCGCCACCACCAAGGGCCAGCCCCGCGGCACGTGCGCGGGCGAAGGATACCGGCAGGAGTAACGCCGCGAGAGTCGTCCTTGACCGACCGGGGTAACGCCATTGGCCGTCGCAGCAACCACCTCCCTTGGCGCGTTCCCGCCGGTCCGGGCGTCGTGTCGATACCGAACGAGCTTCCGAAGCGAATCATCCAACGCGAGCAGATCACCTAGAGCACGTTGCGACGTGTGAACGGAGTAAGAGCCATGAAAGCAGTCACCTGGTGCGGCAAGTACAAGGTCAGCGTCGACAACGTGCCGGACCCCAGGATCATCAACCCGCGCGACGCGATCGTGCGCATCACCTCCACCTGCATCTGCGGCTCGGACCTGCACCTGTACGACGGGTACATCCCGACCATGCAGCGCGGCGACATCCTTGGCCACGAATTCATGGGTGTGGTCGAGGAGGTCGGCCCCGGCTTCCGGTCCGACCACGTCAAGGTGGGCGACCGCGTCGTGGTGCCGTTCAATATCGCCTGCGGGAACTGCTTCTTCTGCGCCAAGCAGCTCTACTCCTGCTGCGACAACAGCAACCCCAACGCGCACCTCGGCGAGCGGATGTACGGCTTCTCCACGGCCGGGCTGTTCGGCTACTCGCACCTGACCGGCGGCTACGCCGGCGGGCAGGCGGAGTACGCACGCGTCCCCTACGCCGACATGAACCTCCAGAAGATCCCGCAGGACCTCGATGACGACAAGGCGGTCTTCCTTACCGACGTCTTCCCCACCGGGTGGATGGCGGCGGAGAACTGCGACATCCAGCCCGGCGACACCGTCGCCTGCTGGGGTTGCGGGCCGGTCGGGCAGTTCGCCATCCGCTGCGCCTTCCTCATGGGCGCCGAGAAGGTCGTCGCCATCGACGACGGCACCCGCGTCCCCGAGCGCCTGAAGATGGCCGCCGACGCCGGCGCTATCACCATCGACATGCGCGACGAGTACGTCTACGACAAGCTGCTGGACATCACCGGCGGGCGCGGCCCGGACTCCTGCATCGACGCCGTCGGCATGGAAGCCCACGGGTTCACGGTCGACGCCTTCATGGACAAGGCCAAGGCCGCCCTCTACATGGCGACCGACCGTCCGCACGCCCTGCGGCAGGCGATCAACTGCTGCCGCAAGGGCGGCACCGTCTCGGTCCCCGGCGTCTACGGCGGCCTGGGCGACAAGCTCCCGGTCGGCGCCTTCATGCAGAAGGGCCTGACCATGAAGACCGGTCAGACCCACTGCCAGAAGTACATCCCCCACCTGATCAACCTGATCACCGAGGGGAAGATCGACCCCAGCTTTGTCATCACCCACAAGCTCCCCCTGAGCCAGGCACCCCACGGCTACGAGATCTTCAACGCCAAGCGCGACGGCTGCATCAAGGTCGTGCTCAAGCCGGGGCAGTGAGCCGGCGAAGGATCTGACGACGCCAGAGCCGCACCCTGCCCCCGGACCGGAAGGTCCGGGGGCTGCTCGTTGCGCGGGTGCGGCGGGAGGACGGGGCACAAAACTGAACATTCCCGAACATCGCGCCCGCCCGCCTTAACGCGCCGATCCGCCCCAAGTGGCGCCGTGGCCGATGCTTCCGGGCGAGCAAGTGCAGATTGGGTTCGTTTTGCACATTTGAACCTCGCCGCGCTGCCCCTCCACAACGCCTGCCTGCCTCGGGGCCGAAAATTGGGTTCGTTTGCGCCGTGTCAAGGTGTCAAAGAGCGTCGGCCCGCAGCAGACGCTGTACTGCCCGGGATGCTGGTTGAAGGCCGGGAGCAACGAGATCGTCGTGTTCGACCTTGAGGCGAACGCGCGTCAAGCGATCGAGGGACTG
>DASQDR010000088.1:0-12969 GCA_035634055.1 Tepidisphaeraceae bacterium | reverse complement strand
CCGCCGGGAGGTCAACCCGCTGCACGTCCAGCCGCATCTGCCCGGAAACGACGCGGCTCATGTCGAGCAGGTCGTCGATGAGTTGAGCTTGGACGCGGGCGTTTCGCGTGATGACCGCCAGCCCCTCAAGCATGTCCGCGTCACTGGACTCACCGGGCTTCAGCAGTTGGGACCAACCGAGGATGGCGTTGAGCGGGGTTCTAATCTCGTGGGAGAGGTTGGCGAGGAAGTCGTCCTTGATGTGCCCGAGCCGCTCGGCTTCCGCTCGGCCCGTCCGCGCAGTTGCCAACTCCCGGCCCTGCGATTCGAAATTGGTGGCTTCCAGTTCGCGGGCGTGCCGCAGGTCCGCCCGCAGCACCACGTTCTCCGCGCGGAGGCAGTCGAGTTCGGGCAGGCTATCCGGTGGCAAGGGCAGGGTAGGTAGGACAGGCATCACCCAATCGTAAAGAAGCTAAGGGAATGGAGTTCCTCTTTTTCCGGAATCTCTGGTAATCGGAATTGATCGTCGGATCGGGTTATTCCGACTGGTCGTTGTTGCGGTTGATCCGGCTCTTCCCACTGACGCACGCTGGAACGGATGTCGTCCACGCTGCACGAGCCTTTCCGCAGGTAATCGTCGGCACCGCAATCGAGCGCCGCCAGCAACTCCTTCTCAGTCGCTGCGCTGAACATGACCACCGGAAGGTTCTCGAAATCCGGCTCGCTGCGAATCCAACCGACGACCGCGCACCCGTCCATGTCGGGCATGTCGAGGTCGAGCAGGACGAGCTTGGGCCGCTCGTGCCGGAGGAACTCTATCGCCTCAGCGCCACCGGCGACGCAGACAGCCTCTTCGCCGAGGTGTCGAAGAATGCGGGAGGCAATGACACGCGCGTCGATGTTGTCGTCTACTACCAGTACCGTCCGCGTCAACTGCACCTCCGTGCGGTGACATTGGCAAAGCAGGGACCGTTAGGTGAATGTGCCCTCAGGCACCGGTAGAGGCACAGGCCGTGGCACTTTGGCATGAACGCTCGCGGAGTGCGTCTTTTCCGTTGAGATCGAGCGATGCGCGTTCAGGGCACGGTAGTTCAGAGTCGTCTGTCAAACGGGTCTTCTAGCCGACCTTCTTCCCCGACTTCGCCACGACGAGTTTCGGCCCCGAGTTCAACCACCCGAAGTCCTCGATGCGCAGGTTGCGGCTGTAGTTCTGGACCATCGCCAACGTTTTCAGCCGCGCCAGCACCTGCACGCGCTTCGGAGTCAGGCCTTAAACGTCCAGTGCCCACGTGATGAACGTCGAGCGGAACGTGTGGAAGTCCACGACCTCGCCGCTCGGCAACTTCCACGGGATGCCGGCACCGTCGAGGGCTTTGCGGAGCATGTCCACGATGGACCCGCTCGTTTCCGGGAAGGGGAACACGCCGTCATCCGGTTCGAGATCGGCCACGTACTTCTTCAGCGCCGCCGCGAGGTCGCGCGAGATCGGCACCTCGCCTCGCGTCTTCGTCTTCGTGTCGCGGGGCTTCAGGCAGATGACCGCCGGCTTCTCATCGAGGTACAGGTTCCAGCGACGGAGCTTCATCATCTCAGCTTCGCGGTAACCGGTGCTGAGCGCCGTCCGGTAGATGAGCTTTCGGTCGTAAGCGGTCCAAACCGCCTTCTGGCTTTTGTACCCGCACGAATGTGTCGTGGTACTTCATCAGCTTCTGGAACTGCTTCACCGTCAGCGGCTGGCGCTCGTACTCCGGGTTCTCGTACTGACCCGGCAGTTCCATGTCCGTGAGCGGGTTCTTGATCGTCAGGTTTCCGGCGGCGGCAACTGCGCCCCGCTTTGCGCCCCGCACACCAAAAGCATTAAAAGCAACTGGCTGTAACCTGCGCTCATCGACACTTCGCATTCCAGCCGCGCTTCTCCTTCGAGGGTTCGAATCCTACCGCGCCCATTCAACCCTTTAACCGCAGAAGCAGCAGGCGGAACTCGAAGAGAGCGTGAACCTTGCTGACGCGGCCTTGCGTTTGGCGAGTGTGCCATACCTCCGCAAGCGCCTCCCCACCGCGGTGATTTAGGTGGTTCGCTCGCCCGCGCAGGCGGCGACCCAGCCGGCCAGGGCGACGGCGTCGACGGGCTTTCGGAAGATCGCTTCGGGCTTGAGGTCGGTCAGGGCGGGGAGCTGCTCGCCGCGGTAGAGCGCCGTCACCACGGCGACCTTGACCGGCAGGCGGCGCTGGCGAATTTCCTGCAGTACCGTCACGCCGCTGTCGTCGGGCAGCACCAGGTCGAGGATGACCGCGTCGTAGGTGTTGGCGCGCAGCAGCGCCAGCCCCGCGGCGGCGGTGGTCACCGCCACGGCGGAGTGGCCGAGCAGCGCCAGCATGTTCTGAAAGGCGGCCGATGCGTCGGCGTCATCCTCGATGATCAGTGCGCGGCAACGTGCGTACGGCATGGTTTGGCCTTGGACAGCAAGGTAGCTCACACAGCGAGGGGCGACACAGCTTATGTTGGCGGAGATCGCTTGGGAACGTGAGATCTCAGCGTGAGCCGCGCGGCTCGGCGCCGGCGGCGGTGAGGAAGATGGAGACCGATACGGTCATCCCGTGCGCGTCGGCTGGACCGCAATGGATGAGGTCGCCGGCGCGCCAGACCGCGCAGCGCCCATCCACCAGAATCGCCAGAACAACCTTGCGGCCGTCGGGCGTCAGGGACTCGAACAGGACTTGTCGAACTTCAGCCTCGATTTGTGCCCTCCCCCGCCGTAGCCGCCGGGCACTGTGCCGGGCTGATGGTGGAATTGCAACCGAAATCCGCTGAGGCGCGATTCCCTCAGCCGGCCGCCGGCTCGCTACGCTGCGGGCGAGGGCAAGGGCGAGGCCGAGGGCGAGGCCGCCCCGGGGGAGCCGAGCGGTTGAACGCAAGCAAATGGAGACGCCGGCGGCCCGGCTTGGTAGAGTGCGGTCGTGAGGGCGCGGCTGCTGGTGCTCGTGCTGGTGATGGCGGCGGCGCTGTCGGCCGCCTGCACCGCTGCGCACGCGCAGCTCCGGATCGTCTCGCTGAACGGCAGCAACTCCACCGCTGCCGACGCCTCGCCGCGCAACCCGTGGATGAGCACCATCCTCTCGGCGATCGGTTCCAGCGTCAGCAAGGATCCGTTCAGCGCCACCGATACCGGCATCGCCAAGCCGATCGACGTGCTGGCGCTCCAGGAGGTTTATTCCGCCGCCACCACCAGCGCCGGCTACGCCGCGACGCTCAACGCCCTCTACCCCGGCGCGAACTATCAGTACGCCACGCTGAACGGCGCGACGTCCGGCACGATCGGCGGGACGCAGGGGCTGGTTTACAACGCCAACGCCGTCACGCTGATAGGCCAGGCAACGGTGGGCACCGTGAGCAGCAGCGGGCAGCCGCGCCAGGGGCTGCGTTACCAGCTTCGCCCGGTCGGCTACGGCGCCGACGCCGACGTCTACCTCTACAACTCGCACTACAAGGCAAACCTCGGCGACGAGGCAAGGCGGCAGGTGGAAGCGCAGGCGACGCGCGCCGATGCCGAATCGCTGGGGAGCGAGAAGAACATCATTTACCTCGGCGACTTCAACGTCTACGACGCCTCCGAGCAGATGTACGCCACGCTGACCGCCAGCGGCAGCGCGCAGGCGGTTGATCCGATCAATCGCACAGGGGCCTGGCACGATAATTCGAGCTACCGCCGCGCCCACACCCAGAGCCCCTTCGACGCCGCCACCGCCACCGCGCTGGGGACCAACTTCAGCGGCGCCGGCGGCGGGATGGACGACCGGTTCGACTTCCAGCTCGTCTCCCGCCAGCTCAACGACGGCAACGGCATCGCCTACATCGCCGGCTCGTACCAGGCCTTCGGGAACAACGGCACCCACGCGTTCAACGGCCCGGTCAACTCCGCCGGCAACACCGCGCAGCCGAAGAGCGTGCTCGACGCGCTGGCGGCGACGATGGACCACCTGCCGGTGGTGGCGGATTACCAGCTTCCGGCAAAGCTTCAACTGACCGTGGCGCCCGCGCCGGCGCAGGTGATCCGGGACGGCTCGGTCACGGTCGGCGCCACCGTCGCCAACGTGGCGCCGGTGGCGTTCGCCAACGGCGCCGACGCCTTGGACTACGCGCTGACCGGCAGCGGCGCGGCGACGGGTGGAGCCTCAGGCTCGAACCTCCGCGTCGGCTCGCCCGCCTCCCACGCCATCGCGCTAGATACCGCCACGGTCGGCCCGCGCGCCGGCCAGATCACCGCCACCAGCAGCAACGAGCAGGTGGTTGGCAACAACGCGCAGCAGGCGGTGAGCTACACGGTCCTCGACAGCGCCCGCCCGAGCTTCACCGACGCCCCGGGGCAGGCTGCCGACCAGACCGCCGCCACCGCCGACTTTGGCTACGTCCCGGTCAACTCGGCCGCGCGGGCGATCGCGTTCCAGGTGCGCAACCGCGTGGGCACGGCCGGTTATTCCGCCGCCCTCGACGTGGATTTCGTCACCAGCGTCGGCGACACCGCGCGTTTGACCACCACCGCCGCGCCCTTCTCCAACCTCGCCGCCGGCAGCGGCGCTTCGTTCAACGCGCAGCTCAGCACGTCCGCCGCCGGCAACTTCACCGCCACCCACACGTTTGCCACCAGCGACCAGAACTTGCCGGGCGCGGCGGCGCGGTCGGACCTCGTGCTGACCTCGACCGCGCGGGTCTTCTCCGCCGCCAGCTTCCCCGTCACCGGCTACCTCTTCCTCCCGTCGAACGAGCCGCTGGCGACGGGGCCGTTCTCCGTTGCCGCCGGCGTCACGCTCACCAGGACCGGACCGGGCGCGATGACCGTCAGCGGCGCGCAGAGTCACGCGGCGGGCGCGCAACTCGTTCTTTCCGGCGGCGCCACGACGTTCTCGACCGATGCCGGGACGGCCGGCGCGGGCGGTGCGACACTCGGCTTGACGGTGAACGCCGGCGCGATTGCCACCTTCGCCGCAACCCAGCACGTGGCATCGCTGACGATCAACACCGGCGGCGTCGCGACGGTTGCTTCGCAAGGCGGCCGCGCGATTGTCACCGAGAGTTTGGCCATCAGCGGCACCGGCGCGCTGGACCTGCGCGATAACGACGCCATCGTCCGCAACGGCTCGCCCGGCGCGTGGGACGGCAGCGGCTACACCGGCATCACGGCGCTGGTCCGCAGCGGGCTCGCCAACGCCGCCTGGAGCGGCAAAGGAATCGGCACGTCGCAGCCGCAGCCGTCGCCCGGCGTCATCATGCGACTCGGGGTCGCCACCGCGCAGCAGGTCGGCGCCGCCGGTGGCACGTGGAACGGGCGCGCGGTCGCCGCGGGCGACGTGCTCGTTGCCTACACCTATGCGGGCGACGCGGACCTCGACGGGCGCATCGACGGCGACGACTACTTCCGCATCGATTCCCACGTCGCCACCGCCACCCCCGGCTGGTTCAACGGCGACTTTGATTACAACGGTCGCGTCAATGGCGACGACTACTTCGCCATCGACTTCAACTTCGCCGGGCAGCTCGCGCGGCCCGGCGGGTCGGCGGCGGTCGCGGGCGCCGTTGCGATCCCGGAGCCGGCGTCGCTCGCGCCGCTGGCGGCGCTGGCGGCGGCGCTCCTGAAGGCCGGTCGCCGCGGGCGTGGCGGCGCAGCGGGCATCTGATACATTTCGGCGCCATGCCAGTGCGCGCCGCCTTTTCCCTCGCCCGACCGCTGCTGCTGCTGCTGCCACTGCTCGCGCTCGCGTCGTGCGACGGCGACCCGCCGCGGCAGCTACCCGCCACCGCCCCAGCGCAGCCCGTGACGGACCTCGAGCTCCGCCCGCTCACCCCGCTCCTGCCGGCGCGCCCCACCCACGTCGCCGTCGATTCGCTGGGCAACGTCTACTGGACGCAGGAGGCCGACCGGCTGGACGACACGCTCTTCGTGATCGGTGAAGGCGCGATCCCCCGTGCAACGCAGTTGTCAGCCGGCAACATCGCCGCAGCGATGGGCGTTTCGGGCGGGCGCGGGAACATCCAGGGCATCGCGGCGGGGCCCGACGGGGACATCTACTTCTTCTTCCGCGGTGGCGCCGCGGCGCGGCGCTCGATGGCGGTGCTGGGGCGTTACTCCCCCAAGACGGCCAAGATCCGCGTGCTCGCCGACACCGACGCCATCGCCGCCGCCACCGGCATGGGCCGCTCGCTCCCGCTGGCGCGCGGCACGCTGCTCTCCGACGGTCGGTTCATCTGGGCGTGGATCCGTCACACCGACGCTTGGGCGCTGTTCCAGATCGACCCCGCGAAGCTCGCCCCGGACGGGCCGGCGGCGCTGGTCAAGGCGTTCGACGCGGTGAAGGTGGCGGGCAAGCCGCTGCCCCTGACGCGCGACGAGTACGAGCTGTGGCCCGGCCTTGACGGCACGCTGTTCCTGCTCGACCCGGTGGGCGGGCACCTGCTGCGGATCGACGCCGCCGGCAACGCCACGGTGGCGCGGTCGCTCGCCGGGCTGCCCAATGCGCTGTCGACGCCGGCCGTCGATCGGCGCGGGCAGATCCTGCTCTTCGCCGGCAACGTGCCGGAATCACAGATCATCAAGCCCACCACCGAGGACGACGCGGCCGCCCCCAAGCTACCGGAGATTTCGTACCCGGCGATGCTGATGTTCGAGGGGAACAGCTTTGCCGCCGCCGCCGAGCGCGACCGGATCATGGCCTACCCGGGCTTCCAGGTGTATGCGATGCGGCTGAAGCACCTGGTGCCCAACCCGACGGCGCAGGAATGGATCAGCTACGACGCCGGCTCCGGCGAACTGCTGCGGCTGAAGCTGCGGCAACGGCTGTGGCCGTGACCTCTTCGCACGATGCGGATCCGCGCGCGGACGACCGGGGAGCAAAGCCCGCTCAACACGGGCGACAACGGGTGGTGGCCATGCCGTCCGGTGCCGACGCGCGCTTCTCTGAATCACCGACGCGCTCGGCCGCCGTCGCGGCGGTGGGTTGGCTCCTCAGTTTGATCGCGGTGGCGACCGGCCTTGCCGACCGTGCGTATGCGGCCATCGCGCCGCCGCTGCCATGGCGGACCGGGCCGGCGGGATGGGCGGTTTTCGTTTACCTCGCCGCCTTCGCCGGCGCGTGGCTGGCGGTGACGGCCGGGGCGGCCGCGCTGCTGCGCCTCCGGCGGGACCTCTCGCTCGTCCGGGCGGGCGTGCTTCTCGTGACATCCTCTACCATCGTCGCACTCCAGGTCCTCATGCCGTACCGCTGGCTCTTCGCGTGGGTCGCGTGCACGCTGGCGATGTCAGCGGCGACGGCGTACCTCGCCCCCCTTCTCGGCCAGCCGCGCCCGCGGCCGATCGCGTGGCTGCTGGCATGGGGGTGGACGTCGGCGGGCCTGTGGTTGGCACAAGTGGTCGTCCACCCCTACTTCGCCGGGCAGCCGACGTTCATCCCGCGGGCGGTGCTGGTGACGACGCCGTGGGTCGCGGTGGGGATCGTGGTCGCGCGCCGGATGCGGCTGGAGCCGCCCCACCGCTCGCCGCGGTGGACGCCCGACCTGCTCCCCTAGCGTCGCCCTGCTCGCGCGCCGCGCCCGGTTCGCGCGGCGCTCTCCTGCACCGCCATCCACGCCTGCGCGGCCAGGAAGTAATCGCCGAGCACCGACGCGACCGTCGGCAGCGCCTGCGTGATGAGCTTTGAGACCGGCGGCGAAATCTGGTCTTCCAGTCGCCCGGCCACCTGCCAGCACATCCAGAAGAGCAGGATGTCGAGCAGCAGCAGCGGGAACAGCAGCGCGTCGAAGAGCGCCAGCGAAAGCCCGTACCGCCCGCCGCGCGAGCGTTGGATGCGCGCCAGGGCGAGGAGTCCCAGCAGGGTTGTTACGATGGGGGCCACGACCGCCGCCGGCACCAGCGCGTGACGCGCCGCCAACGCCCACGCCCGCGGCGCCTGCCCCCCGGCGGCGGCACCGCCCATCGCGGAGAGGCCGGCGACCACAACGAAGGCCAGCGCCACCAGCGCGCCCGCGAGTGCGGTTTTCGACAGCTTCGCCACCGGCGGCGCTTGCCCGCCCGGGGCAGCCGCATGCGACGTCGTGGCGTCCCCCGCCGCTGCGCGCGTTGCCGTGGCTGCCGCCGTGTCGCCGGGAGAAGTCATCACCCGCGGCGGCGCGGCGTCGTTCAGGTGACTCTCGGGCGGTCCGAGCTCGGCGATCACCGCGCCCGCGTCGGCCGCCGTCACGCGACCGTCCGGCACCCGCGCGGCGCGCTGGGCGAGCTTCGCGGTGATCTGCTGCCGCAGCCGCACGCCGACGACGCGGCGCTCGGCCATGTCCGCACCGACGCGCGCCAGCGCCTGGTCGACGCGCAGCAGGTACTCGTCGACGCGACCCTGCACGTCCACCCCGAGCCGCCGCACCGGCCGGGGGACCGAAGCTCGGTTTGCGCCGCCGCCGCCGCCGGCGCTGCCGCCACTCTCGCTCACCGCATCACCGCCTCTGCCGGGCAATGATCCCGCAGTTGCACGCGGCGATCAATGCCGACGACATACGCACCCCGCCGGCCGGTGCGCCGCTGCGCGGGCTGCGGCGTCCGGCGGCTTGCGTCGTCGCCACGCGCCCCGCACAATTCGCGCGGGCGGCCACGATGAAGACGATCCTCTGCTACGGCGATTCCAACACCCACGGCACGAACCCCGCCGATTGGTCGCGCTTTGACCTCCACACCCGCTGGCCGGGCGTGCTGCGGCGCGAGCTCGGGGCGGACTACTGGGTGATCGAAGAAGGGTGCGGCGGGCGAACGACGGTGTGGGACGACCCGGTCGAGGACCAGCTCCAGGGCAGCAAGAACGGCGCGGCGTACCTCCGGCCCTGCCTGCACAGCCATCAGCCGCTCGACCTGGTGGTGATCCTCCTGGGGACCAACGACCTCAAGGCCCGCTTCGGCGCAGGCGCCGAGGACATCGCCCGCGGCGCCGGGGCCCTGGTCGACCTCGTCCGCCAGAGCACCGCCGGCCCGGGCGGTCGCGCGCCGCGGGTGCTGCTGCTGGCGCCGCCGCCGGTGGCGCCCCTGGCGGGAACGCCGTTCAGCGACATGCTCGCCGGGGCGGAGGAAAAGTCCGCGCGCTTCGGCCAGTTCTTCCGGCAGGTCGCCGCCGAGCGCGACTGCCCGTTGCTCGACCTGGCGGAGGTGATCGTCTCCAGCCCCACCGAAGGCGTCCACTTCGACGCCCCGGAGCACGCGAAGCTCGCCCGCGCCGTCGCCGCAAAGGTGCGCGAGCTGCTCACCTGATTGAGAATGATCCGCTCACGGACGGGCCGCTGCTGGGATGAGTTGATCGCTGATCACGCGCGCGGCCTGCGGTTCTTGTCGACGACGGCGAAAAGGATCAGGCAGAACGCGAGCAGGCGGATGGCGTAGAGCGACGCCAGCTTCGTCTCGTCGCGCCCCACCGCCGCCAGCAGCAGCCAGTTGAGCCCCATCAGCCAGAAGGCGACGGCGAAGATGATGAACAGCCGGTCGCGCGTCCGCCGCCAGAAGCGGAGGAAGAACAGCCCCGCGACGGCCGCCGCCATCACCGCCATGCCGAGCAGGAAATCATTGAGTTGCGGTCGCATCGGCCGTGTTCACTCCGCGTCCCAGACCAGTCCGTACAGCAGAAGGGACAACCCGACCACGGCGGTAGCCGTGCGCAGCTCGGGCGGGAAGAGCACCCGGTCGGCGAATACCACCTTGTCCAGCGCCAGCAGCAGGTTGTTGACCGCCAGCGCCACGAAGCAAAGGCTGCTCCAGAGCAGGAACCGCGCCCGCCCGCGCAGGTATCCGCGGAGCAGCATGGCGGCGCAGGCCACGCTGGTCAGCGCGCACAGGGTATAGATGGTTTCAGCCATCGTGCTTTGGCTCCTTCCGGATGCGGAACGCGTCGGCAAAGCTGCGCAGGGGAGACGGCGGCTTGGAGAAGATCAATCCGATCAGGGTGACGCGGCGCGTGGCGTACGCTTCGGCGGTCGCCGCCACCGCCTGGTCCAGCGCCGGCGACCGCGGGGCGTAGTGGAACTGCCCGCCCGGCGCGTGCGACAGCAGGCCGCTGCCGGCCAGGGTGGCGAGCTGCCCGCCAGTCCAGGCGGAATCGATCCGGAACTCGCGGCTGACCGCGTCCGCGCTCCACCCTTCGCCCGCGCGCGACCGCAGCAGCAGCAGGACCTCCAACTGCAAGACCGACTCGATGTGATCGGCGAGGAACGCCTTCACCTCGGGTGGGATGTCGTCTTCGCCCACTCGCTTCCGTCCTTCATCCACGCCTGATCGAACGAGAGGCCCGCGTCGCGGCCGGCCATTGCCCGGCCCTGAACCTACGGGTCAGGCCAAGTTCTGGTAACGGAAATAAGCCGCGGCAAAGCAGCGGTCGGCCAGGGCCAGGACAAGCTGGTCAAGCTTGTCCGGCGGGTTGAGGAAGTTGACGACGGCGACCACCGGCCTTTCGGCCAGCCGCATCAGGTCGAACGCCGGCTCAACCCCTTCCTGCGGCAGCTCGCGCAAAAGGTGCCGCTGGAACGCGCCGAACGTCAGGCGGTCGCTGTCAGGGTTCAAGCCGCTGGCCAGGAGGCCCATGGAGCCGAGGGTCTCGCCGCTGCGCAGGGTGGAGATGCCGGCGGTGGGCGCGGTGGCGGTCCAGCGGTAGCTCATGTGCTTCCGCCCGTGCGGCAGCGGGGTCTCGAACCCTTCGGGCTCGCGGTATAGCACGGTAGCGAAGTGAACGATCAGCTCCGCCGCCCCCGGAACCTGCTCCAACTGCTCGTAGCGGTATTCCTCGATTGCCCGCACTTCCCCCCGAACGTTCAGGTCGGCCACGTAGTACCGGCGCATCAGGGAGTTGGTAACGCCCCGCCGGCGGAACGGCAACCTCGGGCACGGGGACAATTTGTGACATCGACCACGTTCGATTTCACGCCACATTTCAAGTTGCGAACGCTTGGTCCGAACCGGTAGGCTGCTCGCCAGCGCCTCCTCTGGGCGGAGGGTGCGCATTTCTTAGCGGCTCGGGAGCCGTTCGGCCGCGCGGGATTCTCTTTGGTTTTCGCAGTGGAACCTGACAGCACGCACGGATGCGTGACCCGCGGGTGCGGGAATGCGCGTCGCCCCCAAACGGCGGCGCGCCTCTCACGTCTGAGGGTTTGGTTTCACGGCAGTCGATCACGCCCAGGCCACACGTGAAGGGCCGCTCCGCACACACAGGGGCTCGCTCGCTCGCGCTCGGGAGAATTGATCCATGGATCAGAAGCAGACGCCGCGCCGGCACACGCCGGTCGCCAAGATCACGCGCAATGGCAACGGGAACGGCAACGGTAATGGTCACGCCCGGAGCAAGCCGGCGTCGCCCGCAACGCGGCGACGGCCCGACGACGTGATCGAGCAGCAGCAGCCGCTGATCGCGTCGATCCTCGCCCGCCCCGCCGCCGACGGCGACGGTCGCCCGCACAAGCAGCTCGACAAGGCGTCGCTGCTCCAGGTTCTGGCGGCATTCAAGAAGGGGGACTTCGGCGTGCGCCTGCCGATGGACCTCGAGGGGATGGACGGCAAGATCGCCGACGCGTTCAACGATGTCATCGAGTTGAACCAGCGCATGAGCGAGGAGCTCGAGCGCCTCAGCCGCGTCGTCGGCAAGGAAGGCAAGATCTCCCAGCGCGCCGCGCTCGGGCCGGTGACGGGGTCGTGGCAGTCGATGGGCGTGTCGGTCAACACGCTGATCTCCGACCTCGTGCACCCGGTGAGCGAGACCGCGCGCGTGATCGGCGCGGTCGCCAAGGGTGACCTGTCGCAGACGATGGCCATGGAGATCGAGGGCCGCCCCCTGCAGGGCGAGTTCCTGCGCACCGCCAAGACCGTCAACACCATGGTGGACCAGCTCGGCTCGTTCGCGTCGGAAGTGACGCGCGTGGCGCGCGAGGTGGGCACCGAAGGTAAGCTTGGCGGGCAGGCGAAGGTGAAGGGCGTCGCCGGCACCTGGAAGGACCTGACCGACGCCGTGAACTTGATGGCCGGCAACCTCACCGCCCAGGTGAGAAACATCGCCGCCGTGACCACCGCCGTGGCGCGCGGCGACCTTTCCAAGAAGATCACCGTCGTCGTGAAGGGTGAGATCAAGGAGCTGAAGAACACCATCAACACCATGGTGGACCAGCTCCGATCGTTCGCCTCCGAAGTGACGCGCGTAGCCCGCGAAGTGGGCACCGAAGGAAAGCTCGGCGGGCAGGCGGACGTGAAGGGCGTCGCCGGAACGTGGAAGGATCTCACCGACTCGGTGAATTCCATGGCGTCGAACCTCACCGGCCAGGTCCGCAACATCGCCGCCGTGACGACCGCGGTGGCCAACGGCGA
The DNA here is from genome assembly GCA_035634055.1 of Tepidisphaeraceae bacterium. Lineage (GTDB taxonomy): Bacteria > Planctomycetota > Phycisphaerae > Tepidisphaerales > Tepidisphaeraceae > JAICTV01. Next base: position 625 of record DASQDR010000088.1, on the reverse strand, counting down.
CCTTTCCAAGAAGATCACCGTCGACGTCAAAGGCGAAATCCTGGAGCTAAAGGAAACCATCAACACGATGGTGGACCAGCTTCGGTCGTTTGCCTCCGAAGTGACGCGCGTGGCCCGCGAGGTGGGCACTGAAGGCAAGCTCGGCGGTCAGGCCGACGTGCGCGGCGTCGCCGGCACGTGGAAGGACCTGACCGATTCCGTGAATTCCATGGCCTCGAACCTGACCGGCCAGGTCCGCAACATCGCCGCCGTGACGACCGCCGTCGCCAAGGGCGACCTCTCCAAGAAGATCACCGTCGACGTGAAGGGTGAGATCCTGGAGTTGAAGAACACCATCAACGTCATGGTGGACCAGCTCTCCTCCTTCGCCGCCGAGGTGACGCGCGTCGCCCGCGAGGTGGGCACGGAAGGAAAGCTCGGCGGGCAGGCGGACGTGCGCGGCGTCGCCGGCACGTGGAAGGATTTGACCGACTCGGTCAACCTGATGGCCGGCAACCTCACGTCGCAGGTGCGCAACATCTCTGACGTGACCAAGTCGGTCGCCAACGGCGACTTGTCGAAGAAGATCACCGTCGACGTGAAGGGCGAAATCCTCGAGCTGAAGAACACCGTGAACACCATGGTG
>DASQDR010000087.1:0-5421 GCA_035634055.1 Tepidisphaeraceae bacterium | reverse complement strand
ATCCCGCCGAAGTCGACAGTTTTCGACGAGGGCCGCATGGGCGTTCAGGGAACGCTGGACCAGCCGATAAGCCCGTGGCCTTTCCGCCATAAGGTGAAATATCCATCAATTCTCACATCGCGTTGCAATTTGTTTCTTGGCTGTTTACGCTGATTCCGCGGAGTTCACTTCGAATCGACCTGCGTGCTGGCGCCAAAATTCTATTCGCGCCCGACCGCTGCGGAGGCACATATGAGTATGCAAGGACCGGCTGGCTATCGTCGTGCGTTCACGCTCGTCGAGCTGCTCGTGGTGATCGGCATCATCGCCGTGCTCGTGGCCATCCTGCTGCCGACGCTCTCGCGCGCCCGCGAGGCAGCCAACCGCACGGCCTGCCTGAGCAACGTCCGCTCGCTGGCGCAGCTGGCGGTCCTCTACTCCACCGAGAACAAGGGCCGCTTCCCGCCGATGGCGCAGAGCGTCGCCATCCAGCGGCTCGACCCGCAGTACATCACGATGGAGATGAACGCCGCGTTCCGCTTCCAGCGCGTGGTGGACGACAACTACGTGCCCAACGGCATGCCCGTCAGCAAGATGTGGCTCTGCCCCAGCAGCAACAACCCCGGCGACGGCAAGATCAGCGTCTGGACCGACGTCAGCGTCCCGCTGATCACCCGCACCACCCGGCTGCTGGAGGTCGGCTACGCCTACTGCGGCAACGGCGGCCCGACGCTGACCAACATCAACACCGCGCCGGAAAAAGCCTCCGCCGGCGGCGCGTCGTGGACGCGCTACAAGCTCCCGGCGCGCATGAGCGACCGCCCGGCGCGACCGCTCTTCGCCGACAAGACCGAGTGGCACTACCAGGCCGGCCTGCGCGCCAACCACGGCATCGTGCTGCGCCGGCAGGGCGGCTTCGGCAACCCGACCACCCCCGGCTACAACGTCGCCTTCACCGACGGCCACGGCGAGTGGATCGACATGCGCAACACTCCGCTGGTCAACCCCGGCCAGCTCGTCGGCCCGGCCAACTCCGCCTCGGTCCCCATCATCATCTGGCCCCAACCCCTGCCCCTCCCGCGCGGCTACCCGGCCGTCATCCACACCAGCTATCCGTTCTACGGAATGTGGTATTGGTGAGGGGGGGAGGAGTGGAGCTACGAAGCGACGGAGCGACGGAGGGGAAGGCACGGAGGCACGGAGGCACGAAGGGAGGAGGGGGAAGTGGGGAGCGAGGAACTATGGCACCGAGGGACGATGCACTATGGCACCTACGGACTATGGCATTCTGGGAGTATGGCACTAAGCGGACTAAGGGATTGAGGGACTAAGGGACGGAGAGTCGGCGACCGATTGCGTTCACTCTCTCCCTTCTCCTTTCCCCACCACTTCGTGCCTCCGTGCCTTTCCCTTCGTCGCTCCGTCGCTTCGTCGCTCTCCCCTCAGTCCCTCAATCCCTTTTCCCCACCCATGCTCCGCGACCAACTCAACACCCATCGCAACCTCGTCGTCGTCGCCGCCGTCGTGCTGATCGGCGGGGCGGCGTTCATGATCTTCCGCCAGATGACCGCTTCCGACGGCGACCTGACGACCGACGCCCGGGCGTTCTACACCACCGACGACGGCGCCACGCTGTTCGAGGACGACGCGTGGAAGGTCCCGCCATTCGACCGCGGCGGTAAGCCGGCCGTCCGCGCCTTCCCCTTCAGCGCCGACGGCGGCCGGCGCCGCTGGGTGCAGTACCTCCAGAAGTATCCCGACGATGTGAAGCAAAAGCTCGAGGCCCAGCGCGGCAACGAAACCCCCGGCCACGCCAGCCGCGCCGCCTTCGCCACCGGCCTGGTCAAGCGCCCCGGCGACCCCGCCGCCCCCTGGGTCCCCGAATCCTCCCGCGAGGGCATCGCCATCATGACCCCGAGGATCCCGCCGAACATGGGAGAAGGGCCGATCCAGCAGGTGGCGCCGTGAGGAGAGAGAGAAATATTGAATGTCGAATGTCGAATGTCGAAACAATCTAGAAGGGGGAAGAGGAAAGGCTAAGCGCGGACAGCCAAGCACGAAATCCTAAGCAGAAAATCCTAAACAAATTAGAAATGGGGAAATGAAGAAAACCCGGAGCAGCCCACCGTCCACGGCCCGCCGCCGCCGCGCGTCCGCCTCCCCTCTTCGTTTTTCCCCTTTTGAGATTTGGAATTTGTTTCGCGATTCGGGGTTGGGATTTCGTGCTTCCCCGCCCCGTCATTTCCTGTTCCGCCATTCAGTATTGTTTCCACATTCCACATTTGCGATTCAACATTCTCCCCTCTCCCTCCTTCCGCGCCCGCCACGGTCCCCGTTCCCCTCCCCAGCGTCCCTTCGTCCTTCCGCCACCATCCCTTTCCCGTTCCGCGCGATCCTTTCACCGTTCCCGGCGTTCCTTTCGCCCCTCCGTGCGAGCCCCCCGGCGACCGATCTTCCCGGACCCGCGCCCCCGCGCCCGCCGCACCACCGGTTTTCTGGTACGACGGCGGCACGAGCTTCCAGGAGGTGGTCGACGACCAGGTCGTCACGGAGCTGATCCGCGCCGGCGGGCTGGGCGGCGGCGTCGGCAGCGTCCTGTACTCCGACAAACCATGCGCACCGACGAGCAGGGCCACCCGGCCGGCGGCTGGTCCAGCTTCGTCTACGACGCCCTGGGCAACACCGTCGCCCTGGTCGACGGCGACGCCGGCCACGTGGCGCAGTAAGCGGGCCGAGTTCAACAAAGAGAGGAGGGACCATTATGCTGCCGAGAAAGACAGCGGACGATTCGACGATCTGGGTAAGTAGCGACCTTGGAGGGTCGCCATATTCTGCTGTGGTTGAAGACGACGGCCGTGTCGCCTCGGCATATCTGTTAAGGGAAAGCAGCATCGTAGCGGACGTGTGGTTATCCAACCGTGCGACGCCACCGGCCGTCCCTGAATGGAACATAGGTATTGATCCGCCTTGGCTTAATCCTGCAGAATTCGTTAGAGCTGAACATTTGGCTCCTATATTGAAGGCTGAGGAGATCGAACTGGTGTGGGGGGGGACGCCGCCGCACGTGAGCGTGACGGTGCTGATTCGCGGTGAGGTGTGGGCACTACTGAAGCCAGGCGCCAAGCCGGGCTGGTCGCGGCTCGCGGCAAAAGATGGACCTCTCGCACGGCCGCTGGCGGAGATCTTCACTGAATGATGCACAGCTCAGTTGCGCCACCGAATCACCCGGGAAATCTGAACCAAGATCGGCTTCCGCTACGACGGCGGGGCCAGTTCCAGGAGACCGACGCCAGCAGCGATGTGACGGCGGAGCTGGTGCGTGCCGGCGGCGGCGAATTCGACACCACGAACTGGCAGGGCCAGCTCCACGAAGCAGTAGCTACGTGAGAGTCTCGCCTCACATCTGGAGATCTTCCAGATTCCTAAGACACGCCGTCATCTGCACTTGAGGAGCGCTTCGCTTCGGAGTCTGCCGGTTCGTCTACGACGGCGTGGGGAACGCCGCGCTGCTGGTCAACTCGACCTCGGGGGTGACGCAGAAGCCGGTCCTGGACGCCACCGACGATCGGCGCAAAACGCAGAAGCGCATCCGTTCTCCGTTCTCCGCGTTTCCGTTTTGGGAGTGGCTTAGGATTTTCCTCTTCCGGCCCCGCGCCGCCCTCACCCCACCGGCAGCGACAACTTCCGCCCCGCGCCCGCGCCCGCGCTGGCGAGGCCTCGGGCGGAGATGGTGACGGTGACGGGGGCGTGGGCGGCCGGGGTCGCCGGGGCGGAGCAGGTTTGGCCGTCGGGGGGGGTGGCGAGCTCGGATCCGGCGGCGGGGGAGAGGCCGCGCATGGGGACGGCGGTCTGCGGCGGGGTCTCCAGGCGCTCGATCCGGCCAAACTTCAGGCGGAGCATCCAGCCCAACGTGCGGCGGACGCTCTGGGTCAGGCCGAACATGCCGACGAGCTGCATGTAGGCCGGCTTCATCCCCACCTTGGTCTTGCGCCGCAGCAGGTTCGCCGCCAGCCAGACGGGGTTGTAGAACCAGGCGTAGGCGATGAGCAGGTTGAGCTGCTTGCGCCACGGGCGGTCATGCTTGGAGGCGATGACGTAGTTCCCGTCGTACATGTAGGGCCGCACCTCGCGCCCGCCGGCCGACGCCAGTACCAGCCGGTCCTGGAACGTGCCGGCGAACAGCTTCGTCCCGGGCGACGGGGTCATCATCAGCACCTGGAGCGAGACCGCGCCGGCCTTGCGGAGGATGCGCACCTGGTTGAGCAGGCCGTAGGCGGAAGGCGTGCCGTCCGCGTTGGCCTTGGAGTACAGCGGCTGCGTGTCGTGGTGCATCATCATCGGCATCGGGCAGATGCCGTTGTCGCGCATCAGCTGAAAGGCCTCGGTCGTCTTGTTGACCGACTGCCCCTTGTTCACCAGCGTGGCGGTCATGTCCTCGACCCCGAGCCACAGCGCGCGGCAGCCGGCCTTGCGCACCAGCGGCAGGTGGTCCTTCATCTGCAGCGTGTCGTGGACGGTCACCTCGGTGTACCACCGCGCGCGGCGGCGCACGGGAACCCCCTTGAACTCCGCCGTCGCCAGCGTCTCGACGATGTCCAGCGTCCGCTGCTTGGTGTTGAAGAAGTTGTCGTCGGTGCCGAAGAAGTAGCGCAGGCCGTAGGCGTCGTTCAGGCGGCCCATCTCGTCGGCGATGCGCCCGGGGCTCTTGCAGCGGTGCTGCCGCTGGTTGTAGGCGGGGATCGGGCAGTAGGGGCAGGCGAACTTGCAGCCGAAGGTCATCACCAGTGAGCTGATCGGGCTGTGCCAGCGGACCTTGTTCGCCGCCAGCGCGGCCGAGCCGAGCGTGCGCGAGCGGCCGGGCGGCTCGATGAGCGCATAGCCGAGGACCGGGTGGGGCAGCTCGTCCAGGTCGCCGAGCAGGCGCTGCACGCCGGTATCGACGATCTCCTCGGCGATGCCGTCGCTGTCGACGCGCGGGCCGAGCGGGTAGATCAGCCCGGGGATGTCGTCCAGCGCGCCGGCGTCGCGGGCGCGGACGAAGGCGGAGCGCATCGACTCGCCCGCCGCGCGGAACGCGAGCAGCACTTCGAGCAGGCTGAGGAAGACGAATTCCTCTCCGGTGACGACCACATCCGGCCCGGCGCCGGGGCCGGCGGCGGCGTTGGTGGCGTCGGCGTTGAACAGCAAAAATGGCTCGTACACCGCGTGCGACCCGCCGGCGATGATCAGCGGGCGGTGCGCGGCGTCGATCCGCCGGGCGTCGCGGATCATCTCCTGCGCGCGGTCGGAGTGCATCCCCATGGTCGAGACCATGAACAGGTCCGGCACGCGCCCGTCGAGCTTCATCTCCGACGGCCGAAAGCGCTTGTTCCACTGCTGGAGGACGATGCGCGTCTTCGTGCAGCCAATGTCCGCCAGCGCCGAGCCGACCGCGCGCACGCC
>DASQDR010000086.1:0-21029 GCA_035634055.1 Tepidisphaeraceae bacterium | reverse complement strand
GGTTGGCGAGGTGCCCTCCGTGTCGAGATCCCTCGCGAGTGCGCTTCGGGATGACATGGCTTGCTGCTGACGTTCCAGGACGGGGCGAACGCGCCCGCGGCTAGCTGCCCGCGGCGGCACCGACGAAACCGGCGATGGCGCGGGCGGGACGCACGGGCCGGGCGCTTATCCGGCGGCGGCGGCGCGGGCGGGACGCGCGGGCCGGGTGCTTATGACGCCGGCGCTCACGGCACCGGCGGATCGGGCGGATCGGGCGGCGCGGGCGGGGGGCAGGCCCGGGAAGCGGAACGGCGGCAGGCCGGTGGCGGCGGCGACGGGACGAGTGGTCTGGCGGCGGGGGCGCGGGAGCTTGGCGGCGCGCGACGTGACCTTGAAGTTCGAGAACATCGCCGTCCCGCGGATCTCGCACCCCAGCGCCCGCAGCCAGCGGGCCGTCACGTGGTTGCAGTTGTGCAGCAGCCCGTACGACTCCTCGTCGCGCACGAACCAGAGCTGCGAAAGCGGGTTGTAGGTGACGGTGTCGATGCGCTCCTCGAAGCGCGCGTCGAGCTGCGAGCGCAGCGCGTCCACCCTCTCGCGCGGGGCTTCGAACCTGGCGACGTGGGCCGCGCCCGTCGCGCGGGCGACCTGCTCGGCCTCGCCGGTCGGCGCGAGCGTCCGCCGCCCGAGGGTCGAGCCGGACGAGAAGAGCATGGCGCGAACTGCCTTGCCCATCGACGTCTCGCCGAGCGCGAACCACTGGTAGTCGCCGAAGGCAAACTCGGTCAGCACGCCGGCGTCGTTGGGAAGCAGGATGCTTGAGTGCCGGCCGTAGTCAGTGAGGAACACGGCGACCGACCCGGGCGCGGGCGGCGGCGTGACCACGGTGGTGGCGCAGCCGGCGTGAATCGTGGCGAGCAGCGTGAGCATGATGATGATCGGGATCGCGCGGCGCGGCACGGCTGAAGTCACCCGCTGGATTTCTTCCCGCGCCCCCGCCGCCCGGGCACGAAGCGGTCGACGCTGATCCGCCCGGCCCCCAGCAGCATGATCGCCAGCGCGAGGCAGGCGTAGCCGACGTTGGGGTTGAACGGAGCGCCGTTGGGGTCGGTGACGCCGGTGGCGGCCACGATGAAGCTGACCAGCATGAGCGTCGTGATCAGCGCGGTGAAGTGCGTGAGGAAGCCGGCGATCAGCATGGCGCCGACGATCAGCTCGGCCCAGGGGACGGCATAGAGGTACGCCCGGCCTGCCGATTCCGGCATCCACGACGGCACCGCGCCCGACGCCATGCTGACGAAGTTGCCGACGCCGCCGGAAACCTTTCGCCACCCGGCCATCAGGAACAGCACGCCCAGGGGCAGGCGCAGCAGCAGCAGCCCGAGGTCAACGGTGAAGCCGGTGGACGACCCGCCGCGAACCTGCCGCCAGGCGAACAGCGCGACGGCGGCGATGGCGACGGCGGCCATCACGGTGGTCCACACGCCGGTGGTGCCGGCGGCGAGGGGGAAGCTCGGGGGGTGCAACAACATCAGTGTTCAAGCTCCTTGCCGCGCGCTGGTCGGCCGCGTCCCGCGCCCCGGGGGAGCGGGCGAGGGCGAGGGCGCCGGCGCGCGAACGTCACTGTCCCAGCTCTTTGCCGCGCCGCTCGGCCGCCTTGATGGCGTCCACGGTGATGGCCGGCCAATTCTGTTTCGTCATGAAGGTGACGGCGGCTTCAGTGGTTCCGCCCGGACTGGTGACTTTTCGACGCAATTCTTCGGGTGAGTCGCTGCTGCCGGCGAGCATTTTGCCCGCGCCGACCGCCGTCTTGATCGCCAGTTGCCGCGCCTGGTCGGCGGTCAGGCCCAGTTCCTGCCCGGCGCGGATCATCTGCTCGACGAGGAAGAAAAAGTACGCCGGCCCGGAACCGCTGACGGCGGTCACGGTGTCCATCTTGTCCTCGGCGACCTCGATGACCTCGGCGGCCGACTCGAAGAGGCGCCGCGCCGCGGCCACGTCTTCCGGCGAGGCGGTGAATCCCGCCGCCAGCGCGACCATCCCCTCGCCGACGAGCATGGGCGTGTTGGGCATCGCGCGCACGACGCGCCAGCGCCGCCCGCCGCCGAGGTGCTTCTCGATGAACGCGGAGCTGATGCCGGCGGCGATGGAGACCACGAGCGTTTGCTCCGTCATCGCCGCCGCCAGCGCGCCCAGGGCGGTCGGCATCTGCTGCGGCTTGACGCTGAGCAGGATGATCCTGGCGTCGCGCGCGGCCGAGGCGTTGTCCTCCACGGCGCAAATGCCGAGCTGCGACTGAAACAGCTCCCGCCGCTGCGGCGAGACGTCGGCGGCGATGATCCGCTCGGGCCGCAGGACGTTCTTCGCCAGCACGCCGCGCGCGATGGCCTCGGCCATGTTGCCGGCGCCGATGATGCCGAGGTCGTAGGTCATGATGGGGCGAGAGTGTACCCGCGGGCCCACCTGACGACAGGGCGGGACGTCGCGGGACCCTCGGCCCGCGAGGGTGAACGGCAGGCGAGCGAGCGGGGAAACGAGGGGGGAAGCGAGCGGCTATCGCGGGAAGCTGATCTTCTCGTGCACCGAGCGCGGCGCGGTGGCGATGATGTGGCCGTTGAAGTAGCGGATCGAGGCGGTGCCGCCGTTGTCGCGCCAGACGTCGGGGCGGACGGTCTCGGTGATGAGCTTAACGAGGCTCTCGCCCTGCTGGCCGCGCGATTGCGGCGTGTCGGCGGCGCTGGCGGGGGTGTTGCCGCCGAACAGGCCCTGACCCGAACCGCCACTGCCTCCTCCTCCGCCTCCGCTGGTTTGCGTGCCCTGGCTCTGGAGGTTGAAGGTCGGCCCCTCGAAGTTGGGGATCGAGGTGACCAAATCGTGCACCGGGTAGACGCGGGTGATGAGCTGCGCGTCGGCCAGTTCGCGCGTGGTGATCTCGATGACGCCGTCGTCGATGTAGTAGGTGATCAGCTCGCCCGCGCCGGTCTCGTCGAGCAGGCCGCGCAGGACGCGGCGGGCGGTGACGTCGTTGAGGCGGATGCTCACCGGCGTCGCGCGCGTCACGTTGATCTGCTCGAGCGCGCGCCAGTTGACGTGAATGTTGGCGCCGGAGATGTCGCGGACGTAATTGAGCGCGCCGTCCAGCTCCACGCCGGTCAGCTTCACCTCGGCGATCCGGCGGGCGAGGGCGCGGTTGGGCGCGGCCTCGCCGGCGGCGGTGCGCGGGGCAACGGTTCGCGCCGTCAGCACCGGTCCCGGCGGCACGTTCAGCGCTGCCGGTGGCGGCGCGAGCGGCGCGAGCGGCCCGAAAGGCGCGGGCGCGGCGGCGGAGCGCGTCGCCTGCGCGGCCGCTAGGCCCGGAATCGATAGGAGCACGAGCAGCGCGATGGCGTGACGCAAGCCAGAACCCTCGGCTCAGTGAGTCAACCTGACCATCCCGCCGCGCTTGGCGCGGTCACCCCGACTGATCTTCCATCTGCTTGCCGGTGTACGGGTCGTACTTGTACTTCGGCGGCAGGGCCTGCGGGCTGGTGGCGGCGGCAGGCGGGGCGGACGGCGTGTCGCTGACGATCTCCGTCTCCGCCTCTTTCAGCCCGCGCTTGAACTCGATGATCCCCTTGCCAATGTTCCGCCCGACTTCCGGAAGTCGCTTGCCGAAGATCAGCAGCCCCAGGCCGGCGATCAGCATCATCTCGAACGGCCCGGGCCACGCGATGGCGAGTGTGTGCAGCATAAGTCCTCTGAGCGTCTCTTTCTTATAACGGCCATGACCGCTTGTTGTTGCGGCGACACGGGCGTACGAGCGGCACGCGGTGAGACCGCAAGCAACGGGCCGGCGACCCCGGAAGGGCGATTATACGGCCTGCGCCTTCAGGATCGACACCAGCCGCGTCAGGTCTGGCGGGAGGGGCGCCTTGAGCGTCATCATGCTAAGCGTGACGGGGTGGACAAACGTAATCTCCGCCGCGTGAAGGGCTTGGCGGGCGAACTCGAAGGTTTCGCCGTCGCCGCCGGCGTGGCGGAAGATCCGCCCGCCGTACATCGTGTCGCCCACCATCGGGTGCCCGATGGCGGCCATGTGGACGCGGAGCTGGTGGGTCCGGCCGGTCTTGGGGGACAATTTCACCAGGCAGAAGCGCTCGCGGCTGGGCTGCGGGAGCTTGCGGTCGCTGGCGTGCTCGCTCTCGGCGAAGGCGACCCCGTCCGGCGCGCCGAAGGTCTCCAGCACTTCATATAAGGTGACGGCCGGCTTGCCGCCCGCCTCCAGCTTGCGGACCGCCTGCTTCTCGCGGACATAGCGGTCCTGGCCGATCGGGCGGTCGATGACGTCGCCGAGCAGCTCCGGCACGCCGTGGCAGACGGCCATGTAGGTCTTTTGAATGGTGCGGTTCTCGAACTGTCGGGCGAGCCGCCAGTGCGCCTCTTCGCTCTTGGCCACGAGCATGATGCCGGTGGTGTTGCGGTCCAGGCGGTGGAGGATGCCCGGCCGCCAGTTCCCGCCGGCCAGGCTCCACTTCTTGCCGTAGTTGACCAGCCCGTTGACCAGCGTGCCGGTCCAGCGCCCGCGCGCCGGGTGGACGATCAGGTCCGCCTGCTTGTTGAGCGCGAGGAAGTCGTCGTCCTCGTAGATGATGTCCAGCGGGATCGGCTCGGGGACCAGCTCCGACACCGGCTTGGGCGGCGCGACCATGTCGATCTCGTCGCCGTCGCGCGGGTGGTAGCTGGCCTTGACGACGCGCCCGTTGACCTTGACCAGCCCGTCGCCGATCACGCGCTGCACGCCCGCGCGCGAGAGGTAGCCGATGCGATCGACGAGGTACTGGTCGATCCGCCGGGTGAGGTTCTTGGTCACGCGCCAGTGGAAGTGCTCGACGTCGGCGTCCTCGGCGCCCTCGTCCTGGATCGGCTCGGCATTCGGTTCGGTCTGGGGAGAACTCACGGCGGGCGATTGTACGGCGGGAGCGGCCGCATCCTAAAATGCGGGGCACCGATGCCGGTCATCACCAACATCAGCGAGCAGCGCCGCCGGGCGAACCGGCGGAACATCTACCTCGACGGCGCGTTCGCGTTCGGGTGCAACCTCAACGTCGTCGCCAAGTTCATGCTGCGCCCCGGCATGAGCCTGAGCGATGAGCAGGTGCGGCAGATCCAGCTCGGCGAGGTGAAGCAGGAATGCTTCGACGCCGCCATGCGGCTGCTGGAATCGCGCATGCACTCCACCGCCGAGATCCGCCGCAAGCTGGCGCGCAAGGAGTACGGCGACGCGACGCTGAGCGCGGTGATCGACGACCTGACGCGGCTGGGCTACCTGAACGACGAGCAGTTCGCCAAGTCCAAGGCCGCCAGCGCCGCAGAGCGAAAGCAGCACGGGCGTCGGCGGGCGAAGGCGGAGCTGATGCGCGCGGGGGTGAAGTCGGACGTCGCCGACAAGGCGCTGGACCACGTCTACGACGCCGCCGACACCACCGCCGTCGCGCGCGAACTGGCGATGAAGCAGGCGCCGCGCTTGAAGAAGCTCGACCCGCAGGTCGCGCGGCGCAGGCTCGTCGGCATGCTCCAGCGCCGCGGCTTCGATTACGACGACATCAAGCCGGTGGTGGAAGAAGTGCTCGGGCGCGGCGGCGAGCGCGGTGATGCGGACGCATGACAGCGTGGCACGGGCGGCCTCGCCCGTGCGCTCGCGGCGGCAGCCGCGCTTCGGTCCACATCATGAGAGCCGCTGGCCGTTGGCCGCTGGCCGCGGCGAATCATGGGCTGGCCGCCCATGCCACGACGTCATGCTGGCGCCTTCCGATCCACCGTCCTCAACCGCGGTGAATGTTCGCCCTTGAGGCGATCGCCCCTCGCGGGCACAATGCGGCGCACGGAGGATCCTGAGTTGCCGTCCTCGCCTTGCCCGCGCATCGCCGCCGTCGTCCTGGCCGCCGGAAGTTCCCGGCGGATGGGGCGGGCCAAGGCGCTGCTGCCCCTTGCGGGCAAGTCGCTCCTCGCCCACGCGATTGAATCCTTCGTTGCTGTCGAGTCGATCGATCCGGTCGTCGTCGTCACCGGTCACGCGGCCGAAGCGCTCGACGGCGTTCTCGATGTTTATCCCGTTCGCCGCGCGCACAACCGCGCTTACGATGCCGGCGGCATGATCTCATCGGTGAAGGCGGGCGTGGCGGCGGCGGCGGGCGACGGAGCCGATGCCGTCTTCGTCTCGCTGGTCGATCACCCGATGGTCCGCCCGGACACCATGCGCCGGATGATCAGCGCCTACCGCGCCCGCCGCCCGCGCGTGCTCGTGCCGGCGCACGGCGGCAAGCGCGGGCACCCGATCCTGCTGTGCGCGCGCGGGATCGGCGAGATCCTGGCGCTGCCGGCGGGCGCGACGCTCAAGACCTATACCGCCGCCCACGCGCAGCAGAAGTTCGAATTGGAGGTCGACGACCCGGCCGTCCTCCAGGACCTGGACACGCCCGCCGACTACGCGGCCGCGGTGCGGGCGCTGGAACGTTCGGCGGCGGCGGCGGCAGCAGGGGTGGCAGCGGGGGTGGCAGCGGCGGTCACACAGCATCGGCACGAGCAGCAGTCCCTCGAGCAGCGGCCCTTAGATTCTGGGAGTGAAGCATGTCCAAGCCAACACGTGGTGGTCCCGCTGGGGACCTGAGCCGGCGCGGCTTCTTGAAAGGCGCGGGCGTCGCCGCCGCCGGGGCGGCCATCGCCGACGGCGGGCTCGAAGCCCTCGCGCAGGAAAGGGAAAACCCGGTCCTGGGTCCCAGCGGCGTCAACGTCACGCTGAAGATCAACGGGCAGCCCAGGCAGTTCACCGTCGAGCCCAGCGCCACGCTGGCCGAGGTGCTGCGCGGGCCGGCGGACCTGACTGGCACCAAGGTCGTCTGCGACCGCGGCTCGTGCAGCGCCTGCACCGTTATGATCGACGGCACGCCGGTCTGCTCGTGCATGACGCTCGCGCTGGACGCGCGCGGGAAAGAGGTCAAGACCATCGAGGGGCTCGCGCAGGGCGAGACCCTCCACCCGGTGCAGGAGCAGTTCATCGCCCACGACGCGTTGCAGTGCGGCTTCTGCACGCCCGGCATGATCATGTCGTGCGCCGCGCTGCTGGAGCGCAACAAGAACCCGAACCTGGACGACGTGAAGCACGCGTGCAGCGGCAACTTGTGTCGCTGCGGCACCTACCCGCACGTGTTCAGCGCCACGCTGGCGGCGGCGAAGCAGATCAGCGGAGGGAACCAAAATGGCTGATGCACCTTCCACCGCGCAGGCGCCGGCCGCCGCGCCGGTCCCGGAGAAGCCGCCCGTCCCGCAGGCCGCCATCCCCAAGGGCGGGCCGGCGACGCCGCTGGTCGACCCCAAGCAGTTCCCTGTCGGCATCTACGGCGACAAGCTCGAGGGGGCCGTGCGCAAGACCCCCGAGAACGAGCCGCCGCCGCTGCCGGTCAACGAGCACCTCAAGGTGATCGGCAAGGCCACCCCGCGCCTCGACGGGCGCGCCAAGGTCACCGGCGCCGCGCGCTACACCGCGGACATCAAGCTGCCCGGCCTGCTCTACGGGCGCATGCTCACCAGCCCGCACCCGCACGCGAAGATCAAGTCCATCGACACCTCCGCCGCCGAGCGCGCGCCCGGCGTCAAGGCGATCCACGTGCTGGACCGCGTGCTCGGCGTGGCCGAGGAGAAGAAGAAGGAAGGGGAGGTCGCCGACACCAAGTTCCCCATCGTCCGTTTCGCTGGCCAGCCCATTGCCGGCGTGGCCGCCGAGACGCAGCAGCAGGCGGACGACGCGGCGCGGATGATCAAGGTCGTCTACGAGGTTCTCCCCTTCGTTACCAACGAGGACCAGGCCCGCGCCGAAGGCGCGCCGCTGGTCTTCACCGGCGAGGCGGCGCAGGCGGGCACCGCCGGCGGCGGCGGGGGGCCGACCGGCGTCCCGCAGAAGGGGAACGTCCGCGGCCCGGCCAAGGGCGGCAACAAGCGCGAGGCCCCCAACCTCGACGACACCTTCAAGGAAGCTGACGTGATCGTCGAGGCGGTCTACCACACGCAGGTGCAGACCCACAGCCCGCTGGAGACCCACGGCGTCGTCGCCGATTTCAAGCCGGACATGCTCACCGTCTACGCCTCCACCCAGGGCACCGGCAGCGTGCGCGACGAGCTGGCGGCGATCTTCAAGCTCCAGAAGAGCCAGGTGCGCGTCATCACCGAGTACATGGGCGGCGGGTTCGGCGCCAAGTTCGGGGCCGGGAACTTCGGCGTGCTGGCGACGCACTTGTCGAAGAAGGCGGGCGCGCCCGTGCGCATGATGCTCGACCGCAAGGAGCAGCACCTCAGCGTCGGCAACCGCCCCAGCTCGCACCAGCGCCTCAAGATCGGCGCCAAGAAGGACGGCAAGCTGGTCGCCATCCACTTGGTCAACCACGGCACGGCCGGCGTCGGCACCGGCGCGGGCGCCAGCGGCGCGGCGCAGAACATGTACCCCTGCCCGGCGGTGCTGACCGAGGATTACGACGTCTTCACCCACGCCGGCCCGTCGGCCGCGTTCCGCGCGCCGGGGCACCCGCAGGCGGTGTTCGCCTTCGAACAGGCAATTGACGAGCTGGCCGAGAAGCTCGGCATGGACCCGCTCGCCTTCCGCGAGACGATCGACGACAGCGACGCCCGCCGCGTCGAGCGCAAGCTCGGCGCCGAAAAGATCGGCTGGGCCAGCCGCAAGCCCAACGCATCCGACACCGGGCCGGTCAAGAAGGGGATCGGCGTCGCGCAGTCGGTCTGGTACCGCATGAGCAGCCGCGACTCCAACGTCGAGGTGCGCATCACCCACGACGGCTCGGTCGAGCTGCTCTCCAGCGTGCAGGACATCGGCGGCGGAATCCGCACCGCGCTGGCGCAGGTGGTGGCCGAGGAGCTGGGGCTGAAGCCGACCGACGTGCGCATCAAGATCGGGGACACGCAGTTCCCCAAGGGCCCGGAGTCCGGCGGCAGCGTGACCACCGGATCGATCACCCCGCCCGCGCGCAACGCCGCGTGGCAGGTCAGGCAGCAACTGCTCCAGGCGGTCGCGCCGACGATGGGCGTGCAGCCGGACGACCTGGTGATGGCGGACGGGAAGGTCGCGTCGAAATCCGATCCGTCGAAGTCGCTGACGTTCCGCCAGGCGGCGGCGAAACTGCCGGGCGAGCAGATCTCCGCCACCGTCCGGCGCACGCCGGATTACGAGGTGGAAGGCGAAGGTCGCGGCCGCGGGCGCGGTCGGGGCCCCGGCGGGCTGGGCGGGGTTCACTTCGCCGAGGTGCGCGTCGATACCGAAACCGGCCGCATCTACGTCGATCGCGTCGTCGCCGTCCACGACTGCGGCCGGCCGATCAACCCGCTGGGCGTTCACAGCCAGGTGAACGGCGGCGTGATCCAGGGCCTCAGCTACGCGCTGTACGAGAACCGCATCCTCGACCGCAACACCGGACTGATGGTCAACCCCAACCTCGAGCAGTACAAGATCGCGGGATCGAAGGAGATGCCGCAGATCGACTCGATCCTGATCGAGCAGTACTGGGGGCGGAGTTCGACCGACGCGGCGGGGATCGGCGAGCCGGCGGTGATCCCGACGGCGGCGGCGATCGCAAACGCCGTCTACAACGCCACCGGCGTCCGCATCCGCGAGCTGCCGATGACGCCGGGCGTGGTGCTCAAGGCGCTGGCGGAGAAGAAGGCGACCGCCGACGCCGGCAAGTCGGCAGATGATCCCGCCGCCATCGAACGTCCCGCCGCCGCCGCCGACGGAAGGAGCGTGAACTCGTGAAGACCTTCGAATGGGCCGACGCGACCAGCGTCGAACAGGCCGTGCAACTCACCGTCAAGGGCTCGGCGTTCAAGGCCGGCGGCATCGACGTCATCGACCTGATGAAGGAGCGCCTCTTCGAGCCCAGCCGCCTGGTCAACATCCGCACGATCCAGGGGCTGGACTTCATCAAGGACGACGCCGACGGGCTCAAGGTCGGGCCGCTCGTCACGCTGACGCAGTTGTCCGAGAGCGAGCCGGTGCGCAAGCGCTACCGCGCGCTGGCGCAGGCGGCGGCGCACGCGGCGACGCCGCAGATCCGCAACGTCGCCACCCTTGGCGGCAACGTCCTGCAGCGCCCGCGCTGCTGGTACTTCCGCAACGAGCAGTTCCACTGCCGCAAGAAGGGGGGCGAGCGCTGCTTCGCCCAGGACGGCGAGAACCAGTACCACGCCATCTTCAACAACGCCCTGTGCGCGATCGTCCACCCGTCCGCCGCCGCGGTGGCGCTGGTGGCGATGAAGGCGCAGATCGAGATCGCCGGCGGCGCCGACGCCAGGCGCCGCGCCGTGCCGATTGAGGACTTCTTCGTCCTGCCCAGCGAGGACCTGCACCGCGAGAACAAGCTGGAGGCGGGGGAGCTGATCACGCAGGTGATGATTCCCGCGCCGGCGGCGAACGTGCGGTCGTACTACATCAAGCAGGGGGAGAAGGAATCGTTCGACTGGCCCGTCGCCGAGGCGGCCGTCGTGCTCGAGCTTGACGGCGACACGTGCCGGGCGGCGTCGGTGGTCATGGGCGCGGCCTCGCCCGTCCCGCGCCGCGCGAAGGAAGCGGAAGCGGCTTTGGTCGGCAAAAAGATCGACGAGAAGACGGTCCGCGACGCCGCCGAGGCCGCGCTGGCCGAGGCCAAGCCACTGAACAACAACGGGTACAAGATCCCGCTGTTCAAGACGATCCTGTCGCGCACGATCCTCTCGGCCGCGCGCGACCAGGGGACCACGCTATGAGTTATCCGCTGCCGCAGGCGCAGCCGCAGCAGGCGAACGGCCCGCCGTGCCGCATGCTGCGCACCAAGACGGCCTTCGGTTTCATCGAGGACGACGAGGCCCCGTGGTACGACAACGGCTCGACCACGGCCGTCTACTGGTGCCTGGGCACGATGGAAACGGCCGGCCTGGACGACCAGTACTGCCACCCGACCACCTGCCGCCCCGGCCGGCTGTGCTACCAGGATGAGCTGGAGTAGCCCCTCTTTCTCGCGCACGAGCGGAGAGCTGAAGTAAGGCGCGGCTTGAGGCCGCGGCGGTGGCGTCACACGAAGATCGCCATCCCGCAGGCGGGCAGTTCCACGCGGATGGTGGCGCGGCCCTGGTGGTCGTGGTTCACCGGGATGGTTCCTCGCGGATCGGCGGCGGCCAGCAGGTCGTCGCGCCAGTCGCTGCGGTAGAGGACGCGCACGCGCGAGCCGGGCGGGTGAAGGTTAGCGTCAATGGTGACGTCGGCGCCGCGCTTCTCCAGCCCGTGCGTGTTCAGCGCCATGATGACGGCAGTCCCCTCGTGGATGCGCGACCACGCGGCGATCTCGCCGGCGCCGGGGGCGCGGAACGGTTCGGCCCCGTCGCGGCGGATCTCGCGCACGTGCATTGACCCGCGGCGCAGCGCCGTGCCGATGGCGTCGGCGCGCTGGCGCAGCCGCGCGATGGCCGCGATGCGCCGGTAGGTGGGGTGGGCCGGGTCGAAGAAGTGGCACCCGCGCGTCTCGAACGCGCCGAACTCCCCGCCGAACATGCACTCGCGGACGTAGCGGTCGGCGTAGGGGATCCTGGCGTCGTCTCCGCACGGCTCGCACGCGTGGTCGTGGACGAACTCCGCGCCGGTGAACGCCTGCTCGGTCCCGTAGTAGACGCACGGGATGCCGGGCGTGGTGAGCTGCACCGCCACGGCGTGGGCGGTCTGCGCCAGCGGGTCGGCCGAGCCGTTGTTCCAGTTGAAGCGGTGCTTGTGCGGGCGGCAGACCATGTCGTGGTCGTCCAGGATCGACACGTGGTGCTTGCCGGCCGCGCGCACGTCGCCGAGCGCGTCGTGCCCGCCGAAGTGGTCGAGGAACTCTGTCGGCGGCGCCAGCCCCTTGACGAAGTCCGACAGCCGCCGCGGCGCGGTCCAGATGTCCAGCGCGGCGTCGAGGTTGGGCACGTCCGGGCTGACGTAGTGCCGCGCCAGATCCTCGGTGCCGGTCACCTCGCCCATCAGCAGGAAGTTCCTCTTCCCCATCCGCCGCGCGAACATGCGCATCTCGTGGCAGAAGATCGCGCTGACCTCCGGCGGGATGTGCTTGACGGTATCGATGCGGAACCCGTCGCAGTCGCTGAGCGCGACCCAGTACTGGTAGCAGCGCACGACGGCGTCGAGCACGTCGCTCTCGCCGAGGTTGAGGTCCTTGTTCTCCTGGAAGTCGCCGCGGCGGAACTCGGCGTCGGCGGCGAGGTCCTGCCCCGGCGCTTCCCAGTTGGTGATCTGCCCGGCCTTGGTGTACCAGTCCAAGTTCTGAAACTCGATCGGCCAGACGCCGTCCTCGATGTCGGCCGGGCGCTCGATGCTCTCGCCCGCCTTGGAGCGCCACCCGTGCACCGGGTAGGGCGGCCACTTGCGGTACGGCATCGTGTTCCACGGCTGGCCGGCGTTGTCGTAGAAGAAGTTGTTGCCGATGTGGTTGATGATGACGTCGAGCAGGATGTACATGCCGCGCGCGTGGGCGGCGTCGACCAGGTCGCGCAGGTCCTGGCGCGTGCCCCAGCGCGGGTCCACGTCCAGGAAGTTCTGGATGCCGTACCCGTGGTAGCTGCTGGGGAGGTCGCCGCGCTGCTTCCAGATCGGCCCGACCCACAGCGTCGTGACGCCGAGTTCGCGCAGGTAATCGAGCTTCGAGGCGATGCCGCGGAGGCTGCCGCGTTGGAACACGTTGCCGGCGGCCATCCAGGCGCGGCGGTCGGGGTGGCGGCAGCGTGCCGGGTCGCGCCGGTCGTACATCAATCGCTCGCCCTCGCGGCCGTCGCTGAAGCGGTCGGGGAGCAGGAAGTAGAGCGTCTGGTCCATCCAGTTTTCCGGGCTCGGAAAGATCTCGCCGCGCGGCCTGAGGTTCGCCTGCTCGAGCGAGCGCGGCGCATCGGGTTCAATCGTCGTGTTGGGCACGGCGACACTATAGGCGGGGCGGGCTGAGCTGACGGAACGGGGGGAAACCCCGAGGCTCGCGAGGCGCACGGCATCCGTCGCGGGTACGCTTCCATCGGAGGCGCCGGCGCCAGGTCCGCCTTGGCATTCGGGCCACGCCGCACGGCCAGCCGCGCAGGATCCATTGCAGGAAACGGACATGAGCGAACGCCCGCACAAGCTCCGCGGACGGCTGTGGGTGGAGGCGCCGGGCGGGATCGCGCTAACCGAGGCGGGGGCGGACCTGCTGGAGCAGATCGAGGCGCTCGGATCGCTCTCCGAGGCGGCACGGCGGCTGCGGTTCAGCTACCGCCGGGCGTGGCTGCTCGCCGACGCGATGAACCGCCGCTGGCCCGGGCCGCTCGTGCGCACGGCCGTGGGTGGGAAAAAAGGGGGCGGCGCGCAGCTCACCCCGCTGGGGCGGGCGGTGCTGAGCGCCTACCGCGACCTCCAGGTCCAGCTCGAGGCGCTGCTGGGACGGGCCGAAGCGCCCTTTCGCCGCGCCGTCCGCGCCGCCGGGCCGCGTTGATCCGCTATATCCGGCGGGATATAACGCTTGGCATGTCGTGCCGAACGCTCGCGTCGTTGCTCGTCGCTATCGCTTCTCTCGTCGCGCCCGCGCCCGCGCGCGCGCAGGTCGCCGGACCGGGCGGCGCGGCGGGCGCGGGTGCGATTACGGTTTCGGCCGCCGTTAGCTTGAAGGAAGCGCTGACCGACGCGGCCGCCGCGTACGAGAGGCAGACCGGGCGGCGGGTGAAGCTCAACTTCGGCGCCACCGGGCACCTGCTGGCGCAGATCCGAGACGGCGCCCCGGTGGACGGCTTCGTCAGCGCGGCGGAATCGCACATGCGGCAGGCGAATCGGCTGAAGGTGGTGGAAGCGTCCGAGCCGGTCACCTTCGCGCGCAACGCGCTGGTGCTGATCGTGCCGGCGGACGCGAAGGCGCCGGCGGACGGCTTCCGCTCGCTCGCCGACGGCGGCGTGAGGCGGCTGGCGATCGGCCAGCCCAAGACGGTGCCGGCCGGCGAGTACGCGACGCAGGTGCTGGACCGCCTGGGGCTGAGTGACCGCCTGCGCGAGCGACTGGTCTTCGGCAGCAGCGTGCGCCAGGTGTTGGATTACGTGCAGCGCGGCGAGGTGGACGCGGGGATCGTCTACGCCACCGACGCCCAACACGCCGGTGATCGGGTGAAGCGGGTGGCGACGGCCGAAGCGTCGTGGCACGACCCGATCCTCTACAGCATTGCGCCGGTAACGAGGAGCGCTCGGCGCGCGGAGGTCAGGCAGTTCGGCGATTACCTGACCGGCGACGGGGGACGCGCGATCCTGGCGCGTCACGGCTTCGAAGTGCCGGCGACGCCTGCATCGACGTTTCGGCCGGCATCGCCGGCATCGCCGACATCGCCGCCATCGCCGCCCGCCGCCACCGCGCCGGGCGCAATGCCGCCCGCCATGATCGCGCCCGCCGCCACTGCGCCCGCGCCGGCGGGCGCGCCGTAGTGTCACGCTTGTTTCCCGCCATGCTCCTGTCGCTCAAGGTCGCGCTCGTGGCGACCGTGCTGGTGGCGCTGGTCGGAATTCCGCTGGCGTTTTTCATGGGGCGGCGGCGGTTCGCGGGCAAGAGCCTGCTCGATGCGGTGCTGGTCGTGCCGCTCGTGCTGCCGCCGACCGTTGTCGGATACCTCATCCTGATCGCGCTAGGCTCGCGCGGGCCGGTGGGGTCGCTGCTGCGCGAGGCGTTCGGCTATTCCGTCGTTTTCCACTGGCATGGCGCGGTGATCGCATCGGCGGTGGTGTCGCTCCCGCTGCTCTACCTCCCGGCGAAGGCGGCGTTCGCCAGCGTGGATCGCGACCTGCAAGACATCGCCCGGCTGATGGGGGCCAGCCCGCTCCAGCAGTTCTGGCACGTCAGCCTGCCGCTGGCGCGGCGCGGCATCGCCAGCGGGCTGCTGCTGGCGTTTGCGCGGGCGCTGGGAGAGTTCGGCGCGACGGTGATGGTGCTGGGCGACCTTGAAGGGCAGCAAACCCTGCCGATTTCCATCTACAACGACTACCTCGCCGGCGACCTCGCCGCCGCCACGCCGGGGGTCATTGTGCTGGTGGCGATCTCGCTGGGGATGATTCTCGTTTACAACCGGATGCTGAGCGGCCAGCGGAAATGACAGCTCGTCGCGGCGGATCCCCACCCGCGGTGATACGTTCGCGGAATATTTGTAACCGGATCCTCGTTCACAACTTCACAATCTCGGCGTCGTCTTATTAGTGACCGCAAGCCAAAGTATTGTTGGCTTGGGCGGGACGAAGGGAGTGACGCGATGATCAAGGTGAAGCACGTGCTGGACGCCGTGGAGCCCGGCGACGGGCAGCGGATCTGGGTGGAGCCGGTCGGGCTGTGCAAGGACCTGCGCGAGTGGTGCCGGGTCGACCACGTCCTGCCGCACCTCGGGCCGACGATGCCGGTCTGGCGGGTGCTGGACGAGCACCCCGACGCCTACGATTACTTCCGCGGCAAGTACCACGAGCAGCTCCGCGCCAGCCAGTACCGCCCGGCCCTCCAGCAGCTCGCCCGCGCCAGCCGGGACGAAACCTTCACGCTGCTGCACCAGGGGGACGACCCGGAGCACAACTCCGCCGCCGCGCTGCACGAGTTCCTCAGCGAACTGCAGGCGTGGGGACCTGCGAAGTGACGCGCGTGGCAAGCGTGAGGGCGACCACAACGTGATGAGACGGAAGCCGCGCGGTTGGCCGCGCCGCTTCCTGCATTTTCACCGGGTCGCCTTGCCACCTTGTCACCTTGTCATAACATCCGGTCGTGATCGACATCGCGCAGTTACTGGAGGACCTGACCGAGCCGCAACGGGAGGCCGTCACGCACGTGGACGGGCCGTTGCTGATCATCGCCGGCGCCGGGTCCGGCAAGACGCGCGTGCTGACGCGGCGCGTGGCGCACCTCGTCGGCCTGGGCATCCCGGCCAACTCCATCCTGGCCATCACGTTCACCAACAAGGCGGCGGGGGAGATGAAGCAGCGCGTGTCGAACGTGCTGGACCGCCCGATCCGCGACTTCGGCAAGCTCGACCAGCGCTGGCCGACCATCTGCACGTTCCACTCGCTCTGCCTGCGCGTGCTGCGGCACTACGCCGAGCAGGTGAAGCTGCCGGCCAACTTCACCATCTACGACTCGGGCGATCAGACCAAGGTGGTGAAGGACGCGCTCAAGCAACTGGACATCTCCAGCACCAACTTTTCCCCGTCCAGCGTTCACGGCAGCATCAGCAAGGCGAAGAACCAGCTCCTCTCGCCGGAGGATTTCGCCCGCAGCGCCGGCGACTTCTACCAGAAGCAAATCGCGCGCATCTACACGAAGTACCAGCAGCTCCTGAACCAGAACAACGCTCTGGACTTTGACGACCTGCTGCTGCGCATGGCCCACGCGTTCCGCGACCACCCAAGCGTGCTGCGCGAGCTCCAGGAGCGCTTCCAGTACATCCTGATCGACGAGTACCAGGACACCAACCACGCCCAGTATGTCATCGCCCACGCGCTGGCCATGCGGCACCGCAACCTGTGCGTGGTCGGCGACCCGGACCAGTCGATCTACGCCTGGCGCGGGGCGGACATCCAGAACATCCTGGACTTCGAGAAGGACTACCCCGACGCCAAGGTCGTCAAGCTCGAGCAGAACTACCGCTCGAGCAAGACCATCCTCGCCATCGCGTCGAAGCTGATCGCCAACAACACCGAGCGCAAGGACAAGGGCCTCTGGACCGAGAACGCGCAGGGCGACAAGGCCACCCTCGTCCTTTGCCAGGACGAGCACGACGAGGCCGGCGTGGTGACGCGGCACCTGAAGCGGCTCAACGAGCAGGGCGGCGTGCCGTGGAGCCGCATGGCCGTCTTCTACCGCATGAACGCGCTGTCGCGCGTGATGGAGGACGCGCTGCGGCGGAACAACGTGCCGTACCAGATCGCGCGCGGCGTGGAGTTCTACAACCGCAAGGAGATCAAGGACGTGCTGGCGTACCTGCGCGTGGTCGCCAACCCCGCGGACGAGGTGAGCCTCACGCGCATCGTGAACGTTCCGCCGCGCGGCATCGGCGACACCACCGTGAAGCAGATGCAGGCGTACGCCATCGCCAACGGCTTCACCCTCTGGGACGCGATGGAGCGGGCGGCGCAGATCACCGGCCTCTCGACGCGCGCGATCAACGCTGCAAAGCAGTTTACCGAGCAGGTGCGGCAGTGGCGTTCGCTGGCGATGGGCGGCATGGGCGACGACCTGCTGGCCGAGCAGAAGGGGATCGTCCAGCGCGTGATGGAGGACGTCGTCCGCAAGAGCGGCGTGGAGGCGGCGCTGCGAAAGGAGAAGGAGGCCGAGGACCTCGGCGAGGGCCCGCTCACCAACGTCAACGAACTGATTTCGTCCGCGGCCGAGTACGACCGCGAGAACGAGGAGGGGTCGCTCGACGACTACCTCGCGATCGTCAGCCTGGTCAGCGACGCCGACCACATGAAGGGCGCGGGCGGCGCGGTCACGCTGATGACGCTGCACGCCGCCAAGGGGCTGGAGTTCCCGGTGGTGGCGATGATCGGGCTGGAGGAAGGGATCCTCCCGCACGCGCGCTCGCGCGGGAACATCCGCGAGCTTGAGGAAGAGCGCCGCCTCGCCTTTGTCGGCATCACGCGCGCGCAGGAGCACCTGATCCTGACCAAGGCCGCCTACCGCACCATCCGCGGGCTGCGCGAGCGCACGGTCACCAGCCCGTTCATCAACGAGATGCCGCAGGAGACGCTCGAGATCGAGGATCGCACCGGGCTGGCGGGCACCGGCGAGCGCGTGGAGTACCGGGAGCGCTTCGAGAGCGAGGCGCAGGGCCTGGCCCGGCAGTTCCGCCGCGGGACGAAGGTCCGCCACCCGCAGTTCGGCGTCGGCGAAATTCAGGAGGTCAGCGACATGGGCCAGCACACGCGCGCGGTCGTCGACTTCACCGGCCGCGGGAAGAAGACGCTGATCCTCCAGTACGCCCGGCTGGAAGTGGTGGGCTGAAGGGGTCGCTGCCTGTCCGTGGCATGGGCTGCCAGCCCATGCGCGTGCCGCGGCAGCGGCTTGCCGCTTTTAGATCGCCCCGAGCGCCTGGTCGCCGCCAAACACGGGCGAGGCCGCCCGTGCCACGGGGCAGGCTGGCTATCATTCGTCCATGTGCGGCCGATACACGCTGGTGAACCTCGCGGCGCTGACCGACCTGTTCCCCTGGATCGGCGGGCCGCCGACGGACGTCCCGCCGCGGTACAACATCGCGCCCAGCCAGCCGATCCTCGCGGTCGACAACGAGCACCCTGACCAATGGGATTTCTTCCTGTGGGGCCTGATCCCCGCCTGGGCGAAGGACCCGACGATCGGCAACAAGCTGTGCAACGCGCGGGCGGAGACGCTGGCGGAAAAGAACACGTTTAAGAACGCCTACCGCCGCCGCCGCTGCGCCATCCCCGCGGACGGGTTCTACGAGTGGCGCCTGTCCGCCGACGGCAAGACCAAGCAGCCGGTCTACATCCGCCGCAAGGGCCACAAGCCCTTCGCCCTCGCCGGGCTGTGGGAGACGTGGCAGAACCCTTCCGGCGGCGGCGAGGAACTTCAGACCGCCACCATCATCACCACCCGCCCGAACGAGTTGATGACCGACATCCACGCGCGCATGCCGGTGATGCTGGACGAGAGGACGCTGAAGCGCTGGCTCGAGCCGGGCGAGAAGAAGCCCGGCGAGCTGGACGACCTGCTCGCGCCGTATCCCGCCAGGGACATGGAAGCCTATCCCGTCTCGAAGCAGGTCAACACGCCGAGGAACGACGGCCCGGACCTGATCAAGGAAATCCAGCCGGAGAAGACGACGCTGTTCGGCTGAGCGCGCGTGCGCCGCTCGTCGGCGTTAATCGTGGCACGGGCGGCCTCGCCGGGGCCGTTCAACACGCGCGAGGCCGCCCGTGCCACGGATCAACCGCCTCGAGGTGCGCGCTGCGGCGGCCGTCTCACCACGTGTACTTCACCGAGTAGGTCACCCGCTTCTCCCCGCCCGGCGGGATCTCGACGGGGATGTGGATCGTGCGGTAGTCCTGCTTCTCCCACTTGTCGGTGCTGTGGGTGATCTCCCAGTTGGTCCAGCGCAGCAGGTTCTCCTTGATCAGCACCTTCACCGGCTCGGCCTTGTGGTTCCTCAGGCGGATCTCGTAGGACTCGGTGATGACGTGCCCGTCGTAGTTGGCGTTGAAGTCGGTCTGCTTGCGCTCGCCGACGATGTCGAACGCGCTGCCGAGCTTCACCAGGACCTCTTCGTCCTTCGGCGTGTGCTGGATGATGTCCTCGCCGACGAACTCGTTGGCGCCGTCGCCGTCGCCGGTGCGCGTGGTGGCGGCGGGGCGGTCATCGACGGGATCGAGCCCGCGCCGGGCGGCGCCGGACGCGAGGGCGGCCGGCTCGTCCTTCTTGTAGACCCGCAGCCGCCCGGCCGGCAGCGGGATCCCCAGCCCGTTTTGCTCCGAGTTCTTGATCCGCAGGTAAACGTCCACCTTCTTGTTGCTCTGCGTCCCCAGGTTGCGGTCGGGGTTGGGCTCGGGCGCGATGAACAGCCGGTACTGCGGGTCCAGACCGTAGTAGACGAACGTCTTCTCCACCGGCACGTTGCTCTTGTTGGGGAACAATTCGATCTGCTTGGTCGAGTTGTCCACCAGCGACGTCCGCCGGCCCAGGGTGTAAAGGTGGTACTCGAAGAAGGTCTTCTCCTTGAACCCGGTGTCGGCGCGCTTGGCGACGGCCATGGACTGCATCATGCCGCCCGCCAGACCGCCCGCCTCGGCCGGCTGCACGCGTTGCACGTCGCCGGCCACCAGCTTCAGCCTGGCGTCGGGGTAGCTCGCGCCGCTCTCGTTGACGATGCTGACCCACGCGCCGATGTCGGCGGCGGTGTCGTCAGCGTTGACGACGATGTTGTAATCCGCCCGCCAGGTCAGGCCGTCGGTCTGGTAGGTCACCTGCGCGTCGTGGCGCCCGGCCTTGTCCGCCTCCAGCTTCCAGACCAGCGTCGGGCGGGTGATCAGCCCCGTCTCCTGCCGGGTCAGGCTGATGGACGTGACCTCGGCGCGGGAGACGACGGTGGCGTCGCCGTTGCCGGACTGGATCACGAGGTTCGACGTGTCCTGGGACAGCAGCAGGCCGCGCACCTCCGCCGGGCGCCCCGCGTCGGTGGCCTTTCGGGTCAGCGTCACCTCGCGCCCGAGGTACTTCTCCAGCAGCTTGGTGGCGCTGACGACGTCGTACTCGTAGTTCTGCTCCAGCACCGCCGCCGCGTCGGGCGCGGTCAGCGACTGGAAGGCGACCGTCGTCGGGTCGATCCCGCTGGCGACATCGCTGAAGCGGATGATGTTCTCGCCTTGGTTCAACTCGATCGGGCGGACCTCGCGCACCACGCCGTAGCCGGGCAGCTTGAACTGCCAGGCGTTGTAGGGGTTCGCCAGCCGCTGGCGGGCGAGCTGCTGTGGGTCGAAGCTGGCGGGATCGGCGGTGGAGTAGATCGTCAGGGCGTAATCCGACCCCTTCGGCTGCGTCGCGGCCGGTCGGTCGGGCCGCGCCGGGCGCGTCGCTTGTGCGCCAGCTGCGGCGGGAAGCAGGGCGGGAAGCGAGGCGGCCAGGATGACGGCGGCGAGGGCGCTGCGGCGCATGCGTGTTCTCCTTCGTGGGGGCACAGCTTACGCCAACAGACGACGAACCGCCCGCGAAGTTTCATCGCGCGCTGCGCCGCCCCTTCGTGGCACGGGCTGCCAGCCCGTGTCGAGCCATCGCTGACATGGCGGCGGCACGATGCGCACGCACCCCGCCGCGCCGCGTGGGGCGGTGCGGTGCGGCGGTGCGGTGCGACGCGAGGCGGTGCGGTGCGGTGCGGTGCGGCGCTGTGCGGTGTTGCGCGCATGGGAGCGCTGCGACACGGGCCGCGGCCCGTGCTACGAATCGGTTGCCCAGAGGCCGCGGCAGGCACGGGGGCGCGCGCAAAAAATGCCCGCCGCGGGGTTAGCGCGGCGG
>DASQDR010000085.1:0-2758 GCA_035634055.1 Tepidisphaeraceae bacterium | reverse complement strand
GGCGGTTCTCCTGCTGCCCGCCCCCGCCGCCACGGCCCCCGCCACCACCGCCGCCACCGCCGCCGCCCCCGCCGCCGCCACCGCCCGGTCCGCCGCGCCCGCCGCTCGCGCTTGCGACGAGTGACGCGGCTTCCTCGCGGTCGTCGGGGTGGATCATCTCCTCGCTCGTCGGCGACCATCGCAGCGCCGCGTTGGGCACCGTCAGCGCGCCGGTCTTCTTCGCGACCTGGAACGCCACGTTGGCCGTCAGGTACGGCAGCAGCGTGCCGTCGGTGTTGTCGGTCACGACTTCAACGGTATAGGTCACGACGTTGGACGTCATGGTCGCGTTAAGCCGCACCTTGCCGACCGAGCCCTTGAAGGTGCGGTTGGGGAAGGCGTCGACGGTGAAGGTCACGTCCTGCCCCGGCTTGATGCTGCCGATGTCCGCCTCGTTCACCGACGTCCAGACCTGCATCCGGCGGAGGTCCTTGGCGATGAGGAACAGGCTCGGGGCGTTCAGGCTGGCGACGACGGTCTGCCCAATGTTCACGCGGCGGTCGATGACCACGCCGTCCACCGGCGACTTGATCGTCGTGTAGGCGAGGTTGCGCTGCGCCCGCTCGAGCTGCGCTTGCGCCTGGTCCTGGGCGGCGCGGGCCTGGATGATCGACGCGTCGCCGACGGCAACGCTCGCCTTGGCGGTCTCGTAGGTCGCCTTGTACTGGTCATACGCGGCCTCGGCGAGCGCGTCGCTGGGGCCGAGCTTCTCGGCGCGCTCCCAGTCGCGCTGCGCCTGGTAAAGCTTGGCCTTCATCTGAAGGAGGTCGGCGTGGGCGCGGGTGACGCCCGCCTTGGCGTTCTCGAGCTGCGCCCGCGCGTTGGTCAGTTCCGCCTGGTAGGTGATGTCGTCCAGCCGCGCCAGCACCATGTCCTTCTTCAGGTTGGAGCCGTAGTCGATCGGCTTGCCGTCCACGTCCGCGCCGAAGGCGAGGATCTGCCCCGCGACCTGCGCGCCGACGTCGATGAGCTCTTCCGGCTCGACCGTGCCGTTGGCGGTGATGGTGGAAACCACGTCACCCCGGGTGACGGCGACGGTGCGGAACTCGGTGGCGTCGCCGTTGCCGTCGCGCTTGAGGTACCACGTCGCGCCGCCGGCCACGACGGCGAAGCCGATCAGGAGGATCAGGAGGGTCGATTTCATAACTGTCACACTTCCGCGGCCGAGGCGGGCGACGCGTCGCGGCCACTGCTGCCGTTGCTACCGTTGCCGGTATTGGCTTTGTTTTTGATTTCCGCGTTGCCGGGGCGCGCGGAGATCGCCTCCAGGTGCGCGCCCAGGCGCTCTAACAGTTGCTGGAGCGAGTGCTGTTCTTCCGTGGTGAAGATGTCCAGCACACTTTTGACCTGCCCCGCGTGCTGCGCAAGCACCTGCGCCACCAGCTCGCGCCCCGCCGGCGTCAGCCGGACGTGCTTGGCGCGGTGGTCCTCGACTGCCGCGGTGCGATCGATGTAACCGAGCCGCTGGAGGCGGTCGACCACGCCGGTGACGCTTGGCGGGCGGATCAGCAGGCGGTCGCCGACATCGGTCAGGCGGAGCTCGGTTTCACCTTCCTCTTCCGCCCGGTGCAGCGTGCGCAGGACGCTCCACTGCGACCCGGAGATGCCGAAACGGGCGAAGTAGGGCTCCATCACCCGCTTGAGCAGCCCGAGGGTTCGCACCAGCGCGCGGAACGCCCCTTCCGTCGAGCTCGGTAGCGAAGTTGCGCTGCTTTGGGTCACCACGTCGGATGCTTAGTTAGCTTCCGAAATGATAGGCGCGCACGCGCGGAAGCGTTGAAGGAAAAACCCCTAACTTCGTTCGTTTGCCGGTTTCGCGGCCCGATCAGGGGAAGGCGCGGGCGATCTCCCCTTCCGCAGCGCGCAGGTGCGCGTCCAGCGCGTCCAGGATCGTCGCGTCAACGTCGGGATCGAACTTCCGCGCGAACCACGCATCGCTGGCGAGCAGCTCGTCGCGGTCCGCCATCGTGTAGGTCTTGGGGTGCGACCCGCCCGCCCACGTGAGCTTTCGATACGTCTTGTTGACGATCGTCTCCTTCAGCGCGCTGTGCACAAGCGCGTTCTGGAAGATCAGCTCGTCGGAGCAGAGCGCGAAGCGGAAGGTGCGCTGCATCCGCCGGGAGGCGTCGGACGACGCCAGGTGCTCGCACGCCGCCCGCGTTAGCGCGAAGTAGTTGGAGCCCCAGTAGACGGCAAAGGGGAGCGGGCGGCGCTTGAGGGTCCGGGTCATCTTCCCGCGCCAGGGGATCCACCACGACTCCAGCCGCTTGCGCGGGTTGGCGCCGGCCTTTGCAAAGTCGAGCACCTCAAGGTAGTTCGCCCCCGTCGGCCCCGCCGCCAGTTGCGCGGCGATCTGGGGCTGCGTCTTCAGCGGGTAATCCTGTCCGGTGAGGTTGATGCAGTACTCCCAGGCCGGATCGAGCCGCAGCGCCTCGGCCATGGCGCGGATCTGCGCCCGGGCAAGGCGCCAGGAGCCCCAGATGATGCTCTCGCTCGGCGTGACGACCGCCGCCTGCTTCGGGTGCTGCGCCGCGTAATCGCGCGCGGCCGCGTGGACGGCGGCATGGGCCTTGGCGTCCACGTGCAGCACGTACGTGTTCCCCGGCGCATGGATCGCCCGCAGCAGCCGCAGGAGCTGCGCCGAGTTCTTGTGGGCCGTGATGACGTAGGCGAGGTTCACGCGGGCCGCATTATGGGGACGCGGGGCGCGGGTTCAATT
>DASQDR010000084.1:0-15993 GCA_035634055.1 Tepidisphaeraceae bacterium | reverse complement strand
GGAGCCGGCGGCGGCGGCGGTGTTGAGCACCAGCGCGCCGCCGTTGACGATCGTACCGCCGGCGTAGGTATTGGCGCTGTTCAGCGTGAGCGTGCCGGTGCCGGACTTCTGCAAGCCGCCGGCGCCGGCGATCGAGCCGGTGCCGCCGAAGGTGTAGTTCTTCGACGCGTTGACGGTCATCCCGGAGACCGACTGCGTGCCGATCACGTTGATGTTCGGGACGTTGGATCCGGAGTCGTCGAACAGCACGCCGTCGCCCGGCGAGAAGGTGACGCCGGCCCCGACGCCGTTCTTCAGCCAGTTCTCGGTGGCCACGTCCCAGGCGTTGGAGGATTGGCCTCCCTTCCAAAGCAGGTTCTTCGGAAGCCCCTGGTTGGAGACCAGCAGGTTGAACTGCTGCGTCCAGGTGCTCCCGTCGCCGTCGGTGACCTTAAAGTTGAACTTGGCGCGGCCGAAGGTGTTGGCGGTGGGGACGAAGCGCACGGTGTGCCCGTCGCCCAGGAGCGTGGCGGTGCCGCCGGTGACGTTGGAGAGCAGGAAGACCGGCGACTTGCTGAACCCGGAGGTGTACTTGGCCAGATCAATGTCGATCGATGACGGCTCGGCCGAGGTGTTCTTGGCGACCGTGGCGTGTGGAGAGGCGAGGAAGTGGAGGTACTCCTCAAGGTTGGTGTAGCCCGCCGGCGTGTTGGGCGGCATGAACGTGCCGGCGTTGACGATCCCGCCGGTGCTGGCCAGCACGCCGTTGTGGTCCTGGACGCCGGCGCTGAGCCCGAGGGAGTTCTCCCAAAAATCGGGCATGCCGTCCTGGTCGGTGTCCACCGGCGCGGGCGCCGAGGCGAGCGTCCCCCAGCCGCCGTTGCTCGCGCCGGTCTGGCTGACGTTGCTGACCTGGTGCTTCTTCTGGAGGATCAGGTCGGAGATCGCGATCGCGTTCAGCTCGTCGCGCAGCGCCGCCGACGTCGCGTCCGTCCGCAGCGGGCCGGAGGTGGAGACCACCTTCTTGTAGGCGGTCAGGTAATCGTCGATGGTGACCGGCACGCCATTGTTGACGAACGGCGCGGGCGCCTGGATGTAGTTGCCCGACGCCATCTGGTAGTTGGTGCGGCTCACGTCCAGCACGCCGTTGGCGTTGCCGTCCAGGGCCGAGCCGTCCATGTACAGCGAGAAGTTCGGGTTGCCGTTGCGGTCCAGCAGCGCCTTTTCCAGCGCGGTGGTCTTGGCGTAGGAGGAGACGAAGTAGCTGCCGCGGACGTTGGCCTTCCAGTTGGCGGGCGTGCTGGAGTCGCCCATGATGAAGCCGATGTCCCAGTCGGCCGTCACGTTGTTGACCCAGTCCAGCACCCCCTCCGGGCGGGCCTTGGGGTTGCGCGTGTGGTTGTGGATCCACAGCGTGCGCAGGGCGGTGGCGTGGTTGGTGTTCCACAACCCGCCGGCGGAGTGGCTGACCAGGCCCCAGGCGTTGATCGAGTCCTGGAAGGTCATGTTCTCCGGCGGGCTCCAGGTCGAGAAGTTCTCGTCCGGGCCGAACGCGACCGTCACGTGATCCAGGATGCTGTTGACCGAGCCGCTGTCGTAGTCCAGGGCGTCGCCGCCACGGTGGCCGTAGAAGCGGAAGTGGCGGACGACCAGGTCGTCTCCCGAGATCCAGAAGGTTCCGTTGCGCAGGCCGATGCCGTCGCCGGGGGCGGTCTGGCCGGCGATGGTGATCTTGGACTTGGTCAGCTTGATCTGCTCGGGGCTGGCGATGTACCCGCTGACGTCGAAGACGATGGTCCGCCCGACGGCCGGGGCAGTGGCAAGCCCCTCGGCGAAGGAGCCGGCGCCCGAGCCGTTAAGATTGGTAACGTGGTAAACGTCCCCGCCGCGCCCGCCCGTCGCGTAGCCACCCGCGCCCTCGGCGCCCGGAAAGGCGGGGATAGCAAAGAATCGTCGGCTCTCCAGCTTCTCCAACCCCGCCGACGCTGCCCGCGCAAGTCGCGCGATGCCCGTGAGTTGACGCGACGATTCAGCTTCTGAGCGGACGCGTCGACGGGCGGTCGCCATGGGCAGGTTCCTCTTGAATTCGGTCAGGGGTGCTACGGCAAGCGCGGGCGCGGAGTTTGCGCCTGAGAACGTGAAAGATTATGCACCACTTCGTGAAAGTTTCAAGGAACTTTCAAAACATTGCGCCCGATCATGTGACGCCGGAACCGAGGCTGCGGCCGGTCATCCCATCGGCTGCGCCGGTAGCTGTTCGCCACGCGTCGCGCGGTCGAGCGCACGCTTTCCGACGACCGCCATGACGAGGATGAACAGCCCGGTGGCGAGCAGCCCGCCGGCGAGCATCCACCAACTGTCGGCCGAGGCGAAGTCGAGCCGCTCCGCCCCCGCCGCCGCCATGGCGACGAGCCCGAGGCGCGGCACGAGCCCGAGGATCGTGCCGA
The DNA here is from genome assembly GCA_035634055.1 of Tepidisphaeraceae bacterium. GTDB lineage: Bacteria > Planctomycetota > Phycisphaerae > Tepidisphaerales > Tepidisphaeraceae > JAICTV01. Next base: position 13,567 of record DASQDR010000084.1, on the reverse strand, counting down.
GGGTGTAGATCCAGACCCGCACGCGCGTCGTGGCCAGCAGGACGTTGGTGGTGCCGAACGGCAGCACCGGCGAGAGGCGCAGGAGGAAGACGATCCAGAGGGTCTTGCCGGCCGTCTCCTCGACCAGCGCGCGGCGGACGACCTCCCACTTGGGGTGGTGCTCGAAGGACGACGCCACCCGATCCGCCGCCAGCCGCCGCGCCGCGACGTAGCAGAGCAGGGCTCCGCCGACGGTGCCGATCAGGACCGCGGGGAACCCCACGCGGAAGCCGAACGCCCAGCCCGCGATCATCGAGGTGGTATAGGTGGGCGCCAGCGCGACGGCACCGAGGAACATGAACGACAGGGTGAAGACCACCACCCCGCCCGTCCCGTGCCCGCGGAGCCAGTACGCCGCCAGCGGGCCGAGCGTGAGCACGCCGATCGAGCCGGCGATCGGCAGCACCGTCGCGATCAGCGCGACGGGGCCGGCCGGGCCGATCTTCTGAATGAACCGGCGAAAGGGCCGCGGCGAGTGGCGCGCGTCGCGCGGCGGTGCGGGCGGCGCCCCGACATCGTGGGGTGACGCCGGCGGATGCACCGCCGCTGCCGAGGGCGAGACTTGGGTGGCCGGGTCCTTCATCGCTGCCCAAGCCTAGTCCCGTCGGCGCGGCACTGCCACCCGCGGGCGTGCGGCTTTGCGCACTGGCACGCACGGTCGCGCCGCGACCGTCTCGAAATCGCGGCGGCACGCCCCGGCGCTTCGGCCGTTGCATCTTGTAATGGTCGCGATTTATAACGCGCCGCGCAGGCGAGCGGCGTTTCGCCGATCGCTGCGCCGGCCGATCACAACCTCCTGGAGGACCACATGAACCGCCTGACGCTGCTCGCCGCTCCCGCCGCCCTCGCCGCCGCGCTCGTGTTGGGATGCCAGGACTCGGGCGGCGCCGGCGGAGCGGGCCACGATGCCGAGCATGGTGCCGCGCACCCCACAACCGCCGCCACGCGATCCGCCGGCGGCACTGACCAGGCCGGGACGAAAGTGGCCGTTGCCAACATCCGTCCGTCGCAGGCGGCCAGCACGCAGCCGTCGTGGGGGACGCCCACCGGCAAGATCACCTTCACCCAGACCGGCGGCCGGGTGAAGATCACCGGCGACCTGACCGGCCTGCCGCCCGGGCGGCACGGAATCCACATTCACGAGAAGGGTGACATGTCTGCCCCGGACCTGATGAGCACCGGCGGGCACTACAACCCCGACAAGCACCCGCACGGCGGCCCGACCACCAGCCCGGTCCACGCCGGCGACTTCGGCAACCTCACCGCCGACGAGAGCGGCAAGGCCAGCATCGACCTCACCGTCACCGACATCACCCTCGGCGGGGAGAAGAACGACGTCCTCGGCAAGCCGGTCATCATCCATGAGAAGGCGGACGACCTGAAGAGCCAACCGAGCGGCAACTCCGGCGCCCGCATCGCCGGTGGGCTGATCGAGATGCAGAAGTAGGCGACGTCATTGGTCCGATCAGAGGTGAACTACAAAGGCACGGAGGTACGGAGCGGTCCCGCTTTGCCTCAGCTCACCTCATGCATCGATTGCCGAGGAGCATGAAACTAGCGAACAACCACTTCGTGACTTCGTGGTGATCTCTGCACAGGGTCAGGCGCCGCGCAGCAGCATCTTTCGCAGAAGCCAGATTTCGCCCTGATGGCGGGCCTCATCGTGCAGGCCGTGGACGACCGACCAGCGGACCGTCCGGCCGCTGCGCGCGTCTTTTGCGTCCAGCTGCTCCGGCGTCGCGCGCTCCATCGCGGCCAGCAGGCGATCAAACTGCGACTGCAACTCGCCGCGCACCTCCGCCACCGCCGGCCAGTCCGTCACGCCGCGCGGGTTGCTCTTCCAACTGAACGCGGCGAAGTAGGCGGGCGGATAGCCGGCCGATCCGCCCGTGAGGGGCATGACCGACAAGTGCTCGACCACCACCAGCGCGTGCCCCGCGTGCCAGAGGATTGAGTTGCTCAGCGCGGCGAAGCGCGCCTGGTGGTCGCTCAACCCGTCGAGCATCATGAGCGTGCTGCCGCGCACTTCCCGCGCCAGCGTTACCAGCGTCGCGTCCACCATCAGTCCAACTCCTTCGTTGCCGCCCCCGCGCCCGCGGCCGAGCGCTTGCGCCCATTGGAACCGCTACTGTTCGGGGCCGCGTGACCGCTTCGTTCAGTCATCATTCCGCATTCAGCATTCTTGATCCTTCATCTTCCGCCTTCATCCTTCGCGTGCGCGAGCCTATGCCGAACCGTCCGCTCCCGCCAACGCGCCGGCGCGGTATCCTCGCGGTCAGCATGGCCGAATACCGCGCGAGCAGCTTTGACGATCTCCTCGGCCGGCTCTACGGCGACGCCTGGCAGCCGCACCTCGGGCGCTTCCGCTCGGCGTTCGCGTTCCGCGGCGTGCAGGGGGCCGACGCCGACCTGACCACCACGCTGGCGCGCCTGGGAGGCCCGTACGCGCGACAGGAGGGGCACCTGCTTCGCAACTTCCGCAAGTACGCCCATCGCGACGCCGTCACCGGCGACTCGATCTGGAACTGGCTCTCGCTGGCGAAGCACCACGGCCTGCCGACGCGCCTGCTGGACTGGACGTATTCCCCGTTCGTCGCCCTGCACTTCGCGACGCAGGACGTCGAGCGGTTCGACCAGGACGGCGTGGTCTGGTGCGTCAACTATTCCGCCGCCCACCGCCTGCTGCCGGCGAAGCTGCGGCAGATCCTCAAGCAGGAGCAGGCGGACGTCTTCACCGCGGCGATGCTCGACCGCGTCGCCGACGACCTGCCGGCGCTGGACCGGCTGGCCAAACCCGGCGGACGCGGGCGAGGCGAGGGGCGCGGAGCACGCGGCCAGAGCAAGGATGGCAGCCCGTCGCGCGGGAGCAGCGCCTCACGCGCGAGCAGCGCCTCACGAGGGGTAAGCGCGTCGCGCGGAAGTGGCACGGGCCCGTTCGTCCTGTTCATGGAGCCGCCGAGCCTGGACGACCGCATCGTCAACCAGTTCGCGCTGTTCTCGCTGATGTCCTCGCCCGAGGCGCAGATCGAGCCGTGGCTGGCCGGTCACGCGGGGGTGTACGATCGCATCATCATCCCGGCGAAACTGAAGTGGGAGGTGCGCGACAAGCTGGACCAGGCGAACGTGACCGAGCGCGTGCTCTTCCCGGGCCTGGACGGCCTGAGCCGCTGGCTCAAGCGCTACTACAGCCCGCGCACCGACGTTCCCAGCGCCAGATTAGCGCGCGAAGCCGCCGAGGCCTTGGAGTCGGAGCAAGGCAACCCCGATGCCGCGCGGCGATCGGATCGATGAGCCGCCGAGCGTCAGAGCAACTCGGTCGCTTGGCCGATAGTGGAATCGATCAGCCAATAGTCGTCGCCGTTGATCTTGCCGTTGTAGTCGATGTCACCGCGCCACCAGCCCCACGGGTTGGCCGAGGCGACGTGGGCGTCGATGGCGAAGTAGTCGTCGCCGTTGATGCGGCCGTCCAGGTTGGCGTCGCCGGTGTGGGTGAACTTCACCAGGACCGACGTCGCGTCGACCTGCTGCCCGTTCCACAGGGCCGTTTGGTCGGGGGCCAGGCCGAGGGCGGCGGAGGCTTCGGAGACGCCGAGCGACGTGCGGCTGCCGACGGCGGCGCTGGTGCGCAGGCCGGGGCCGTCCCACGTCCCGCCGTTGCGGCCGAGACGCAGATCGCGGATCACGCCTTGATCCGTGCCGTCCTGCCAGGCGCCCAATGGGGACGTGCTGCCGGCGTAGTCGATCACCAAGTCGTTGTCGGCCAGGTCGAGTGATCCGCCGTTGATGATGCTGAGCGCGCGGGTGACGAGCACGCTCTTTCCGCCCGCGGTCAGCGCGGCCGAGCCGCCGTCAAGGGTTAGCCCCGCGATGCGCCGGCTGCCGTCGAACAGCACGGTACCGCCGGGGCGGACGGTCACGCTCAGGCCGGTCGTCGCCGCGGCGGGCGTGGCGTCGGCGGCGGGGAAGACGTAGGTCCCGTTGTTCACGAACAGCGCGTCGCTCCCGCCGTTCCAGTTCAGCGCCAGCGGGATCGTCGGCACCTGGTTGAGGTGGACCGTTTCGCTCGCGCTCGTGCCGGTCATGGCGGCAGATTCAAACTGGCTGTACGCGAACGTGTTGCTCGCCCACTGCACGCGATCGGTCCAGACGAGGAACGTGTTCGTCTGAGCGGCCGTTGATGCAGTCGTGATGAGGTTGAACGCGTCAGCCCCCGCCCCCGCGTCAATCCTCGTCGCCACGCCCGAGGGCAGGCGGGTGATGTCGACGCGGTCGTTCCCGCCGCCGGTCTCGACGACCAGCGCCTGGATCAGCGAGAAGCTCGCGACGCTCCCGCCGCCGGTGATGGCGTTGTTGCCGAAGCTGCTGCCAACGGTGACGAGATCGTCGGCGTCCCCGGTCTGGAAGGTAAGCGTGTCGCGCAGCCCCGACGACGGAGCGGTCCACCCGCCGGCACTGAAGAAGATGCCCCCGCCCGCGCCCGGGCGGACGACGGCGCTGTCGTGACCATAGCCGCCGAAGATCCGCAGCCCGCTGGTCTCATTGGGGTGGCCCGGGGACTTGGGGTCGGCGCCTGCCGGGGCGGTGATGATCTCGAAGGAATTGTTCCCCTCGCCCGCCTGGAGCGTGTAGCCGGTCGGCACGGCGCCGGTATCGATGGTGAAGTCGTCGTCGCCATTGAACGTGTAGACGCTGACGTTCTCCAGGCCGCTGAAGGTGAGGGAGCGATCGTTGGCGGTCCCTTCGGCGTCCATGACGACCGAACTGGCGCCAATGGTCACCGTCTCGGCGGCGTCGCTGCCGCGGAAGACGACGCCGTCGCGGGTGTCGCCGCTGCCGCCGTTGAAGGTGATCGGCTTGTTGACGGAGTGATCGAGCGTGAGGCTGTCAGAGCCGGCGCCGCCCTCGACCACGATCGAGTCGAAGTCGGCCGCGGCGATGGCGAACGTCACGCCGCCCCAGGCCACCTGCAACTGCTGCGCGGAGTCGATGTTGAGCGACGCCGAATCGTTGCCGCTGCCGCCGGTGAGCGTGAGGACGCGATTGTCGATTCGCCAGTCGGGCTGCACCGGGACGCGCGGCGTGGGCGCCTGGAACGCTCCGTCCTCGTCGGTGGCCGTCACCACCAGGTTGAACATCGCCGGGCGCGCGTAGGTGTGGGTGGCGCTGGTGGCGGTGCCGGGCAGGACGTCGGTGGTGCCGTCGGCCCAGTTGATCGTCCAGCTCGAGACGGTGTCGGCGCCGGGATCGGTCCGGCCGAAGAAGATCGTGACCGGCTCGTCGACCCGCGCGGTGGCGGGGGTGACGACGTTGACGATCGGCGCGACGTTGTTCACGTAGACGCCGCCCCCGAGGCGCACGCGGCCGATGACGAAGTCGGCGGACGAGACGCCGGTCCCGCCGATCAGCACGTGCAGGTCGTTGGGCTGAAGGGCGGCGTAGACGCCGGAGGTCGCGCCGGTCGCGGGCGTGACCCGTCCGTTGGTGCCGAAGGTCATGTCGCGCGTGCCGTCGGGCTTGAAGCGGGCGAGCATCTGGCTGGTGGAATACTTCCCGGCCACCAGCAGTGAGCCGTCCGCCTGCGGGAGCAGGTCGGCCGGGTCCTCGCCGCTCAGCAGGTTGCTCACGCGGACGGTGGCGTCGCTGACGCGGTAGCGCGCGATCGGGCCGTTGTACTCCGCCGCCACGTAGAACTCATCGTCCGACGCGAAGCGCGCGGTGGCGAAGACGATCGACGTGCTGCCGGGGTGGGCGGTGCGATATTGCACGCCCTGGAACGCTCCGTCGGCGGCGTAGGTGGCGACGGCGAGGTCGGGCGTGGCGCCGCCACTGCGATGGCGCGAGCCAACCGCGGCGATCGAGCCGTCCGCCCTCACGCGGAAGTCCATCAGCAGGGAGGAGAGTGCGGGCCGGCCATCGGCGAAGAACATGTCGTCGACCAGCCCATCGCCGCCGCCGAAGGTGTTGTCCGGCGTGCCGTTGGGCAGCAGGCGCAGGAAAGTGAACGTCGGGTTGTACTCGGTGGAGGTGCCGTCGGGGTTGTGCCACGTCGCCGGGACGTGCCCGCCGATCAGGATCCGCCCGTCGCTGCTCACGTGGAGTCGAACCGCCTGCGAGCTGCCGCCGGTGAACTCGCGCTTGTAGACCCCGCCGTTGGCGAAGCTTGTGTCGAGCGCGCCGTTGGCGGTGTAGCGCAGGACGGTGAACGTGGTGGTCCCGGTGCCATTGGCCGTGCCGCCGGCGACGAGGATCTTGCCGTCGGGCTGGAGCCGCGCGTCGAAGACGCTGGTGGAATACTGCGTGTTAAAGACTGCCTTGCCCGCCGATCCGAACGACGTGTCAGTGCTGCCGTTGGGGTGGAACCGCGCGAGCTGGATCGAGGTGGTGCCGGTGCCGACGGCGAGGATCTTGCCGTCGCCCGTCACCAGCAGCTTCTTCACCACGTCGGTCGAGCCGAGGTTGGGCGCGATGTAGCCCAGCCCGTTGGAGCCGAAGCTGGGGTCGACCGTGGCGGCGCCGACGGCGGCGTAGGTGCCGTCCTCGTCGCTCACCGATGCCGAGATGAGCCGCCCGGCGGGGCCGTCGTCGTAGGTGTGGGTGGCGGTCGTCGGGTTGCCGGGCAGAACGTCCACGGTGCCGTCGCCCCAGTCGATCCGCCACGAGCTGATCGCGTCCGGTCCCGGGTCGCCGGACGCGCCGAGGGTGATCGTGTGCGGCGATCCCTCGTCGACCGAAGCGCCGCCGCTGAAGGTCACCGTTGGCGCGACGTTCGTCACCTGCACGATGGTCGCCGCGATTGCGGTCTGGCCCTGGTTCGTGATGACGCGCACGGCGACGTTGCGCGTGCTGGGGCCGTCCCACGAGTGGTCGTAGGTCGGCTGCGCGCCGGCCGCGGAATCGACCGTGAAGTTGACGCCGTCGTAGTCGAAATCCCACTCGTACCGGAAGATGAAATCACCCGCGCCGGCGGTCGCGTTGGCGCGCATCGCGATCGATCCCATCTCCACCGACGTGTACGGGCCGGTGGTGGTCACGGTCGGCGGGGCGCTGGACTTCAGGGTGACGGTGGCGGTGTCGATGCTGGAGACCGCGCCAATGTCGTCGATCACGCGCAGCGCAACCGTGCGGACGTCTCCCGCGGGCCGGCCGCCCGCGCCGGTGGTGGGGCTGGCCAGCGTGCTGTCGACGTTGAACGTGACGCCGTCGTAGTCCAGGTCCCACTCGTAACGCGCGATGTAGCCGTCGGGGTCGCGCGAATTGGCGGAGGAGAGCGTGATGCTGCCGTTGACGTACATCTCGTACGGCCCGTTCGCCTCGGCGATCGGGGCGGCCGTCGGCTTCAGCGTCAGCGTGGCGGTGTCGATCGAAGCGTAGCTGGCGCCCGCGCCGTCGGTCACGCGCACGGCCACCGTCAGCGTAAGCGGGTAACGCTTCCCAGCGGCGGAGAACGTCGGCTTCACCCCCGTTGCGTCAACGTTGAAGTTCGTGCCGTCGTAATCGAAGTCCCACTCGTACTTGGTGATCGACCCCTCGTAGGGCTTCGAAGCCGAAGCATCGAGCACGATCGACTTCCCCTCCATCACCTCGTAAGGCCCGCCGGCGTCGGCGAAGGGACGGACGATCGGGCGCGAGACGGAATCCATCCCGCTCCAGGTGATCGTCTGGCGGTCGGAGAAGGTCATGTAGCCGGCGGAGTAGCCGTTGGTCCAGTTGATGCTGGTGGAGTTGCCGCCGCCGTGGCCGAGGTGCAGTGCGTCGAGCGGGTCGTTGCCGCCGAAGCGCGGGCCAAGCACGTTGAAGGCGGTGGCGGCGCTGGCGTTGACGTAGAAGGTATCGCTGCCGCCCTCGCCGGCTACGACCGCGTGCTCGACGCCGGTGTAGTTGACGTTGCTCTTGCCGTCGCTGGGGGTCAAGCCGGTGGTGACGTTGTCGAGATCCGCGCGAATGGTGTCGTCGCCGGAGGTGCCGGCGAAAGCCAGCCCGTCAAAGCCGGCGCCGCCGTTGAAGTTGGCCAGCAGGTAAGCGTCCTCGGCCAGCTCCAGCCGGTCGTCCCCGCCGTTGCCGTCGAAATTAAGTGAGGTGCCGGTCTCGAAGGCGGGGTGGCTGCGGACGTAGACGTGCTCCGCGTCGCCCCCGCCGACGACCGTGACGTTCACGCCCGAGTACCGCCGGACCGACAGGCTGATCGTGTGCACCTGGCCGCTACCGGTTGCCGGCGCCGCCGGGTCGGGCTCGATGCGCAATTCGTGGACCCCGGTAAAGTTGATGTCGCGGATGAATTGCGACTCGACGTAGAGCCCCAGGTAGTAGTCGTCGTGGACCGTGAGGTGATCAGCGTGCGCGGTGGTGTAAGTGGTGAGGGAATCGAGCCCGTCGCCGCTGTCGTAGTCGAAGTTGGTCTTGGCCCGGGCGATGAGGTGGTCGCCGCCGTCGCCGCTGGTGAAGTGGATGTCGCCGGCCCAATCCGACGTGGCGTCGAGCACGTCGAAGCCGCTGCCGGTCTGGAAGTGGATGTTGGCCGTCCCGATGCCGGCGGCGGCGGAGAGCGCCATCGTGTCAGCGTCGCCGCCGGCGCCGAAAACGAAGACGTTTTCGCACCCGGCGTCGTAGTCGTAGGCGTGTGAGCCGACGGTCACGCGGTTGGCCGAGACGCCGATGCTGTCATTGGAGGCGGTGCCAGTAATCTCGATGCGGTCATCTGCGCCGGCGCCCAGGTTGGCGGATACCGGCTTGCCGAACGGGTAGGTCTGGAGCAGGTCGCCGCCGCCGCCAAGGGAGACGTCGATGCGCGCGACGTTGCTCAGGGCGTAGTCGGTGCGCGCGCCGTTGAGGTCGATGTAAATCCGCCCGGCCTTGCTGCCGATGCCGTAGGTGACGAGATCGGTGCCGTCGGTGCCGACGATGGAGAGGACGCCGTTGCTAAGGCTCGCCGCCAGCAGCGTGCGCCGCTCGAGTTGCTCCACGCCCGCGGCCGTCGCGCGTCGGCGCCGACGGCCACGCCGGGGATCGACGACTTCCGCCGCCGCACGCCGTGCCAGGTGATCGAGATATTCCTTCCCCTGTCGCGACATATGCTCCCGCCGCTATGACGCCGCACCAACCGCCGAAGTGATCCCCCGCGCGGGCGCAGCCGGGGCCGGGATGATAGCACAAGCATCGATTTGCGCTGAGAGCCTTGCGCGGTCGGCTGTCGCGTCCCAGGCCTGGGAAACGGCATCGTGGGCGAATTCGCGAAGAATTTCGGTTTCGTGCGTTTGCGTCCCGCCCCGGGATCCTCGCGAGCACGGTTCGGGATGACACGCGGCTCGCTTGAGGTGGCACGCGATGTCGCTTCGGGATGACGCGGGAGTCCGCTTCCGGAAGCGGTGCCTCTTACAGCACCACGCCCTGCCGGGCGATGGTCGAGTCGATCAGGAAGTAGTCGTCACCATCAACCTGGCCGTCGTGGTTGAAGTCGCCGTTCCACCAGCCCCACGCATTGGTGCTGGCGATGGCCTGGTCGATGGCGAAGTAGTCGTCGCCGTTCAACTTGCCATTGAGGTCCGCGTCCCCGGCGTAGGTGTACTTCAGGAGAAGGGTGGTGGCGTCGATCGTCTCGCCGTTCCACAGGGCGGTCCGGGCGCCGGCAAGGCCGAACACGTCGGACGCCTCGGCGATGCCGAGCGTCGTCAGGCGGCTCGCGGCGATGGCGGCGGGCCGGGTGGTGACGATCCCGCCGCCGTTCCACGCGCCCCCGTTTCGGCCGGTGGCGATGGCGCCCGCGACGCCGGTGTAGGCGGATCCGTCCCACGAGCCGCGCGGGCTGGGGCCGGAATAGTCCAGCAGCAGGTCGGTGTCCCCCAAGTCCAGGGTCGCGCCGGTGCCAACCGTTACGCCGCGCGCGACGGCATGGGTCTGGCCGCTGGCGGCGAACTTGGCGATCGCGCCCGCGCCCAGCGCCAGCGACTGCAATTGCTGCACGCCGCTCAACGTGACGGCCGCGCCGTCATTGATCGCGACCGCGTCCCATCCGCCGCGCCCGTTGAAAGAAACCTCGTTCACGCCCGCGTGCTGCACCGTCGCTGCCCCGAAGCTGGCGGCGGTGGCGGAGAAGGTGACGACGTCGGCGTCGGCGGGCGCGCCGAGCACTTCCAGTTCGTCCGCGCCGTCGCCGGCGTTCGCGGTCAGGGTTGAACCGGGGAAAGCGCTGCCGTTGACGTAATCCAGCGTCAGCACGTCCGCGCCGCCGAGCAGGTCGAAGGTGAGCGACGGGATGCCGGCGAAGAGCGAGTAGGCGCGCGCGCCGCCGATGAAGATTTCGAACCCGCCGCCCAGCCTGGCGCGCAGGCGGTAGTGGTCGTCGCCGTTGGTGGCGGAGTAGGCGATGCGCTCCAGCGCGAGGTGTGCGCCGGCGGTCGTGGCACCCGCCGTGACGGTGACGGTCGCGCGCGGGCGGGCGACGAAGCCGCTCGGCGGCACCACGCGCAGCGCGTAGGTGTCGTTGGGGATCGCCCCGAAGGCGAACGCCCCTCCCGCCCCGGCGACGATGCTCGCCTCGGCGGTATCGGGCAGGCCGTTGTTGTTGTAGTCGATGAAGGCAACCGCGCCGGGCAGCGGCGGCTCGCCGGCGTCGAAGATCCCGTCGTCGTCAAAGTCGTGGAAAGCCGCCCCCGCGATCCCGCCGCTCGAGCCGGTCAGGTCCACCTGGAGCTCGTCGATGTTCGCCAGGTCCTGCCCGGTCGATTCGAGCCGGATCGTGTTGTTCGGCCCCGCCGCCAGGGGGACGTTGATGGCGTAGAGGTTCCACGTGGTGAAGGCGCCGGTGGGGGGGAAGGTGATGGGCACCTCCAGCCCGTTGACGATCAGCTTCCCGGTGCGGGCGGTGATCCCGCCCAGGGCGTAGCGGAAGCGGATGGTGCGGGTGGCGCGCGAGGCGGCGGTGGGGCTGCCGCCGTCCACGCCGTTGAACTGCGCCGAGCCGCCGGCGGTGGAGAAGTTGGCGTAGCCGGTGCCGTTGAACCCGCCGTTGGTCCCCTCCGGCACGTTGCCGCCGCCCAGAACTGCCTGCTCCGCCTGGTACCAGCGCCCGGCGTTGCCGCCGGCATAGAAGATGTTGGGCGTCGGCGCGGGGGCCATGCCGTCGCCGAAGTAGAACCCCGGCTGCGGGTTTGTGATGTTGCGCTGCGGCTGCACGAGCTGGCTGAGGCGGTACGTCGGGTCGTGCATCAGCGTATAGGTGCGGATCGCGGTGGGGATGGTGGTGGTGTAGATGCGGAACTCGTTGGCGGCCGGGTAGATCGCGAAGATCTCTTCGCGCCAATCGCCCATCACGTCGCCGCTGCCGCACATTTCGAGGAACCCCGCGCCCGTGGTCAGCAGGTTGCGCATGGTGCCGTTGGTGTAGTTCCACTCGTCGATGTGGAGCCCGTCGGAGTGGTCGGTGGCCATCTCGCGCAGCAGGTCGCCGTCCCACCAGAGGTCGAAGTCGTTGTACGGATCGACGCTGCTGACGAGGTTCCCCTTGGTGTCGAACAAGCCGGTGATGCCCGCGGCCGCCCAGGACTCGTAGCCGCGGGTGCGCGGGTCGACGTCCGAGGCGTTGCCGCGCGCGGTGTCGGCGGTGACGTCCTTGCTCCAGAGGATCTGCCCGGTCGCCGCGTCGTGCATCTCGATGCCGGGCGTGCGCACGCGCTCGTAGATCGAGAACACTTCCATCCCCGGGCGGTCCGGGTCCATGTCGGAGAAGTTGAGCTGGTCGCCGTGACCGAGCCCCATGGAGTATTTGACCGATCCGTTGTCGTCGAGGCAGATGCTGCCGTGGAGGATCTCGTCCTTGCCGTCGTTGTCGACATCGCCGACCTTCAGGTTCTGAAATCCCTGCCCCTGGAGCGCGGCGTTGCCCTGGTTGGACCAGCTCCAGACCGGCGAGAGGCTGCCGACGGCGCCGCCCGCGCCGGGGCCGTTGTAGTTCCAGGTCTGCACCTTCATCAGCGCGTAAACGCCGCGGCAGACGACCACGCTGGGGCGCTGGCCGTCGAGGTAGGCGACGCCGAGCAGCTTGCGGCTGGCGCGGTTGCCGCTGGTGTCGCCCCAGTCGCTGATGTTGCCAATGGCGATCCAGTCCGCCCGCGCCAGCTCCTTGCCGGTCTTGCCGGAGAAGATCGAGACGAAGCACGGCCCGCTGAGCACGCGGCCGGTGCGGGTGGGGTCGCGGTAATCGGTGACGCCGTCGCCATTAACGTCGCCGATGGTCGCACCCGTGCCGTCGGTGGTCCCCTCGGCGGTGTAGGTGATGATCTCGGAGATGCCGTCGCCATCCAGGTCGTAGACCTGCATCGGCGCGTAGTCGCGGCCGATCTCGACGTTCCAACCCAGGTCGATGCGCCACAGGCGCGTGCCGTCGCGACGGTAGCCCTCGATCTTGACGGTATCGGTGCTGGCGGCGTGGCTGCCGCCGGGGTCCTGCGGCGCGCCGTCGGAGTGGTTGACGACGAAGTCGTACTCGCCGTCGCCGTCCAGGTCACCGGTGGCAACGTGCCCGAACTTGATCGTGCCGTCGTCCGCCTCGCGCTGGTAAGGGATGGCGATGTGCTGGCGCACCGGCGCGTTGGCCGGCAGCGGCCAGGCGCTGCTGGCGGCGCCTTCGATGCGCGCGGCGGCGGGGCCGGTGACGGGGCGGACGAAGTAAGCGTTGGACTTGGTCAGGTCGGCCGTCGCGTCGAGGTAATTGGTGCCGGCCAGCAACTCTGTGGCGTTCAGCTTCACCGCGGGCGCGCCGTTGGTCGAGCGGTAGAGGTTAAAGCCGATGCCCGCCTCGTCGAGCCCGAGCAACCGCCAGCTTACGAAGACGTGGGTGGAACTCTGCCGGACGGCCACGACCCCGCGATCCAGCCGCTCCATCGGCCGCGCGGGCGCGGCTGCCGCCGCCGTCTCAAGCTCCGCCCCCGCCGCCGCCGCCGCGCTCAGCAGCCGCCGGCCTTCCAGCGGTTCCAAGCAGGCAATCCAGCGGGACAGGCGGACCTGGTGCGATGACATGGTGAGAGAACCTTTTCCATACCGCCCCCATCACTGTTGCCGATCCCGTGCGCGCGGACCCGGCAGGGCCGTCGGATGACGGATGGTTGCTTCTAGGATGATCCATCATCACGCGACGTGCAAACGCAATCCGTGAAGAGATCGCGTCGGGGCATTACGCATTCGCGGCGACGGCGCGGGACGGCCGATCGACCAGGAATGACGGACATGAATGCCGACGGGCGCGGGCGGCGGCGGCGCGGCGGTGCCGCGATTCACCTCACGCGTCCAAAGCACCGTCCGCACCCGTGCGGACGCGACGGATTGCCTACCTTCTTAAAACGCACAGGCGGCGGGAGGCTTCCGCCCCTACAGGACGACGCCTTGGCGGCCGATGTTCGAGTCGAGCACGAAGTAGTCGTCGCCGTTGATCTTGCCGCTGTGATTGAAGTCGCCGTTCCACCACCCCCATGCACCGGCGCCGGGGGCGGTGACGTGGGCGTCGAGGACGAAGTAGTCGTCGCCGTCGAGCCGGCCG
>DASQDR010000083.1:0-3473 GCA_035634055.1 Tepidisphaeraceae bacterium | reverse complement strand
CGGTCTGGCCATCAGCCGCGCGGTTATGGACATGCACGGCGGCACGATCACGGCCACGAGCGCAGGCGCTGGTAAGGGGGCGACCTTCACCGTTGAAATGGACACGACCGCGTTAGCCCCGACGCCCGCCGCAACGGATGGGTCGTCACACGCCCCTCGGCCGGCGTGTGATCCTTGCCGCATCCTGCTGGTCGAGGACCACCCGGACACCGCCCGCGTGATGGGGCGACTGCTCGGCCGGTCCGGTTACCTCGTCAGTGTGGCCCACAGCGTGGCGTCTGCTTTGAAGTTCGCGGCGGCTGGACCCTTCGATTTGGTCATCAGCGACATCGGCCTTCCCGACGCCAGCGGCCACGACCTGATGCGGCAGTTGAAGACCATCTACGGAATGAAGGGCATCGCGCTATCGGGGTACGTCCTTTACCTCCCTCACGAGGAGGGTGCTTAACTCATTGCTGCGTTCGTTCATTTGAGCCTTCGCTGAACTACCGCCGAGGCTGGTGCTGCCGCTGAGGGTGCTGGAACGCGAGGGGCTTGCATCAAGATTTGTGCCCTCCGCTGAAAGCAGCGAAGAACCTGAACACTTGTTTCCGCGCATGCGTGTTTGACGCTCACGCCGCAACACGTGCAGTGCCCACGCCCTCGATAATGCACGTCACACTGTCGGGCTTTACAACACCGGCTTTACAACACCGTGTCGCCCAGACGCTTGCGAGCATGCAAGCGGAATAGGCGGACCCGCAGGTTCGGAAGCGAGGTAAGGAATCGTGGGCGACCAGAAGAGGCAGCAGGAGAGCGAAACCGTAACGGATAGCAACCGTGTTAATCGAGGCGAGCAGGCTGAGAAGCTGGCCGAAAGTCAGAGCAGCCGTCGAGCGACATCAGAAGCAAGCGGGCGGGTGATCGGCTCACCGCCCCCGCCCGCTGAAGATAGATTGAACAACCTTCCGGGGATTCCCGTAATTTCAGGTGACACTTCTGATAACCTGTGAGGACTGCCAAGTAGAACGGGCCGCTCGCGTTCCGGCGCGGCCTCGGGTTGACAAGGCCTCGTCATTGCGTCCGGTCCAGCAAAGAACGGGGCGAGAAGCCCGCAACGCTCGCTTTTAGCATCCGTCGGGGCGTGGCGGATCGTCGGACTTCTCCGGCGTCCCCGTTTACTGTCAGTGACCTGTCCAAGATGCCGGTACGCGGGGCACCACGAGCCGCCGCCACTAAAGGCTCGTCTTGGCTACACGGCACCACCCCCGTCGCGACCCGTCGCACGAACTCCGTTCGATCATCCCTAGCCCCGAGGTCGCCGCCGTCCTGCGGTCACAGAGCGAGCGAATCGTCGAGGTCTGGGTGGAGCGTGTTAAGAACGCGATCCCCACGGTGCGCTCCCTCACGTGCGACCAGATTGAGGACAGCACCCCCAACATCCTCGCGCGGATCGCGGACGTGTTGGAGTCCGCAGACCCCGAGCGGGCGCGGGCGCTGGTCGCGCAGTCGCCCGCGCAGGGGTTGACGCGGTACGAGCAGCGGTACGACGTGCAGGCGCTGCTGTCGGAGGACCGGCTGCTGCGCCGCACCATCGTCGAGCACGTTTGGCAAGGGCTGGCCCGGCCGGTGACGCTGGACGAACAGGTGTCGCTCGACATTGCCATCGACGTGATGCTGCATCAGGCGGTGACGGCGTTGGTTACGCAGCAGAGCGACCGACTCCGCGCCGCGTCCGAGGCGGAACTGAAGTACCTGTCGTTCATCAGCCACGACCTGAACAACAACCTCGGCGGCGTCACGCTCTTGCTCAAACTGCTGCGCGAGCGGCTGGCGACCGCGCCGGAATTCGCCGCCGACGCCAAGACGCTGGACACGGCGCAGCGGGCCATCGCCGACACCATCGCGGGGATGCGTCGGCTGCTGGACAAGGAGCGGTTGCGCAGCGGGACGGTCGAGCCACCCCAGACGGTAAACCTGTACCGGTTGGCATCAGTCGTCATCGAGCAGGTGGCGTTTAACGCTGCCGAGCGGGACGTGAACGTCCTTCTGGAAGTGCCGACCGGGACGGTAGTGGTGACGGACGGGGAACTGGTGCAACTGGTGCTTCAGAACCTCGTGGGCAACGCGGTAAAGTACAGTGTGCCGGGGACGGTCCGGGTGCGGGCGAGCGCTAGCGACGAGGGGCCGGTCGTCGTCGCGGTGAGCGACGAGGGGCCGGGGATCAACCCGGAGCAGATCGACCGCATCTTCGACGCGTTCCGTCGCGGCGAGGGCCACGCGCAGCCGGGCGTCGGCCTCGGGCTGACCATCGCCTCACAGGCGGCGAAGCTGCTGGGCGCGACGTTGACGGTGGAGTCGAAGCTCGGCGTCGGCTCGACCTTCGCCCTGACGCTGCCCCACGAGCGGCGCCGAGCAAAGCGCGAGCAAGCGTGAGGCGTTTCAACGTGCGCGTTAGGCACTTCGGCGTGACAACCGACTGACGACCGCGACCAACTCGCCCGGCTCGACGGGCTTGGCGACGTGGATGTCAAAGCCCGCCAGCATGGCCTGCCGCCGGTCCTCCGACCCTGCAAAGGCCGTCAGTGCGACCGCAGGCGTGAAGCCTCCCGCGTCGGTGCCCCGCGTGCGCAACGTCTCCATCATCGTGAACCCGTCCATGCCCGACATCCCGATGTCCACGATGACGACGCTGGGCCGCAGCTTCCCCACGCTGGCCAGACACTCAGTCCCCGAACCGCAGGTGGTCACGGCCGCTCCGGCATCCTCCATGATCCGCCGTACCAAGCCGCAGGCGTCCGGCTCATCGTCTACGACCATGACGGTCACCCCGGTCAAGTCCGGCGAGCGCGTGGACCTCCCGCTCCGCTCGACGCTCGGGTGCTGGCGGTTCTCGGTCAGGTCCAGCGTATGCACGACCGACACCGGCAGCGAGACGATGAACGTCGTGCCCTTGTTGACGCCGCCGCTCTTGGCCCGCACCGAGCCGCCGTGGAGTTCGACCAGACTCTTAACGATGGCAAGCCCCAGCCCCAGCCCGCCGGGCCGACGCGAGGTCGAAACGTCGGCCTGACTGAACCGCTCGAACACGTGGGGCAGAAACTGCGGGGCGATGCCCTGCCCG
The DNA here is from genome assembly GCA_035634055.1 of Tepidisphaeraceae bacterium. Taxonomy (GTDB): domain Bacteria; phylum Planctomycetota; class Phycisphaerae; order Tepidisphaerales; family Tepidisphaeraceae; genus JAICTV01. The sequence continues at coordinate 370 of DASQDR010000083.1, read as the reverse complement.
GTGTCGCTGACCGACAGTTCCACGTGCGAGCTCGCCCGTTCCACCACGACCTGCACCTTGCCGCCCGTGGGCGTGAACTTGATCGCATTGCTGAGCAGGTTCCACACGACCTGCTGCAAACGGGCCGGATCGCCAGTCACCGGGCCTGCGACCGGGTCCACGACCTTCTGCAACTTCAAGCCTTTGGCGTCTGCGGCGGGGCGCATCGACGCGAGCGCGGCGTCGATCACCGCCGGGAGGTCAACCCGCTGCACGTCCAGCCGCATCTGCCCGGAAACGACGCGGCTCATGTCGAGCAGGTCGTCGATGAGTTGAGCTTGGACGCGGGCGTTTCGCGTGATGACCGCCAGCCCCTCAAGCATGTCCGCGT
>DASQDR010000082.1:0-3812 GCA_035634055.1 Tepidisphaeraceae bacterium | reverse complement strand
GCGCCGGTGGTGCGGATGCGGGCGTCGTCCTGCGTCCACTGCTCGAGGGTCCCGCTCTCGGCCAGCGCCGGTGCGCACAGCAGGAAGGTGATCGCCGCCAGGCGGAGCAGTTCGGGCATCTTTCGATTATATTCTTCCGCCCATGGCAACGTTGTCCTACCGCACCGCGGGCGAATCGCACGGCAAGGCCCTGATCACGCTCGTCGAAGGGATGCCCGCGGCGGTCCCCATCGACAAGGAGCTGATCGACCGCGAGCTGCTCCGCCGCCAGGGCGGCTACGGCCGCGGCGGGCGGCAGAAGATCGAGACCGACCGCGTCGAGTTCCTCACCGGCGTGCGCATGGGGCGGACCATCGCCTCGCCGATCACGATGCTCATCCCCAACAAGGACTCGCGCCTCGATGATCCGACCGCGACGCCGCCGCTGCACCGCCCGCGCCCCGGCCACGCCGACCTGGCCGGGTCCATCAAGTGGCTGACCACCGACTGCCGCGAGACGCTGGAGCGCGCCAGCGCCCGCGAGACCGCCGCCCGCGTCGCCGCCGGCGGACTGGCGCGCTGCCTGCTCAAGCCGTTCGGCATCGAGGTCTTCGGCTTCGTCCGCACCGTCGGGCAGGCGACCGCCAACGTCGAGGTGACGCCCGACAACTGGCGCGACCTGCTCGCCGCGCGCGACGCCTCGGAGGTCTACTCCCCCGACCCCGCCGCCGACGCGCAGATGCGCGAGTTCATCAACGACCAGAAGATGGCCAAGGACACCGCCGGCGGCATCGTCGAGGCGCACGTCTTCGGCTGCCCGGTCGGGCTGGGAAGCTGCATGACCTGGGACGGCCGGCTCGACAGCCGCATCGCCGCCGCCGTCGTCGGCATCCAGGCGTTCAAGGGGGTCGAGTTCGGCCTGGGCTTCGAGGTCGCCCGCCGCCCGGGCTCCAAGGTCCACGACGAAATCGCCTACGATCCCGCCCACGAGGACGGCCCCAGCCTCGGCTTCGTCCGCGGCACCAACAACGCCGGCGGCCTGGAGGGCGGCATGACCAACGGCAAACCGGTCGTCGTCCGCGGCGCCATGAAGCCCATCTCCACCCTTGGCAAGCCGCTGCGCAGCATCGACCTCAACACCAAGCAGCAATCCGAGGCCGGCTGGGAGCGCAGCGACATCAGCGCCATCAGCGCCGCCAGCGTGGTGATGGAGGCCGTCATCGCCTTCGAGATCGCCCGAGCCTTTTTGGAAAAGTTTGGCGGCGACTCGCTGGCCGAAGTGCGGGCGAACTACGACAACTACCTGGCGATGGCCCGCAAGCTGCCGATGTGAAGCCGCAGGCCGCCGCAGGCCGCCGCAGGCCCGGGGGGGGGCGCGCGCATTATGCTTGACCCGCGATGGGCGATGAGCGGAACGTGACAGCGGGTGCGGGGCGTGGAGGGGACGGGGCGGCCTCCGCGAATGCCGGCTTGGGCAGCGACCATCGCACCCGCGTCGCACGCCTCTTGCTCGCGACGTTCCTGCTCACCTTCCTCTGCTCGCGCATCCTCGTCCTGCTGATCATGACCCGGCGGGCGCCCGACCTCTACCTCTACGCCGGGCAGACGCACGTTCACCACCTCAACTACGGGATCTTCCTGCTCAGCGGGGTCGGGGCCTACCTGCTCTTCTTCCCCCGCCCGCGCCAGAGGGCGTGGGTGGTCGTTCTTTACGGCGTCGGGCTGGCGCTGACCTTCGACGAGTTCGGCATGTGGCTGCACCTGGGCGGCGGGTACTGGCAGCGCGCCAGCTTCGACGCCGTGACGGTGATCGCCTCCGGCCTCGGCCTGATCGCTGCGGCCCCGGCGCTGGCGCGGTTCCGTCCGAGGCACTGGGCGACCGCCCTGCTGTCGCTGGCGCTGCTGGGGGCGTTCGTCGCGCTGGCGATGGACGCCTACCGCTACGCCGACCGCCGACTGGCGCCGGAGCTGCACCGGATCGAGCGGGCCGCCCCGCAGTGAGCGGATCGATTTTGGCCGACACCGCCGATTCCGGTTGCTAAGTTGCCTGCTGCTGCTCTCTCGTCCCATCAGGCCGGGGAGACGGCGGCGCTCTTTGACAACCGAACAAGCCATTGGCTGCGGGCATGGCGCCTTCGCGCCCGGGTTGCGCGGTTCGTTAGGAACGAACCCAATTCCGATCGCAGGCGTGAACGCGTCAAATCGCGAAAACGAACCCAATTCACCTGCGGCCGTCGCGCGGAGGCAAAAGTGGCAAAACGAACCCAATTTTGGCCGAAGTCCATTCGACACCGTCGCTTGCGCCGCCTCGGAACTTCCCCCGCCGCCCTGCGTCTATCCCGGCATGGCGACCAAGAGCTCCCTGCGGCTGGACGTGATCGAGATCCCCAAGCCCTGCCCGGCGGATTGGGATGACATGCGCGGTGACGAACGCGTGCGGTTCTGCAAGCACTGCTCGCTGAACGTCTACAACCTGTCGGCCATGACCCGCGACGATGCCGAGCGGATGGTGGCCGAGGCCGAGGGGAAGCTGTGCGTGCGGTTCTACAAGCGGCTCGATGGGACGGTCATTACCCAGGACTGCGGCGGCGGGTGGCGGCTGGCGGCGCGGCGGGTCGGGCGGTTCGCGTCGGCGGCGACGGCGGTCGTGCTGTCAGCGGTGCTGGCGCCGCTTGGCTTGGCGCGGCTGGCCGGGGCCGCTCCCAGCGAGACCTGCGAGGCGCCGACGGTCGCCCCGCAGCCGCCGAGCCAACCAGCGATCATGGGGGACATGGTCATGCCCCCGCCCGCGGTGGCGCCGGCGCCTGCCCCGGCGGCGCTGCTGGGTCGGATGATGGTCCCCCGGCCGGCGGCGGTCGGGCAGGTCAAGCTTGGCAAGCCGGCGCCGGACGCGGGCGAGCCGGTGCCGCTCATGGGCACCCCCGCCCCGCTCCCCTTCCCGCCGCCCGCCCCGACGACCGCCCCCGCCCCCGCCCCCGCCACGCAACCGGTGGGGCCGACGACGCGGATGACGGATTAGAGGGCGAAGGAGAGGTCGTGGTGATCCGCGCCGTAGGGGCGACACTTGTGTCGCCTTCTTCGACCACGAGGAGCGGGCGAGGCAAGCCTGGCCCCTACGTGGGGACGTGGCGCGCGTGACGTTAGGTCACTGCTCAACGCTTGGCCGCGGTGCCGGCGGGCTGGCTCGAGCCGGACTGGTAGCTCGTGCCGCGCCAGGCGATCCGGCCGGTGCGGCAGGCGCGGACCGCGTAGGCGTGGATCGCCAGCAGCGCGCTCCCGCCCAGCGGGAACGCCAGCGCATAGCGGACCGGGTTGCCCGACGTGCGGTAGATGGAGGCGAGCACCAGCGTCAGAAAGAATACGTGGGCCGCGCTGGCGTAGAGCCACGGGCGGGCGGCGTCGCGGTGGCCGGACGCGAACGCGACCATCGACGCGAGCAGGGCCGGGTGGGCGGCCAGGGCGGACACGATGAACAGCATCGCCAGCACGATCCTCGCCGGCCGGCGGTCGCACACGCCGCTGTAAATTCGCGCCCAGCCGTTGAACGTCTGCCGCAGCGTGGCGTGCATGCGGGTGGAGGCGAAGTCGCGGCCGAAGTAGAGGCGAGTACGAAACCCTTCGCGCTTGAGCAGCCGCATCAGTCCGACGTCCTCGACGATGTTGTCGCGCACCGCCGCGTGCCCGCCGACCGCGTCGTAGGCGGAGCGCTTGATCAGGAAGAACTGCCCGTTGGCGAAGGCGATGCCCCTCCGGCGGTCGTCGTTGGTCAGCGACATCAGCGTCATCCCGCCGACCGAGGCGGCGCACAGCGGCAGCAGCAGCGTCTCCCAGAA
>DASQDR010000081.1:0-9875 GCA_035634055.1 Tepidisphaeraceae bacterium | reverse complement strand
GGCGCGAGGCTTCGATCCCGCAGGGGTTCCGGGCCGTCACCATTAACGGCCGCCGCGCCCTCTGTGAGCCGGGTGACGAAGCCTGGGTGACCACCGCGCTGGGCAAGATGCCCGCCGCTGCCCGGCCCGCCACCGCGCCCGCGAACATGCTCCAGCGGATCGGCGAGCAGCGCGAGCCGCTGATCCGCCAGTTCATGGCCGACTTCGGCGTGACCGATCCGGTCCCCGTCGCCCGGGCGTACGACAGCGAGCTGACGCCGGCCATCCGCCAGCTCGACGAGCTTCGCGCCCCGATCTTCTACCTCGTGACCGCCCCCGACCGCCTGACGGCGCTGATGCGCAGCGGGTGGAGCGACCCGCACTTCTACTACAACCGCGCCGCCGACGCCGTCTCGTTCAACCCCGCTGGCCTGCTGACGGTCGACCGCCCGATGGACGACATCATCTACCCCGTGCCCGACGACACCAAGGCGCCGCCGGAGAAGCGGGCGGAGGGGCTGACGGCGGTGGTGACGGCGGTCGAGGCGCAGATCGCCGCCGCCATCGAGTTCCAGGCGCGCGCGCGCGTCGGGGGGCACTTCGCCAACATGATCAACACCCTGGTCATGCAGCCGCTGGCGCTGAAGGACGACCAGCAGTGGCTCGCCGTCGGCGCCACCTCGGTCTTCGCCGCCAAGTACACCGCCACCATCACCGGCGACCAGCGGCAGCAGCTCGTCGGCGGGCTGCTGTTCGAGCACCCGCAGGCGGCGCTGAAGATGACGGCGGTGGACGTGCTGCACCCGGCGGACCTGAAGACCATCCGCCAGGACCTGATCGGCGTTTACGTCGACACCTTCCGCCGCAAGAGCGCGCGCGCGATCCAGTACCTGATCGAGCAGGCGGGCGGAGACGCCGCGGTGACCAAGGCGGTCGCCGCCGTCCGCGATCGCAAGCCCGCCGACGGCACGGCGCTGGTCAAGGTCATCCAGGAAGTGACCACCATCGACCTGACCCCGGCGCTGGTGCGGTAAGCTCGCTGCGGCGCCGCCGCTCCGCGCGAGACTCGCGACCACTTCGGCGTGACGCGGCGCCGTGGGCGCATCGCGTGGCGCGCCGCGACGACTACGGATTTGTCCGCGAGGTTTCATTGACGCTCTGGGAAGTCATCAACTCGACGCGCGAGAAGTACCTCGACGGCTTGCGCAACACCCTCCGTCAGCAGCGCGAGCGCATGGCGGACCTGAAGGCGGAGCCGCTGGTTGCCGTCGGCCCGGGGCAGGGGGCCGAGGACGTGCCGGAAGATTACCGCGTCTTCCGCGTCGACTTCCTCTGGGTGCAGGAGGGCGAGCCGAAGGTCGGCGCGTTCGACGCCGGCGCGGTGGCGGTCGGCGGGCCCTGCGCGGTGCGCTATCCGGACGGGCAGGAGGTCCGCGTCGCCGCGCTGCGGTGGGACGACTGCGAGTTCCGCTGCGCCCCCGCCGCCGCCATCGATGACCCGCTGCGCGCGTGGCTGCGTCACTGGCAGGACCGCGCGGGCGCCAATCTGCCCGACGCCGACGGGCTGTCGTCGGCGGTTCACTCCGCCACCCCGCCCGGCACCTCGCCGGACGGGAGCATGGTCGGTTTCGCGGTCGACTTCGGCTCCGCCCCGCCGGAAGCCTTTACCGCCCTGATCGCGGCGCTGCTGGCGTCCGGCGTGCAGTTCATCCAGGTCGGCATGCCCCAGGCATAATCCGCGGGCACCCGTCCGATTAAGGTCGATTTTCCGGCGCGTTCTGGGCAGCAGCGTGCGCTGGAGGCGGCAGTCGCCCGACAAATTGATTCGCGGAAGGAGCGACCCATGGCGAAGCATTCACCCGGCTTTCTGAAGATCGTCGAAGCGGTCAAGCCGCGCATCAGGGAGTGCACCGTCGCGGACGTGAGGCAGCGGCTCGATCGCGGCGAAAATTTTCACCTCATCGACGTGCGCGAGGACCACGAGTGGGCGCAGGGGCACCTCCCGCGCGCGACGCACCTCGGGCGCGGGATCATCGAGCGCGACATCGAGACAAAGATCCCCGACCACGCCGCCCCGCTGGTGCTGTACTGCGGCGGCGGGTTCCGGTCGGCGCTGGCGGCGGACAACCTCCAGAAGATGGGATACACCAACGTCCTCTCCATGGACGGCGGCTACCGCGGGTGGACCGAAGCGAACCTGCCGGTCGAGAAGCCCTGACCGCTCACGCCTACAATGCGTCGAAACCACTGGCCACCAACCTGACGAGGTGATCGTGCGCTCGATGCGTCCCGCCTGGCTGAAGTGCTTGATCTTCACGGTCGCGGTGTCCGCGGCCGCCTTCTCGTGCGACCGCCCGACCCGCGCTGCCGCCGCCGACCTGCCCAAGCCGGCGATCGATTTGCCGGCGGAGAAGGATTCCAAAGCCGCCGTGGCGGTATTCGCCGGCGGTTGCTTCTGGTGCACCGAGGCGGCGTTCGAGCAGCTCGAGGGCATCACCGACGTCGTCAGCGGCTACGCCGGCGGCAAGGCCGACGACGCAAAATACGAAACCGTCGGCGCCGGCCTGACCAATCACGCCGAATCCATCCAGATCACCTACGACCCGTCGAAGATCAGCTACGGGCAACTGCTGCGCGTGCTGTTCACCGTGATCGACCCCGCGACCAAGGACGGCCAGCACCCGGACTACGGCCGGCAGTACCGCAGCGCCGTCTTCTACTCCACCGACGCGCAAAAGCGGGTCGCCGAGGCGTACATCCGGCAGCTCAACGACGCCAAGCTGTTCGACGCGCCCATCGCCACCACGGTCGAATCGTTCGACAAGTTTTATCCCGCCGAGGGGTATCACCAGGATTACGTGAAGAAGAACCCGGACCACCCCTACGTGCAGCGATGGAGCGTGCCGAAGGTGGAGAAGGTGAAGAAGCACTTCCCCGAGTTGCTCAAGCGCAGCGCGCCCGCGACCACGCGCAGCGCGGCGTAGCCACGCCGCGCCCGCGGCACGTTGCGCCACGCCGCACCGCGCGCGCCGCCTTCGTGCGCTTGCGGCCGGGCGCGCGGCGCGTTGTCATAGAGGCATGACGCTCACCGCAACGATCGCAGCAGGGCTGGCCGCGTGCGCCGGAATCGTCTTCAGCGCGACCGCGCTGGGGCAGACGCGGCCCGCGCGGTACGAGAACCCGGTCGTCCTCCAGCGCGCCGACCCGTGGATCCTCAAGCACACCGACGGCTTCTACTACATGACCGCGTCGGTCCCCGAGTACGACCGCCTGGAGATCCGCCGGTCCAAGACGATCCAGGAACTCGGCTCGGTCGAGCCCAAGATCGTCTGGCGCAAGCACGCCAAGGGCATCATGGGCGCCCACATCTGGGCGCCGGAGCTGCACCGCATCGGCGACAGTTGGTACATCTACTTCGCCGCCGGCGAGGCGGAGAAGATCTGGAACATCCGCATCTACGTGCTGTCCAACAGCTCGGCCGACCCGATGAGCGGCGAGTGGGTCGAGCGCGGGCAGCTCAAGACCAACTGGGAATCGTTCGCCCTGGACTCGCACACCTTTGAGCACAAGGGCCGCCGCTACCTCACCTGGGCGCAGAACGACCCGAAGCTCGGCCGCGGCACCAGCGTCTACATCGCCGAGATGAGCGACCCGCTGCACATCAAGGGTGAGCAGGTCCGCATCACCCGCCCGGAGCTGCGCTGGGAAAAGATCGGCCACCCGGTGAACGAGGGCCCGGCCACGCTGGTGCGCAACGGGCGGATCTTCCTCGCGTACTCCGCCAGCGCGACCGACGCGAACTACTGCATGGGGCTGCTGACCGCCGACGAGAACGCCGATCTGCTCGATCCGAACTCGTGGAAGAAATCGCCCGAGCCGGTGATGGTGACGACGAAGGAGACCGGCCAGTACGGGCCCGGGCACTGTAGCTTCACGATTAGCGAGGACGGGCGAACCGACCTGCTGGTCTACCACGCCCGCCCGTACGAGAAGGTGCACCCGGACCCGCTGCGCGACCCCAACCGCCACGCGCGCGTCCAGCCGATCACGTGGAACCCCGACGGCACGCCCAACTTCGGCACGCCGGTCGCGGACACCCGCCCGACGATCACGCGGACTCCGGAAGGCGTGACGACGAAGACGGCACGGTAAGCGTAATGCGTGCGCGCCGGCGCTCTAGCTCCTGCTCTTCGTCGCCAGCCGATTCAGCGTGACCTTCCCGCCGGCGTTGAGGTCGACGTCCTTCCCCTTGTAGCGCACGGGCGGCGTGGCGCCGAGGCGGGAATCGATCTGGCAGGACGTCAGCTCGCCGTCGTTCCACTCGATGCTGAGCTCGTACCCGCCGCGGGCGCGCAGGCCGGTGGCGCGGCCGCTCTTCCACGCAGTCGGCAGCGCGGGGAGCAGCTCGATGAAGCCGGCGTGGCTCTGCACCAGCAACTCGGGCAGCGCGGCCGCCTTCGGGGGCCACTGGCCGATCATGCGATCGCCGGTCGGCAGCGTGTCGTTGGACGCGATCGCCTTGTCACCCTCCTTCAGCCGCGCCCACATCGCCCCTTTGTCCGGGTGGTACCCGCCCCTGCCGCGGTTCTCTAGCGCGAGCTTCGCCGCGGCGAACAGCTCGGCGTCGCGCTCGGTGATCTGGCTGAGCGGCCAGGCGGAGATGACGTGCGATGCGTGCCGGTGCGGCGTGAAGCGGTTGCGCGGGTCGGCGGGCAGGCGCGAATAATCCTCCGACCACTCCTGGAGCTCGCCGCTCTTACCGATCTTGAACGGCAGCAGCTTGGCCCTCGCGGCCTTCAGCTTCTCGCGGAACGGCTCGTCGACGCCGAGGACGGTCGATGCCTCGATCGTGTCGCGGAACAACTCGCGGATCAGCGCCATGTCGCTGGTCGCGCCGACGGAGACCGCCCAGGCGGGGCCGCCCTCAACGAGGCCAAACCGGTTCTCCGGCGATGTTGACGGCGACGTCACCAGGTGCCCGTCCTTGTTCTCCACCAGGTAGTCGAGGCAGAACTCGGCCGCCCCTTTGAGCATCGGGTACGCGCGCTCGCGGAGGAACTTCTCGTCGCGACCAAATGCGTAGTGGTCGTACAGGTTCTGGCACAGCCAGACGCCGCCCATCGGCCAGATCGACCACTCGTTGTTGCCGCTGGCCAGGCTGGTCTTGGCCCAGATGTCGGAGCAGGATCCGGCCAGCCAACCCTTGAAGCCCCAGTCGATCGGCGCGCGCTTCGCGCCGCTGGCGGCCAACTCTTCCATCCAGTTCCATAGCGGCTCGCCGCACTCGGCGAGGTTGCCCGTCTCGATCAGCGCGTAGTACTTCTGCACGTTCTCGTTCAGCCAGTGCGCGCTGTAGCTGCTGGGCTTCCAGCGGTGGTTCCACATGCCCTGCTGGTTGTGCGGGCGGTTACCGGTGCGCGAGCAGGCGATCATGTCGTAGCGGGCGTACTGGAAGGTCAGCGCCTGCGCGGTCGGCACGTCGCCGTTGAAGCTCACCCACACCCGGCGGAACAGGTTCTGGTAATCCTTGACGTGCGCCGCGAGCAGCTCGTCGTACCCCTTGCCCGCCGCCGCGGCCAACACGCGCTTTGCGATCGGCGACGGATCGACGCCGTCGGCGCCCGGCTCCTTGTCGAAACCGTTGTAGCTGGTCGCGGCGGCCAGGATCAGCACGACGCTGTCGGCGCCGCTGACCTTGAGCGCGCCGCCCTCGCCGGCCGACATGCTGCCGCCCTGCGCGATTGCCTTCACGCGGGTCTCGGCGCGCATCCCGCGCTCGGCGTGCCAGCCGGAGTTGGACGGGGCGCGGCACTTCATCACCAGGACGTTCCCTTCGTCAACGGAGACGGCGCCGCCGTGGCCTTCCATCTCCGGCGGGTAGGCGAGCTTCGCGGTGAAGCCGAGCTTCGCGGGCGCGCTGGTGGAGAGGCGGACGACGATGACATCGTCCGGGAAGCTGGCGAACGCCTCGCGCGTGTACGTCACGCCATCGATGGCGTAGCTGACGGTGGAAACGGCGCGGTCGATGTCCAGCACGCGGCTGTAGCCCGACGCGCCGGCGTCGGCGTGATCGAAGCTGATCACGAGGTTCCCCAGCGGGAGGAACGTCCCCATGTCGTTGGAGCCCCACATGCCCTTGGCCGCCTCGTCGGCGCCGACGATATCGCCGGCGGCGAGGCGCTTGCGCGTCTCCTGCATCGCGGCGCGGCGCTTCGGATCCGGCGGCGTCAGGCCCGGGCCGCCGGACCAGAACCACTTGTCGTTCAGTTGCATGATCTCCGTGCCGACGCCTCCCTTGATCCGCGCGCCGACGTGCCCGTTGCCGATCGGGTTGCCGGCGAAGCTGTCCTCGGTCGCCGGCTTGTCCCAACCGAGCTTGAGCGCGTCCCAGCTTCCCTGCTTCAGCGCCGGCAGCGGCTCGGCCGCCCGGGCGGGCAAGGTTGCCGATGCCACGGTGGCGATGGCCATGATGAGTTGAAGCGCCAACGCGCCGAGGCGCGACGTGATGATGTGCATGTCCCTGTCCTTCTTCTGAGCCGTGTCGAGCACGCGACGGCCGGGTCGATCAGATGAACGGCCGGCGGTCCAGCACCAGGTGCAGCGGCCAATCGGTGATCACGCGATCGGCCCCGAGGAACTGCTGCGCCTCGGCGGCGATGCTGACCGCGCTGGTGAGCGAGTGTACCGCCATCTTTCCGCCCGCGAGCTTCTTGCGCCCCTCGGCGCCGTAGACGTCGTTCATCAGCGCGTCCATCGCGCGCTCGATTGATCCGCGGACGTCGTCACCGCGGTGCGGCGCGTAGCGCAGCGTGCGCGTCATCATGTAGATCGCGTCGAGCGTCAGCCAGAGGTGGTTGGTGGCGTGCCAGTAGCCGTCGGGCTGTTGCAGCCCGATGACCGCGTCGATCCGCCGCGGGCCGAACGGCATCCGGCGGTTGAAGTGCTCGTAGAGGAACTGGTAGTGAAACGTCCCGCCGATCTGGTCGGAATCGCCGCCGGCCGGCTTGCCTTGGCCCATCATGCCGTTGCGCTGGTCGAACGCGGCGTCGCACGCGGCGAAGTAGGCATCGAACCACCGCCCCGATCGCAGCTCTGGCGCCAGCGCGTAGACCGAGCCGACGCCCGCGCCGCGGTGGCTGTCGGCGTACACCCGGTCCTTCCAGTCCAGCGTCGCCAGGAACGCGGCGACGTCGCGAAATTCTTCGGCGAACTTCAGCGGGTGCTTCGGCCTCGCCTCGAGCAACTGCATCGCGCCCATGGCGAACGCCGTGTTGTGCAGCCCGGAGTGCGTCGGGCTCTTCTCCACGATGTAACCGGTGTCCGCGTTCTGGAACGACTGGAGCGACGCCGCCCATTCCGCGCGCTGCTGCTCGGTGGGGTTGAGCCGCCCGATCGTGTAGAGCACGCACGCCATGTCCGCCACGCCGTACAGCTCCACCTCGGCCGCCCCCACCTGCCGCGCATAGCTGCCGGCTGGGCCGGGCAGGCGGACGGAGGGCTCGAATTCCTCGACGATCCAGCGGGCAAAGTCGCGCAGGTCGTAGGTGCCGGCGGGGGTCGTGGAGGGGGCGGTGATCAGGGGGGGCTCGCCAGGCGACGGCGGCGGGGTCGCCGGAGTTGCGGCGGACGCCGCGCGGTGCGGCGACGCCCCGAGGGCGGCGGCCGCGACAAGCCCAGCGGCGCCGCGCCGAAGGAACTCGGCCCGCGAACAGGCAGCCGCCAAATCCGTGGAAGCCCCGGCCTGTTCGCCCTCGTTCATATCGCCATCTCCTTCGCCAGTCGGGATGTTAATCGCCGGTGCACTGGCGCTGCTAGTGGAGCGGCCGCGGGGCTGGCGTGCAACTTCGCGCGAATCGAAGGGCGGTGATGACGGCGTGCGCCGCCGGCGACGGCGCCAGCGAACGGGTTCGGCCGGGGCGCGGGGCGCGATCGTGCTGCCCCGTCAAACAACGCGGCCGGCGGGATCTGTGGGAATCCCGCCGGCCGAAGGGCGCAACGCACGCCCGATCTCGTTTGCTGCGACGCGCCTGCCGCTCACCGGCCTCGCGCGACTCGCCGCGAATGTTGGTTGTCGATGCCCCGCCTGGCCGCGGCGTCGTCGACGCTATGTCTCTACACCAGATTCGGCGACGCGGCGGAAATCACGCGGTCGCAGATGGCGCAATAACGTTTGCCGCCGTCAAGTCGGGGGCGTCGCGCCGATGCGTGCGGCCGGTAGCGGATGCGCGGGTGCGCCCTATGGGACGTTGGTGCTCCGGCGCGGCGGCGTTGTCGCTTCGCGGGCCGCCACCTACGCCGCGGGTTGGATCTTCGGCGTGCCCGACGGCACCAGCCGCAGCGTGGGCTCCTGGTTGACGGCGTCGAGCAGCCGGCGAGTCACCTGGTCGTCGATCTCCGCGGCGCGGCGCAGCTCCACCGGATATCGGACCACGAACTCCAGCCCCGCCTCCACGAAGCGCAGCCGGCCCTGCGGCTGCGGGGCTTCCATCGCCACGTGCAGCGAGCGCGAGACCTTGGCCTGCTGGCTCTCCAGCGAATCGCGGTACTCCCCGAACACGGACGTCACCGCCCCCATCAGTCGCTGCTCGGCCACGCGATAGTCGGTGTCGGGCGCGAGCGTGAACGTCAGCTCGCGCCACGCATAATTCGCGCCCGGGAGCTGCTTGTAAAAGGCCGACGGCTGGAACAGCACCGCGTTGGAGAAGACCACGATCCGCCCGGTCGGGTGCAGGTCGGGCGACTTGCCGCTGAGCTCCATCATGTACAGGCGGAACAGGCCGACCTCGATCACTTCGCCGGTGATGTTGGAGATGGTCACGCGGTCGCCCACGCGCACGCCGAACCGCCCGATGAAGAAGAAGTAGGCGACGCCGGAGAGGATGACGGTCTGGAGCGCGACCGCGATGCCGGCGGTGATCAGCCCGGCGAAGGTGGCGAGCGAGCCGAACTCGCTGACGACGCTGGCGACGATGATCACCACCACCGCGACGGCGACGGCGACCCGGCGGATGACCATGAGCTGCCGCCGCCGGCGGGCGTCGGTCACGTAGCGGTACGTCGCGCGGCGCCACAGCTCTGACCCCACGACGAGCGCGACCACCACCGCGCCGACGAACGCCAGGCGCACCGCCAGGTCGCGCAGGATGCGCGTGTACTGCCGCGTGAGCGTCCCGCGCCAACTGAGCAGGTTCCGCCGCGTCGCGTCCAGCAGCACGCCCTGCTCGCCGAGCGGAACACCGGCGGCGGAGAGCTGCTTGAAGCGCGCCGTGAGCGCCGCGAGCTCGAGCCGCTGCGCGTCCAGGGCCGCGGGGTCGTCGGTCGGCTGCGTGGCGGCGCCGATCGACTCGGCGCGGCGGACGGCGTCGATGATCGCGCCGCGGACCGGCGCGCGCAACTGCTCGTTGGACCCGGCCAGCCGCTGCGCTTCTCCGGCCAGGTCCTCCAGCTCACTGACGCGCCCGGAGAGCCCGAGCATCTCGCGCAGCAGCGAGAGGATGCCGGCGGACTGGGCCTGCGCCGCCGGCTGCTGCGCGGCAGCGGCGACGGTGGCGGCGGCGGACGCCGATGCGGCGGCGGCGACGGTCCCGGCGGTGCCGCCCGCGTCCGCCGCGCCCGCCTGCTCTTCGCCCGCGAGCTCCGGCACCGAACGCTCCAGTTCCGCGATCTTCTGCGCCAGCCCGACGCTGCCGCCGGTCTGGGCGGCGGCGACGAAGCCGGCGTACTGCCGGAGCACGTCGCGCTGCGCCGTGGCCAGCTCGAGCTGCGCGACCAACTGGTCCCGCCGCGCCGCCAGCGCCGGGCGGGAGGTGGAGGCGTTGGTCTGGAGCTCGCGTGTGACCTGTTCGACCTGCGCCTGGAGCTGCGCCGCGCGCTCCGCCGCCCCCGCCGCCACCTGC